>JAPLOE010000243.1 GCA_026692705.1 Planctomycetota bacterium
AACGTTCGCTCGAGGCTCTCGGGTTCGGTGCGGAAGAGCTCGCGCTGGCCCCAGTCGTAGCGCCACGCGCTGCGCACGCCGCTCTTCGTCGCGCGACGGAAGATGCGCTCGCGTTCCTTGCGCGCCGCGGACGAGTCGGGATCGAGCACCTTGCGCGCGATCGGCTGGCCGGGCGCGTGCTCCTTGGGATCGAAGAACGGCGCGGGAGCGTCGAGCGGCAGCAGGCCCGCGTCGCGTTCCTCGAGCGAGAGCGCGAAACGCTGCAGCTGGTTGCGGAAGGTGTCGAGCCACTCGACCTCGGCCGCGAACTCCTCGAGCGCGTCGAGCTGCTCGGCCTCGGTCAGGAACGAGAAGGCCTTGCGCACCTTGGCGTCGTCGGGCGCCGAGACGGGCTTGGGCTCCGTCGTTTGCGCGCTCGCGGCGCGCGCGGGGACGAGGAGCAGGGCGAAGAACGCGACTCGGGCCAGGGCGGGAGCCATGGGCGTCATCTTGCCAAGCGCCGGCGCACCTGCGGACCCCCGGGAAAAAGAAGAGCGGCCGCAGGCATCGCTGCCGGCGGCCGCTCCACGGAACATCCAACCAAGTCGAATCGAGTCAGTGTCGTCCCGGACGGGGCCGCCGTTTCCCGCGTGGCGCGCACTCCAGCTCGGCTCATCGAGCTTTCACACGCACCCCTCGGCGTCCCGTCCGTTCGGACAAGGAACCGTAACACTGGCTCGCGGTGCGGGGCGGGCGAGCGAGGAAAGCCCGCCGTTTTTCCGCGCGCGGCTCACTCCTCGCCGGAAAGACCTTCCGGGGCGCCCGAGTCGTCGGAGCGATCACCCCCGCGACGGCGGCGGCGCCCGCGGCGGCGCTTTCGCTTCTTTTCCTGCTCGAGCTGCTCAGGGCTCGCCGTGCCGGCCTCGCGCGCGCGCTCGAGCCAGGCCTCGTACACGTCCCAGCCTTGCCCCCAGGCGAGCGAGCGCAGGCGGAAGAGCTCGAGCGACTCGACGAAGTCCGGGTCGCTCTTGGCGAACAGGATCGGGCTGAAGCGCTTGGGCGCGGGCTGCGTGAAGCGGCGCTGCAGCGTGATCGCGCGCGCGGCCTTGTTCGCGTCGCGACGCGACAGGCGGTAGTCGACGGCGAATTTTTCGAGGCGGCGCTCGGCGACGGTGCCGAGGCGTTTTTCGGACGGGTTCGCCGGGTCGGGCTCGCTGAGGCTCGCGTGCGTGCGCGAGTCGACGTTGGCGTCGCGCTCGATGCCCCGCAGGAACAGCACGGCCACGCAGGCGGCGGTCGAAGGCAGGTTGCCTTGGTGCACGTCGCTGTCGAGCGCCTCGAGCAGGCGCCAGAAGGACTCCGCGCGCTCGTGGACGGTCGCGTCGGCGCTCTCGCGGTCGCCGAGGAACGCGTCGACCTCGGGCAGCAGCACCTTGAGAGCCCCGCAGGCGCGCATCATGCGCAGCGCACCGAGCGCGGTGCCCGAACGCAGCAGACGCAGCAATTCCTCGAGCACACGCGGCTTCGCCGAACGCGCCAGCTCCGGCGCGAGCTCGATCATCGCGGCCCACGTGCCTTCCTCGATGCGGAAGCCAAGGCGCGTCGCAAACTTGACCGCGCGCAGGATGCGCACGGGGTCTTCCGCCATGCGCACGCGCGGGTCGCCGATCGTGCGCAGCACGCCGGCCTCGAGGTCCTCGAGCCCGTCGACGTAGTCGAGGATCTCGTGGCGGTAGGGATTGAGGAACAGCGCGTTGATCGTGAAGTCGCGGCGGCGCGCGTCCTCCTCGGCCGTCCCGAACTCGTTGTCGTCGACGATCAGCAGGTCCTCGCCGTCCTCGTCCGACTTCTGCGGCGCGCGGCGGAACGTGGCGGTCTCGACGATCTGCCCGCCGTAGGTGACGTGCACGAGCTTGAAACGCCGGCCGATGATGCGGCCGTTGGAGAAGAGCGACTTGACGCGCCGCGGCGTGGCCGAGGTCGCGACGTCGTAGTCCTTCGGGCGGCGGCCGAGCAGCAGGTCGCGCACGCAGCCGCCGACGAGGTAGGCCTCGTGCTGCTCGCGCTGCAGGCGCGAGATGACGCGCAGCGCGTTCTGGTCGAACGCGGAGTGGGGGATGTCCGAGGGGATCACCCGGGGGAGCGGGGTCGGACGCGCGCGCGAATCGTCGGAGACGGGCATGTGGGGGAGGCGGAGCGTGCCGCGGAAGCCGACACTGTAGCGCCGCGCCCCGCCGCTAGAAGGGGTGCAGGGGCGGGCTTGGGGTCCCGAGTGCGCTGTTGCCACGGCCGCCGACGAGCCCTACCCTAGTGCGCTCCACAGGCCAGTAGCTCCAACGGTTAGAGCGACTGATTCCAAATCAGTAGGTTCGGGGTTCGAATCCCTGCTGGCCTGCCAAACTCTCCCGCTCCCGCGCTCGCCCCCCGCTCGCCATCGCCGGGGCGGTATCCTCTTCGCAGCCCGTCCGAACGCTTCGGCCGCCTCCGGCCTCCGGATCGCTTCCCCCCAAGTCGCAGGACGCCCACCATGACCGCCAGCGAAGCCCGGATGCAGACTGCGGACGAGCCGCCGGACGAGCCGCGCGAGGAAAACGCGGACGCCGGCGCCGACCCCAAGGCGCCCGTGCGCGCGCGCAAGGACGAGGATCCCGATCTGGTGCTCGAGCACGCCCAGACGCCGGTCCCGTCGCTCGACGAGCTGCGGGCGGCGATGGCCTGGGCCTTCGAGGGTGAGGAGATCGCGGCGCACCTGCTCGACCGTTTCGCCGAGCACGCGCGCGTGGTGCTCGACGGCAACCGGCGCATGAACCTGACGGCGATCGTCGAGCCGCGCGAGGTTGCCGCGAAGCACTACCTCGATTCGTGGCGCATCACTCGGCTCCTGCCGCTCGTCGGTCGCGCGCTGCTCGACATGGGCACCGGCGCGGGTTTTCCCGGCATGCCGGTCGCGCTCTCGGAGCCGCAGGCGCGGGTGGTGCTGCTCGACTCGACGCGCAAGCGCATCGATTTCGTCAACGAGTGCATCGCGGCGCTGAAAGTGCCGAACGCGAGTGCCGTCGCCGAGCGTGCGGAGGATCACCTCGCCCGCAACAAGTACGACATCGTGCTCGTGCGCGCGGTGAGCTCGGTGCGCGAGAACGTGCGCCTGCTGCGCAAGGTGCGCCACTCGCACAAGGACCTCGTGATGCTCAAGGGCCCGTCGTGGTCGCGCGAGGCGCGTGCGGCGGAGCGTGAGGCCGAGCGCCTGGGCTTCCGGCTCGACACCGTCTGGGAGCACAAGCTCCCCGGCGAGATGGGCGACCGCGCGTTCCTCGTCTACCGCGCTCCTGGCGGCCACGGGAACTGAAGTCACGCCATGTCGATGACGCTGTGGATCGTGCTTGGGCTGGCGGCCGTGCTGGTGATCGCGATCGTCGTCGCGGCGATCCTCGCGTTCCCGCGCGACGGTTCGTTCTGAGCGGCTCGTTCTGAGCGGCCTCGCGCCTTTGCTCAGGCGAGGTCAAGCCAGCGCAGCACGCGCGAGGCGAGGAAGCCGAAGATGGCGACCACGACGACCATCAGCGCGCTCCACTTGAGGTAGCCCAGGAGCGACGTGTCCTGCGGCGGACGCGGAGCGGGCTCGCCTTCGGACGGCGGCCGCTGGCCGGTGGGGGGGAGATTTCCTTCGGTGCTCATCGCGAGGGGCGCGGTGCGAGCGAGATGTGGTGCCCGGGACGGGAGTCGAACCCGTATGCCCGTTTAAAGGCGCTAGGACCTGAACCTAGTGCGTCTGCCAATTCCGCCACCCGGGCAGGGTGAAGGGCCGGAGACAGTACGGAGCGCGGGGCGGCTCGTCAACGGCCTGCACGAGGTTTGTGGAGCGGTCGCACAAGGCGCGGCTGGAGGCTGCGCGGGCATGGGGCTACGCTCTCCCGCCTGCCATGGCGGACACCAAGGACACCAAGACTCGGCGCCTGATCGCCGAGAACCGCCGGGCCCGGTACGACTTCGAGTTCCTCGAGACGCTCGAGTGCGGCCTCGAGCTCAAGGGCACCGAGGTCAAGAGCCTGCGCCAAGGCCAGGCCTCGATCGTCGAGGCGTTCGGGCTCCTGCGTGGGGGCGAGCTGTGGCTCATCCAGGCGCACATCCCCGAGTACAGCCACGGCAACATCCAGAACCACGTGCCGACGCGCGACCGGCGGCTGCTCGTCCACAAGCGCGAGCTCAAGCGCTGGAACGAGGCCGTGCGCGAGAAGGGCATCACGATCGTGCCGCTGCAGCTCTATTTCCTCGGCGCGCGCGTGAAGATCGAGATCGCGCTCGCCCGCGGCCGCAAGCTGCACGACAAGCGCGAACGCGAGCGCGAAAAGAACGACCAGCGCGACATGGGCCGCGCGATGTCGCGGCGGCGCTAGAGCGCGCCGGCTGGGAAAAACCGCGGCTTCGTGCTAGGCTCCCGCTCACTGGGGGCGCACCGGTCTCGACCGGTTTGCGTGCGCTTCAGGTCGCGTGTCGGGGATCTCGAGTCATCCCGTAAAATCCTCTCGGGAAACGGCATAACCTGCCAATGATTACGCTCTCGCTGCCTAAGAACTAGGCCAGCCGTCCTCCGCGGAGCGCCTGCGGCCGCGGTACGACGCCACCAGCAGGCTGGCCGGGTCGGCTCACCGTCGAGCACGCCCCGGCGAGACAGATCGACGGCGGTTTTCGGGGAGCCTGCCCATGGGCGCCCCGGAGACGGCACAAACCAAGGGCTACACACGTAGACGCCGGTCGCGGATGGATTCCGGGACGCGGGTTCGACTCCCGCCGCCTCCACCATCCAACACGCGCTCGCTGGGATCTTCCCCGCGGGCGCGCGTTCGTTTCCGGGCGCGAGCGCGTGCCCGGCGCAGCTTCGTGCTTGCCCCTGCGCGGCGCGCTTCCCAATCTGTGCGGCGCGCGCTTCACCAAGTCCAACCGGGGCGCGAGGAGACCAGAGCGCGTGACCGCCGACCTCGACCTGTTGTGCGTCAACACGATCCGGACCCTGTCGATCGACGGGATCCAGAAGGCCAATTCCGGGCACCCGGGCCTGCCCTTGGGCGCGGCGCCGATGGCCTTCGCGCTGTGGCAGCGCCACCTGCGCCACGATCCGGCCGACGCGCGCTGGCCCGACCGCGACCGCTTCGTGCTGAGCGCTGGCCACGGCAGCATGCTGCTGTACTCGCTGCTGCACCTGACGGGGTACGCGGTCACGCTCGAGGACCTCAAGTCCTTCCGCCAGTGGCACAGCAAGACTCCCGGGCATCCCGAGAACTTCATGACGCAGGGCGTCGAAGCGACCACGGGACCGCTCGGGCAAGGTGCGGCGAACTCCGTCGGCATGGCGCTGGCGGAGCGCACGCTCGCGGCGCGCTTCAACCAGCCCGGCCACACGCTCGTCGACCACCGCACGTACGCGCTGCTCGGCGACGGCTGCATGATGGAAGGCGTCACGTACGAGGCCGCGTCGCTCGCGGGCCAGCTCAAGCTGCACAAGCTGACGTGGCTGTACGACGCCAACGACATCTCGCTCGATGGCCCGACGTCGCTCTCGTTCGATGTCGAGGACGTCGCCGCGCGTTTCGTCGCGCAGGGCTGGCGTGTCGAGCGCATCGCCGACGGCAACCACGACCTCGCGGCGATCGACCGCGCGCTCACCAACGCGGCGGCGCAGCAGGAAAAGCCCACGCTCGTGATCGTGAAGACCACGATCGGCTTCGGCAGTCCGGCGAAGCAGGGGACGAGCGAAGCCCACGGCTCGCCGCTCGGCGCCGAGGAAGTCGCCAAGGTCAAGCAGGCCTTCGGCTTCGATCCGACGAAGTTCTTCGACGTTTCCGACGCGGCGCGTGCGCACTTCAAGGCCGGCGTCGCGCGCGGCGCGAAGGTGCGCGCGGCTTGGCTCGAGCGGCTCGCGGCCTACCGCAAGGCGTTCCCGGAGCTCGCGGCGGAATTCGAGCGCCGCATGTCGGGCGAGCTGCCGGCGGATTTCGCCGCGCGCTGCGAGAAGGAACTGCCGCAGTGGGACGCGGGCGCGGGCCTCGCGACACGCGACGCCAGCGGCAAGGCGATCCAGGCGCTCGCGGCGATCGTGCCCGAGCTCATCGGTGGCGACGCGGACCTCTCCGGCTCGACCAAGACCACGATCGGCGGCAGCTCGTCGATCGCCGCGGGCAAGTTCGGCGGGCGCAACGTCCACTACGGCGTGCGCGAGCACGCGATGGGCTCGGTCTCGAACGGCATGCTCTACCACGGCGGCGTGCGGCCGTTCGTGGCGACCTTCTTCGTGTTCAGCGACTACATGCGGCCGCCGGTGCGCCTAGCGGCGCTGTGTGGCCTGCCGATGATCGCGGTGTGGACGCACGACTCGGTCGCAGTCGGCGAGGACGGGCCGACGCACGAGCCGGTCGAGCACCTCGCGAGCCTGCGCGCGCTGCCGAAGCTGCGCGTCGTGCGCCCGGCGGACGCGAACGAGACGGCGCAGGCCTGGCGGCTCGCGCTCGAGATCGACGACGCGCCGGTCGCGCTCGTGCTCTCGCGCCAGAAGCTGCCGGTGTTGCCGGGAACGAAAGAGAAGGCGCGCGAAGGCGTGGCGCGGGGTGCCTACGTGCTCGCGCAGACGGCCGGCGGAGCGCCGCAGGTGATCCTGATGGCGACCGGCAGCGAAGTTTCGCTCGCGCTCGAGGCCCACAAGCGCCTCGAGGCCGAAGGGCTGCGCTCACGCGTCGTTTCGATGCCGTGCTGGGAGAGCTTTGCGGCGCAGGACGCGAGCTACCGCGAGAGCGTGCTGCCGCGGGCGGTGCGCGCGCGTGTTTCGGTCGAGGCGGGCGTGGCCTTCGGCTGGGAGCGCTGGCTCGGCGAAGCGGGTGTCGCGGTGTCGATCGAGCGCTTCGGTGCGTCGGCGCCGGCGGAGAAGGTGCTGGCGGAGTACGGCTTCACGGTCGAGAACGTGCTCGACGCCGCGCGCAAGTCGCTCGCCAGCGTCCAAGGCCACACGAACGTCGTGCCCGCGGGCTAGATCCGCGCCACGCGGTAACCTGTTCGGCCTCGATGTCGAAATTCGCGCGCCAGCGGGGGCTCTCGCCCCTCGGTCTCGTCACCCTGCTCGGCCTGAGCACGCTCGGGGGCGGCTGCCAGTTCGTCGGCGCGACGGCCTCGAACCTCGACGCGCTGCACGCCAACGAAGGCCGCCATGCCTTCGTCGCGGTGCAGGAGTCGAACGTCGGCTGGGCCTCGCGCACGGCGTTGTCGGCGCTGACGCGCTCGCTGGGTCGCGAGGCGATCCAGCCCAATCCGTCGGCGGTCGAGGATCCGGTCGAGTCCTGCCAGGAGCTGCTCGAGCAGCTGAGCGGGTTCGACTCCGACGACTTCAACACGGGCTCGACGCAGGTCGAGTACTTCGCGCGCGCGGCGGTGTTCGATCCGTGGCCGTCGTCGCGCGAGATCGCGCTGCGTGAGCTCGGCCGCGCGGGACAGCGGCTCGGGCTCGGCGAGCGGCCGGTCGACCTCAAGGCCGCCGAAACGAGCGAGGCGCAGGCCGACGAGGCGCTGGGCAAGCTCGTGGCGGCGACGCGCAAGTGGTTCGAGAGCCGCACGGGCGAGGCCAAGGCCGAGCTCGAGGCGACGTGCACCGAAGTGGCCGCGCTGCCGCTCAGCGTGCGCGACGGCCTGCGGTTCCTGCACGGCGTGAACGTGCTGCTGCGTGCGGCGATCCTGCGCGATCCGCGCGTGGAGCCGCTCCGGCCGCTCTCGACGGCGCTGCAGCGACGGCTGGTGGCGCAGACGGTCGCGCGCGCGCTGCTCGACGCTCCGCCGATCGCTGACGGCGGCTCGGATCCGGGCTGGCCGAGTGAGCGCGTGCAGGCCGCGGCGGTGCGTGCGGCCGTGCGCTACGGCGGCGAGCGCAAGCTCGCGGAACTGCTCTCCCGCAATCCCTTCGGCAGCCTCGGGGGGGAACGGCTCGTCGCGGCGCTCGATTGCGTCGCGGCGCTGGGATTGCCGACGCCTGACGGCGAAGGCGGCGCGCTCGAACGCGAGCGCTGGGCCAATCAGATCTACGTCACGGCCGTCGAGCACCCCGACGGGCACGTGCGCCTGGCGGCGATGAAGGCGCTGGGCAAGCTCTCGGGACGCGGGCTCGTGTCGCTGCAGGAACTGGAGTGGCAGAACTGGTGGCTCGCCGAAGGGCGCGCCGCCTTCAGCGCCGGAGCGACGAAGTGAGCTCCGCCGTTCCCGCGCCGCAGAACGCAGCGCAACCCGCGCCGCGTCGCCCGTGGCTCGCGGCGCTCAAGCTCCTGTTCGCCGTCGCGGTCCTCGCGCTGGTCGTGCGCGTCGTGCCGTGGGAGGACGAGCTGCGCTTCAAGTCGGGCCCGGAAAAGCGCGTCTTCCACGGCGTGATCGAAGGCGAGTGGAAGGCCGACACGGTGCGCTTCCGGCTTGCGGAGAGCGCGGAACCGGTCGCCCTGCCGGCCGAGTGGGCCGTGCCGGAGCCGCACGGCGCCGTGATCGAGGTGGCGCGCAGCGCGACGACGACCTGGCAGCCCGGGATGCCGCGTGTGTTCCACGATGTCGAGTCGAGCGGCCTCGCGATCGCGCTCGGGCTCGCGACGCTGGGAGTGCTCGCGACCGCCGCGCGCTGGTGGCGACTGCTCGGCGCCGCGGGTTGCCCGTCGAGCCTGTATGACGCGACGCGGCTCTCGTTCATCGGCTTCTTCTTCAACATCGTCGTGCCCGGGCTCACCGGCGGCGACCTCGTCAAGGCCGTGATGATCGCGCGCTCGCACCCCGAGCGCCGCGCGGCGGCGGCGATGAGCGTGCTGGTCGACCGCCTGATCGGCGTGCTCGTGCTCGCCTCGATGGGGGCGATCGCGATCGTGCTGCAGGACGACACGTTCCCGATCCCGCGCACGCCGATCTACCTCGGGCTCGCGGCGGCGGCGATCGGCATTCCGGCCTACCTGAGCGGAGCGGTGCGCCGCGCGATCGGCTTCGACCGGCTGGTCGAGCGCTTGCCGGGTTCGAAGCTGATCCGCAAGCTCGACGAGGCGGTCACGGTGTATTCGCGCTCGCCGCGCGAGTTCCTGCTCGCGCTCGTTTTCTCGATCGTCAACCAGAGCTGCGTGATGGCGGCGCTGGTCGTGCTCGGGCACTCCTTCGGCGACACGACGCTGCGCGTGATCGACTACGTCGTCGTCGGCGCCGTCGGCAACCTCGCGAGCGCGGTGCCGCTGACGCCCGGCGGCGTCGGCGTGACCGAGATGCTCTACGGCCAGATGACCGCCGCGCTCGGCGGCACGTTCTCGGTCGGCTTCGCGGTCTCGATCGCGTGGCGCCTGTGCATGATCGGAATCGGGCTCGCCGGCGGACTGTTCGTGCTCGCTCCGGGCGGGCGCATGTCCGAGGCCGAACGGGCCGAACTGACCAAGAAACCCTGACCCTTTCTCCCCCCTCAGCAGTCCCAGCATGTCGCTCCTCGTCATCGGAACCCTGGCCTACGACACCATCGAAACGCCCTACGCCCGCCGCGAGAACGTGCTCGGCGGCTCGGCGGTGTACTTCTCGGTCTCCGCCTCGAACTTCAGCGCCGTGCGGCTGGTCGGCGTGGTCGGCGGCGACTTCGAGAAGAAGGACCTCGAGATGATGAGCGCACGTGGCGTCGACGTGCGCGGTGTCGAGAAAGTCGCCGACGGCAAGAGCTTCCGCTGGGCCGGGCGCTACGAGGCCGACTGGAACACGCGCACGACGCTCGAGACGCAGCTCAACGTGTTCGAGCACTTCGATCCGAAGGTGCCCAAGGCCTTCCGCGACTCGCGCTACGTCTTCCTCGCCAACGCGGAGCCGAAGGTGCAGCTGCGCGCGCTCGAGCAGTGCACGCAGCCCGCGTTCGTCGTCGCCGACACGATGAACCTGTGGATCGAGATCCGTCGCGACGAGCTGCTCGAGGTGCTGCGGCGCGTCGACGGCATCGTGCTCAACGACGAGGAGGCGCGCATGCTCACGGGCGAGCGCAGCCTGATCAAGGCGGCGGCGAAGGTGCGCGAGCTCGGGCCGCGCTACGTCATCCTCAAGAAGGGCGAGCACGGTGCGTTCCTCGTCGGCGAGGGCGTGCGCTACGCGCTGCCCGCCTATCCGGTCGATCAGGTGCTCGACCCGACCGGCGCCGGCGACTGCTTCGCGGGCGGCTTCATGGGCTACCTCGCGGCGGCGGACTGCGTCGAGCCCGCGACGATGCGGCGCGCGATGCTGTACGGCACGGTGACCGCGTCCTTCTGCGTGCAGGGCTTCGGCGTCGAGGTGCTCGAGCACAAGCGCCGCGCGCAGCTCGAGTCGCGCTTCAACGAGCTGCTCGAGTTCGTGACGCTCTAGGAAATTCGGGTTTGGGTGCGACCGCGGCGGGGGCCCGAGCGTCGTTGCCTTGGAAGCCTCCAAAAAAAACCGGCAGGGGCTTTTCTCGGCCGGTGGTGGGGGCTAACGTGGGTCCTAACAAAGCCCAATCGATCGGCCTTGGCGGCCCCGAGAAGGCCGGTCCGGCTCCCCGCGGTGCTCTCTGGCACCCCGGCGACCCGAACCGCCCGAACCCAGTCCCCAAGTCGGCCTACCCGAGCCAGAAGATGCGCTCGGTGGCCGACCCGAACGACTGCCCGCCTTCGGCCACCCCAGCTCCACCGAAACCATCACCCCAGCACGCACGAGGAACGCTACCCATGAGCGCCCAGCCCAACAGCAAGGACACCCCGAACGACAAGCTCTCGCCGGAGAACCGCGAGAAGCAGAAGAACCTCGCCAACGCGCTCGCCGACATCGAGAAGAGCTACGGCAAGGGCGCGATCATGCGCCTGGGCGACAAGGGTGCCTTGAACGAGGTGCGCGGCCTGCTGACCGGCGCGCTCTCGCTCGACCTCGCGCTGGGTGGCAAGGGCCTGCCCCGCGGCCGCATCGTCGAGATCTTCGGACCGGAAAGCTCGGGCAAGACGACGCTGACGCTGCAGGCCATCGCCAGCTGCCAGAAGGAAGGTGGCGTGTGCGCCTTCGTCGACGCGGAACACGCGCTCGACCCGTCCTACGCGCGCCGCTTGGGCGTCAAGCTCGATGACCTCCTGATCAGCCAGCCCGACACCGGCGAGCAGGCGCTCGAGATCGTCGAGGCGCTGGTGCGCTCGAACGCCGTGGACATCGTGGTCGTCGACTCGGTCGCCGCCCTCGTGCCGCGCGCGGAAATCGAAGGCGAGATGGGGGACAGCTTCGTCGGCCTGCAGGCGCGCCTGATGAGTCAGGCGCTGCGCAAGCTGACGGCCGCCATCTCGCGCTCGGACTGCCTCGTGATCTTCATCAACCAGATCCGCGAGAAGATCGGCGTGATGTTCGGCAGCCCCGAGACGACGACCGGCGGTCGCGCGCTCAAGTTCTACTCGTCCATCCGCCTCGACATCCGCAAGATCGGACAGCTGAAGGACGGCGAGGAAGTGATCGGCAACCGCACCAAGGTCACGGTGGTC
>JAPLOE010000244.1:0-8449 GCA_026692705.1 Planctomycetota bacterium
TGGACCGCTTCCTCGAGCTCGGAACGACGACGGTCGAAGCGAAAACGGGCTACGGGCTGTCGCTGGAGGCCGAGCTAAAGTGCCTCGAGGCCATCGCCGAAGTGCGCGCGCGCCACGTGGTCGACCTCGTGCCGACGTTCCTCGGAGCGCACGATTTTCCCGAGGAATTCCGCGGCGACAAGGAAGCCTACGTGCGCCTGCTCGAGCGCGAGATGCTGCCGCGCGTCGCCGAAGGCAAGCTCGCGGAGTACTGCGACGTCTTCACCGAAGGCATCGCGTTCTCGATCCCGCAGTCGCGGCGCATTCTCGGGGTCGCGCGCGAACTCGGCCTCGGCCTGCGCCTGCACGTCGACCAGCTGACGCCGCTCGGTGGCGCGGAACTCGCTGCGGAACTGGGTGCGGCGAGCGCGGACCATCTCGAGCACGTCTCCGACGCCGGCATCGATGCGCTGGCGGAGCGCGGCGTCGTCGCGGTGCTCTGCCCGGTCGTGCCGCTGTTCCTGCGGCAAGAGCGCGAGGCTCCCGGGCGGCGGCTCGCCGACCGCGGCGTCGCGATCGCGATCTCGACCGACTTCAACCCGGGTTCCTGCTACCTGCAGAGCATGCCCGAGGTGATTTCCTGGGCGGCGCTGCGCTACCGGTTGAGCGCGGCCGAGTGCCTGACCGCCGCCACGCTCAACGCCGCCTGCTCGCTCGGCCGCGGGGCCGTGACGGGCTCGCTGGAGCCGGGAAAACGCGCGGACGTCGTCGTGCTCGACCTGCCCAACCACCGCCACCTCGCCTACGAGCTCGGCCGCAACCCCGTGCAGGCCGTCGTGCGCGCGGGATCGGTCGTCTACCGGCGCAGCGCCAGTCGCTAGGATCCTGCTTCCGCCGCGCGCCCTCCGCGTGGCTTTCCCTCTCAAAGTCTGCGGAGTCCAACGTCGATGGGTCTGGTCGAGTGCGTTCCCAATTTCAGTGAAGGTCGCCGTCCCGAGGTGCTCGAGCCGATCCTCGACGCGATCCGTTCCGTCGCCGGCGTGCGCGTGATCGACCGCAGCAGCGACGCGAGCCACAACCGCTCGGTCGTGACGTTCGTCGGCGAAGGCAAGGCGGCGGCCGAGGCCGCGTTCCGCGCGATCTCGAAGGCGGCGCAGTCGATCGACCTGACGAAGCACGAAGGCGAGCACCCGCGCATCGGCGCCACCGACGTCGTGCCGTTCATTCCGCTCGAAGGTTCGACGATGGACGAGTGCGTCGCGCTCGCGCATGCGCTCGGCGCCCGCGTCGGCCGCGAGCTCTCGATCCCGGTGTACTTCTACGAGTCCGCCGCGCGCACGCCCGCGCGCCGCAACCTGCCGGACGTGCGCAACATCGGCTTCGAGAAGCTGGGCGACGCGGTGGCGAACGATCCTACGCGCGTGCCCGACGAAGGGCCGAAGAACGCGTTGCACCCGACCGCGGGTGCGACGGTGATCGGCGCGCGCCAGATCCTGATCGCCTACAACATCAACCTCGCGAGCGAGGACTTGGCTCTCGCCAAGGCGATCGCGAAGAAGATCCGCGAGAAGGACGGCGGCCTCAAGGGCATCAAGGCCATGGGCTTCGCGATCGACGCGCCCAAGTGCGCGCAGGTGTCGATGAACGTGTGCGACTACCGCTCGACCGGGCTCGAGCGCGTGTACACGGAAGTCGAGAAGCTCGCTGGCGAGGCGGGCGTGAAGATCCTCGAGAGCGAGCTCGTCGGCCTCGCGCCGAAGGCCGCGCTCCCCGAGGGACTGCCGCGGCGCATCCAGCTGCGGGGCTTCGATCCCAAGACGCAGATCATCGAGGCGCTGCTGTGAAGGCGCTCGTCGTCGTGCTGCTCGCGTTCCTCGCTGCGGCGCCGCTGGCGCTGTCGCAGGAGCGCAAGCCCGACGACGCGCCGCTCGTGCGCTGCGTGCCGTGCAAGAACGAGGGCCGCCTGCCGTGCTCGAAGCACGACAAGGGCGAGATGCCGCTCGAGGACACCGTGCTGTTCTGTTCGCACGTCGCGGAATGCGCGGAGTGCGGCGGCGCCGGCTGGCTCGACTGCACCGACTGCGAGAATCCGCGCTGGGTCGACGTGCTCGCGACGAAGCGTGACCGCTCGAAGGCCTGCAAGGGCGCGAGCGACGAGATCGACGGCGAGATGAAGCGCAAGGTCGCGAAGGTCGTGACCGACCACTTCGTGCTCGTGTGGGAAGTCGAGTCGCTCAAGATCGACAAGCGCGAGGTGAAGCAGCACGAGCTGATGCACGTGTACGCGAACCGGCTCGAGACGCTCTTCAAGGACTACTGCGATTCGTTCGGCACGACCTCGGCGGGCTTCAAGAGCCGCTGCCGCGTGTTCGTGTGGGGCAACCAGCGCGACCAGGAGCAGGGCTCGTCGCATTTCGTCGGCCAGACCAGCGCGCGCGGCACGAAGCTGATGGGCGCGACGATCGCGTTCTCGATGTGCGGCTCGAAGCAGTTCGTCAAGGACGACCCGACGCTGCACCGCACGCTCGTGCACAACGTCGTGCACCTGCTGCTCTCGCACCAGGAACCCTCGCAGTGGGTCGGCAACATCAAGGGCGGCTGGGTCGACGAGGGCGTGTCGCACTGGTTCGAGGAGCGCTACTTCGGGCTGTGCGACAACTACTGCTACGAGGAGCAGAACACCAACGTCGACTTCAAGGGCGGCAAGTGGAAGCCCGTGGTGCGCAAGATGGTCGCGGCCGGTGAAGTCGCGCCGGCGGCCGAGGTGATGCAGCTCAACACCGACGGGCTCAAGCTCGCGATGCACGCGCAGGCCTTCAGCTATTGCGACTACCTGTTCGCCTTCGACGCGAAGAAGTTCCACCAGCTGTGCCGCGAGCTGCGCAAGAAGGTCACCGCGCGCGACGCGTTTCAGAAGGTCTACGGGATCAACTTGCTGCAATTCGACGAACAATGGCGCGCCTGGGTGCTCGCCACGTATCCCGTCCGATGATCCACCTCGCGCTTCATGGGCTCGCGGCGCTCGTCGCCGTGCAGGACGCCGCGGCTCCCGACGCCAAGCTGCTCGATCGTGCGGCCTGGGAGCAGCACGCGGCCTGTGTGCTTTCCGAACGGGAGCAGCGCCTCGTCGCGCACTACTTGCTCGCGACACCCGAGGCGCAGGCGGAAGCGCTGCGTTCGCTCGACGGCCTGCGGCCGCGTGGGGCGAGCGCGAGCTGGGCGCCGGGCCTCGACGCGATGCGCATCGTCGAGTCGCGCCTGAGCGGCGGCACTGGCGAATTCCCCGACCTCGACGAGCTCGCGGGCGCGCTCGACCTCGTCCCGCTGCCGGGCGTGTTCGAGACGCACCACGAAGGCCTCGGCGACGCGCTCACGATCCGCGTGCGGCGCCTGTACCGCTTCCAGCCCAAGGCCGACTTCACGCTCTCGCTGCGCTGGCGCGCGAGCGACGGCAGCGAACTGCCCGCGCGCACCGAGCCGATCGGCGCAGGCGCGGTGACCGACGAAGGTTTCGACATGTACGTGCGTGCGCCGCTCTCCGGGCCGGGCCCGTGGCGGCTGTACGGCGTCGTGACGCGGCCCGACGCGGGTGAGATCGGCTTCGCGGTGCCTGAAGTGCGCGTCGACGCCGTGCACGAGCTGCGGACGCGCGCCCGCGCGGCGCTCGCGAAGGAAATCGAAGGCCAGCCCGGGCATCGGCACCTGCGTGTCGCGCTCGATCGCCTGCTGCGCAGCGGCCGGCGGCTCTCGGCCTCGCTGGGTGCGGGCGAGCTGCTCGCGGGGATCGAGAACTGGGCCGAAAACGGCCCTGCGACCGGCATGCCGGTTCCGCTCGAGCTCGTGCACACCGACGCGCGCGGCGTCGAGCACTGGCTGTGGACCTACGGGCCGAAGGAGGAGCCGCTGCGCGCCGTCGCGATCCTCTCGCCTTCCGCGGAAGCCGTCGACCACGTGTTCGCCGGAGATCTCGGGCGCACGTGGATCGATTTTGCGGAGCGCACGCGCACGCAGCTCTTCGCATTGCACCTGCCGTCGTTGCCGCAGGACGTGCAGACGACGATCACGCGGCTCAAGAGCTGGGTCGACGGTCGTGCGCTCGTGCTCGTCGCGCGCGGGGATGGGGGAGCGAAGCTGCCGCCGATCGCGGAAGGTGCTCCGCTGCCGTACGAAGGGCTCGTGCTGTGCGGGCCGTTCGCGGTGCGCGCCGATGCGAAGAGCTTTGGTTCGCTGCCGCGCCTGTGCATTGGTCCGGGTGCGGCGGCACTCGCTGGCCAGGCGCACGTCAAGGGCCTCGACGGCACCGGGCTCGTGCTCATCGACGACCTCTCGCTCGCGCGGCACACCGAAGAATGGCTCGCGGCGCGGGCCGCGGCTGGCGAGAGCAAGTGAACCGGCTCGTCCTGCTCGTGGCGCTGGTGGCGGCTGTCGCGCTGGCGCTCGCCGTGCGGCTCGTTCCGCAGGCTGGCGACACACGCGCCCGCGGCGGCGTGTATTCGCGGCTCGACGACTCGGAGTCGGCTTACCGCTTGCGTCTGGTCGAGCTCGCGCTCGCGACCGAACACGCTCCGTCGCGCGATCGTTTTCTCGAGCCCGACGGGCCCGCGGACATTCCGTGGCCGCCGCTCCTGCACGCCGGTGTCGCGGTGATCGCGGCGCACGCGCTCGGCGCCGCCGAGAGCGCGCCGGAGATCGCGGGCATCGACGAGACGCGGCTCGAGCGGTTCGCGCTGGGCATCGGGCCCGCGCTGGGACTGCTCGCGACGCTCGCCGCAGCCATGTTCGCGTTCTCGACGGCGCCCAAGGAACGGCGGCTCGTTCCGGTCGTGGTCGCGGCGCTGCTGTGGGCGTTGCTGCCGGTCTCGATCGCGCGCGAGAGCGCCGGAACGCTGCATTCGCACGGTCTCGTCGCCTTTCTCGGCCTGATTCAGTTCGCGTCGCTCGCGATCGCGTTGCGTGCGGCCGAACGCATCGACGTCACTGTCGGAGCGCTCGCGTGCGGCATCGCGGCGGGCCTCGGGCAGCTCGCCGGTCCGGAAAGCTGGCCGATTTCGGTGTCGGTCGCGGGCACGCTGGCCGCGCTTGCCGCGCGCAAGCCGAAGCCGCAGGCGCGCGATGCGTGGCGCGTCGTGTTGCTCTACCTCGCAGCGGCGCTCGCGGTCATGTCGATCCCGGAGGCCGACGACGCGAGCGCGCGTTGGCTGCCGGACTTCGAGCGAGGCCTCGACGGACTGTTGCACACGTCCTTCGACACGCTGGTGCTCACGTCGGCGCTCGCGGTGCTCGCGGGGGTGAGCGCGTGGCCCGCGCGGCGCGATCCGTTGCGCGCTGCGCTGGTCGGCGTGCTGTTCCTGTCGCTGGCGTGCGCGCTGTTCGACCGGCGTTTCTTCGCTCCGCTCGCGGTTGCGGGCGTCGCGTTGCTCACGCTGGCGCTGCAGCTCGAGTCGGCGGTGCTCCAGCGCCGTGCGCGTGTGCTCGCGCTCGTCCTGCTCGTCGCCTGCGGGGCGGCCGTGCTGTTCCGTGCCGCCGTTCACGAAGAGCCCGAACCGTCGCTCGCTTCCGGCCTGCGTTGGTTGCGCGACCGTTCTTCGTCGCCGGGGGCCTTCAACCATCCCGACGCCGAACAATCCTGGCGCGTCGCGGCTCCGCCGGAGCTGTTCGGTTCCGGCGCGCTGCCCGCGCGGCGCCCGGTGCGCGCGGCGAGCTACGACGGCGGCTCCACTGGCGACCTCGCGCACCTGCGTGAGCTTTTCGCGAGCCCCGACGCCGCGTCGCTCGCCCGTGCGCTCGCCCTCAGCGACTGTCCCTACCTCGTCGTCACTCCGTTGTGCGCTTTCGACCACCAGCTCGGCCTGACTCCGGATTCCTTCGTCGCGCGGCTCGCGCTCGACGAGCCCGGCGAGCTCGCGGGCGAGCTCGAACGCGTCTTCGCCTCGGCCGAACGCATCACGATTTCCGGCGGTCGCCCCGGCGAGGCCGGCAAGCCCGCCGAACCCGCGGGTCCAGCGCTTTCGATCTACCGCCGGCTCTCGGGCGCGGTCGAGCGCCGCGTCGGACCGACGCTCTCGCCGGCCGGCCGCTAGCGAGCGCGCGCATCCGGCGAGCCCGCGTCGCTACACTCTGCGGCGAGGCGCCTCCCATGCGAACCCTTCTCGTCGCGCTGCTGATCGCGCTCGCTCTCGCCCTGGCTCCGCTCGCGGATGCCCGACCTCCGGCCACGGCCGCGGCGCAGTCGCCGGCGTGTGCGCAGTGCAACGATCGCGGCATGATCGCCTGCAAGCTGTGCTCGACGAAGGTCTGCAAGTCCGAGAAGGGCTTCCTGCATTGTTCGTTCGCGCTGCAGTGCGGCGACTGCGGCGGCACGCGCTGGCGCGAGTGCACGTTCTGCGAGCACGCGCCGGAGATCGACCTGCGGCTGGAGCGCAACAAGCTCGAGGCCTGGCGCGCGACACGCGACGCGATTGACGAGCACATGGGCCGCAAGGACATGCTGCACCTCGAGAGCGCGCGCTTCGCGCTCGTGTACGACGTGCCGCGCAGCGTCGTGAAAGGCGTGAACTCGACGCACGAGGCCGCGCACGTCGTGCTCGACCGGCTCGAGACGATCCACGCGGAATTCCTCGTCGACACCGGCGCCACGCCGGCCGAGCTGGGCGCACCGACGCAGGTGATGCTGTGGGGCAGCGAGAAGGACCAGGAGGAGGCCTCGTCGAAGTGGACGCTCGAACGCACGAGCACCATCGCCAAGCTGATGGGCAAGGCGCCGGTGCTGTCGATCTGCTTCGGCAAGGGCAACGTGCGCAACGAGGCCGATCTCGAGCACGCGCTCGCGCACCAGGTCGCACACTGCGAGCTCTCGAACCTGCACCAGGGCCTGTGGCTCGGCGGCAAGAAGTCGGGCTGGATCGACGAGGGTTACGCGCACCTGGTCGAGATCCGGCGCACGGGTTCGGTCGAGCACTGGTGCTCGATCACCGACGAGGCCGCGGGCAAGCTCAAGCTGGGCCGCTTCGAGGCGGAAGTGCTCGCGCGCACCCACGACGGCAAGGTGACGGAACTCGCGGCGATGTCGGGCAAGGACACGGTCGCGCTCTCGCCGGAACAGCGGCTTTTCGGCTGGTCCTACGTCGATTTCCTCACGCGCACGCACCCGGGCAAGCTCGCGCTCGTCGTCAAGTTCCTGCAGCAGGACAAGCCGACCTCCGAGGCGATCCAGCTTGGCGTGAATCGCTCGATCGACGACTTCCAGCGCGACTGGGTGACGTGGGTGAAGGCGACGTACACGAGCAAGAAGCGCTGAGAGCCGATGAGTCGCCGTCCGCTGTACTACACGTTCGGGGTGCACACGCACTGGTTCGGTCCGCCGTGGGCGGCCGGTGCGGGCGCGCTCGTGTCGTCGGTGGAGAGCCTGCTCGAGTGGGTGAGCACGACGGGCCTGCGCGGCAACCTCGAGATCGACGCACTCGGGCTCGAGCGCCTCGTCTGCGAGCGCCCGGCGGTGTTCGCGGCGTTGCGGCGCGCGGTCGAGAGCGGTCAGGTGGAACTCGTCGGCGGAAGCTGGGGCCAGCCTTGCGGCGTGCTGCACGGCGGCGAGTCGAACGTGCGCCAGCGAGTGCACGGCGCGCGCGCGCTGCGGCGGCTCGTCGGCGTCTGGCCGCGCTCGTTCTGGACCGAAGAGCTCGACTTCTTCCCGCAGCTCCCGCAGCTCCTCAAATCGTGCGGCTTCACGAGCGCGGGTCTCGGCCCGCAATGGACGCGCAACACCCCGGAATTGCCGGAGGAAACGCACGCGCTCGTGCTGTGGGAGGCGCTCGACGGCACGCGGCTGCCGACGGTGCCGTGGAACGCCTTCGCGCTGTCGCAGTGGCCCGACGAGCTCACGCGGGCGCTCAAGCCGAAGTCGCTGGCCGAAGGTGACGCGTTCGCGGTGCGCCAGTGGCTCGAGGGCGTCGTATCGAGCGAAACACTCGGTTCCTTCGATGCTCCGGCCGCGCACGCGCTGCTCGCGGCCGACAAGCGCTTCGAGCTGCGGCCCTGCACGCACTCCGAGCTCGTGGCCGCGCTGCGCGAGCTGCATCCCGATGCGCCGGCACGCCGCTACTCGCTCGACGACGTCTGGCACGGCGTCAGCGTCTCGAAGAACGGCGACTACATCCCGCGCTACAGCCGCACGGCCGAGGAGCAGCTGCTCGCGGCCGAGAGCGTCAGCGCGCTCGCGTGCCTGTTCGGGCAGCCCTACGCCTCGCCCGAGCCCTACCCGCACCAGGAACTCGAGGAGGCGTGGCGCGACCTGCTCACCGCGCAGCACCACGAGCTGCATTCCGGCGAAGGCAACAACGGCGCGACCGGCGAGCGCCTGTTCGAGCGCGCGATCGCGACCAGCGGCGAGGTCTTCGCGCGCGCGCTCGAGCACCTCGGCCGCCGCGTCGACGCGCTCGAGGGCAGCACGATCGTGTTCAACCCGCTCGGCTGG
>JAPLOE010000244.1:8489-33610 GCA_026692705.1 Planctomycetota bacterium
GCGCGACGTCGTGCACGACCACGGCGTCGTGCGCTCGGTGCCCGCCTTCGGGTATCGCGTCGTCGATCCCTACGACGAGATCGAGGAGCCGCGCCTGGGCCGCATCGAGATGCGCGAGGACGACGCGGAGCTCACGCTCGCGCGCGGCAATTTCGAGGTGCGCATCGACCGCAAGAGCGGCCTCGTCAGCCAGATTTTCTCGCGCGACTGGCCCGACGGGATCCTGGGCGCCGGAAAGCCGCTCGGCGGCCTCGACATGCGCCGCAACCGCGCGCTCGAGCGCTTCGAGACCGTCAACGAGTCGAGCACCGAAAACTCCGGGGAATTCGCCGAGTTCGTGTTCCTGCGCGAGGGTCGCGCGGGCAGTCGCATCCGCGTCACGTACTCGATGTCGATGCTGCACGACGCGCTCTGGATCCGCCTGCAGGGCGAGAACGTCGCGCGCCCCGACCCCGGCCTCGCATCCGCGCTCGGGCTCGCGATCCGGCCGGGTTTCAAGCCCACGAAGCTCCTGCACGACCATCCCTACGGAACGAGCGAGGTCGAGGCCGAGCGCAACCGCCCGCGCAAGTATCCGACGGGTGACGCGTGGTCGTCGCCGCAGGTGCTCGAGGACGTCGTGCGCCCGTTCACGGCCGCGAGCTTCGTCGACCTGCTCGAGACCGACGCCTCCGGCCGCGGCCTGCTCGTCGTGCACGACGGCTGCCAGCAGTTCCAGCGCGACGCCCACGGCGTGCGCGCGCTGCTGCACTCCTACGACCTGTGGGACGAGGACCACTACGACAACGTGTTCGACGCCGAGCTGTGGCTCGCTCCGCACGGGACGCTGAGCCCGACCGAGCGCATGCGCATCGCGATGGAGAACAACCTCGGCTCGCCGCGTTTCGAGAGCTTCGCCTCGGCGCTGGGCGGTGGCGACCTGCCCAACACGCTCGGTGCGCTCGAAGTCGACGCGCCCAACGTGCTCTGCACCGCCTTCCATCGCGACCGTTCCGCGGCTGCGGCGCTGCTCGAGAACTCGTTCGCGGCCGGCGCGCTCGACCCGCACGTGATCCGGCTCGTCGAATTCGACGGGAAACCCGCGGAAGTCACGTTGCGCCTGCCCGGCCCGATCGCGAGCGCGGCCCGCACCGACCTGCTCGGTGGCGTGCTCGAGCGGCTCACCCCGCGTGCTGCGCCCGCACCGTTCGGTCCCGCGCAGCTGCCTTGGAGCGCGCTGCGCTTCTCGATGCGTCCGCACGAGATCGCGACGATCCAGGTCGACCTCGAGTTCGGCCGTCACCAGCCGCTCGATCCCGCCAAGGCGCGCCTCGCCTGGGCTGCGGCGAACCGGCGCCGCTGAGCTCGTTCACTTGCGCACGGCGAGCGCGACGCCGCCGAGGATGCAGGCGGCTCCCGCTGCGGTCCACACCGTCAACGTCTCGCCGTACAGGACACCGAGCAGCATCGCGACCATCGGCGTCACGTACGAGATCAGGCTCATCGTGTTCGCCCTGACGTAGCGCATCAGCCAGAAGTACAGGCCGAACGTGAGCACCGTGCCGACGAGCGACAGGTACGTCACGGTCAGGATCGCGCGCGGCGTCCAGGCCACGCTCGCGACGTCCTCGGTCGTGAACGCGAGCGCGCACAGCAGCACGGCGCCGAACGCCATCGCGTTGCGGTTGAGCTCGAGCGATCGCACTCCGCCGCCGCTGCGCTTGACGAGCGTGTTGCCGACGGTCGAGACGGTGGGGGAGAGCAGCAGCACCGCCGCCGCCGGCACGGCCTCGGGCCCCAGCTGCGGCAGGTCCTTCGCGAACAGCAGCGCCAGACCGCCGAATCCCAGCGTGAAGCCCGCCCAGTGCGTCAGCCGCAGGCGCTCGGACGGCAGGAACATGTGCCCCGCGATCGCCGACAGCATCGGGAACACGCCCCACAGGAGCGCGACGAGCGCCGAGGGCAGGATCGTCTCCGTGCGGTACACGATCGCGTAGGAGCACGCGAAATTGCACAGGCCGAGCGCGATCCAAAGCCGCGCGGGCGGCGACTTGCCGGTCTCGCGCGCCCCGAGCGCCTTCGCCACGATCGCCATGCCGATCGCCGCGACGACGAAACGCGCCGCGGCCGCGGTGAAGGGCGGCAGGTCCGTCAGCCCGTCGCGGATCACGACCCACGTGCTGCCCCAGATGAGGCACAGGAGCGCGATCAGCGCGATGGTCGTGGTGCGGGACGGGCCGTGCGAGGGGGTGTCGGACATGGAAGCGGGGCGCGCCCCAGGAACCTGGAGCGCGCCCCGACATGCTGACGAGCCGCGAGCGCGTTTGCACGCGCGCGGGCGCCGGTTCAGTCGCAGAACGTGACTTGCAGGCCGTTCGACAGGCCGTCGCCGAACGTGTCCTGCGAATCGCGGAACCACCACTGGTAGTAGCGCGTGGTGCCGACCATCGCCGGGGTGACGGCGATCGGGTACTCAGCGTGCGAGCTCGAGTTGGTCTGCAGCACCGGCGAGCGGGTCACGGGCGCCTTCGCGCACAGGAGGCCGTTGTGGAACGGGGCGCTGTGCGAGAGCGAGCCGTAGAACGCGAGCGCGTTGCGGTTGGGGAGCGCGGTGTCGAGCGTGAGCACGAAGTCGTTGGTCGAGACGCGCGGGGAGCCGCTCGAGCCGATCTGCGGCACCGTGAAGCTCGAAGTCATCTTTGCCGTGCAATAGGTCGCGGGCGCCGGGCACACCGGGCCCGCCGTCACGCCCGTCGCCCACAGCGCGAAATCCGTGACGTTCGAGGGCGCGCCCGTCACCGGGTTCGTGTTGACGTTGTCGCCGCGCACCTCCACGTGCCACGTGCCCGCCGCCGGGTTCTGCACGAATACGTTCTCGACGGTGTCCTTGTTGTTGGCCGTGCCACCCGTCGTCGACCACAGGCCGTTGGTCAGGCCGTTGTTGCCGAAGTACACGCTGCCCGAGGGCGACGTGACGACGAGCGTGAGGTCGTTCTTGCGGTGCTGCGTCGACGAGACCGTGCCCTGGTTGTCGCGGTAGACGAGCGTGACGCGCAGGTCGGGCTCGCCCGCGGCCACGTTCAGGTCGTAGGCGACGCTGCTGAGGTTCGTCACCGGGTCAGTCTGGTCGACGTAGAACGTCTTCGCGGCGCGGGTGAAGAGCGACTTCACGTCGGGATGGCCGAAGCCCTGCTTGGCGCGCGAGAGGTTCGCGCTCGAGCCCGAGAAGCTCCAGCTCGTCGCCGTGTTGATCATCGCCGCCTTGGCGAGCGTGAAGTGCGGACGGCTGTCGAACACGGTGCCCGAGCCGGCCGGGTTGCCGAAGAGCCCGAGGTGCCACATCTGGAAGAACAGCCCGAAGTGGCCGGCCGAGATCGGCGTGGCCGCGCTCGTGCCGCCGAAGCTCGCGTAGTAGTCGCCGCTCGTGTAGCCGCCGCCGCCGCGCACGTCCGGGCAGTTGACGCCGTCGTAGAAGAACGCGAGGTCGGGCTTCATGCGCTGGTCCTGCGCCGGGCCGATGCTCGCGCCGCCCCAGTTGTCGTCGGCGTAGGTGAGCGTGCCCTCGTGGTTGATGCCGCCGATCGAGATGATGTTCTTCGACCAGGCCTGCGGGCGCGAGCTCTGCGTGTTCGCGTTCGACTGCGACTGCAGGATCGTGAAGTCGTTGAGCGCGATGATGTCGTCCATCTCGGCCGAGATCGAGTTGTAGGACGTCGTCAGGGTCGAGCCCCACGAGTTCGACTGCAGCACCGCCTTGTAGTTGAGCGCCGGATTGACGAGCTCGGCGGTGTGCGCATAGCGGCTGCCACCCGAGAAGGAGCCGTAGTTGCCGACGATCAGCTGCGCGCTCGGCAGCATGCCGCGCGCCGCCGCGCTGCCCGCGCCAGTGCCGGCCACGATGCCCGCCGTGCACGTGCCGTGGCTGCCCGAGGGAATGCTGCCGTGGCTGATCGGCGCGTTGAAGTCGGGGTGGCCGAGGTCGCAGCCACCGTCGAGCACCTCGACGCGCACGCCCTGCCCCGTCAGGCCCGCGACGCTCTCGACATGGTTCGCGCCGCCGAACTGGCGCACGATGTCCATGTCTTCCTCGGGCGCGCCCCACGGATCGAGGAAGCGCACGACGTCGAGTCCCGCGATCACGCCGATCGCCGCAGGCGGCAGCGTGACTTCCATGCGGAAGCCTTCGGGCACGAGCAGGTCGACCGAGCCACCGAGCTCGACCACACGCTGCGCCACGACATTCTGCTCCGCGAGCCCGCGCCGGAAGACCTGCACGTTGAAGCGCCGCGCCCCTTCGATGCGGCCCGCGCGCAACTCCGCGAGCAGTTCGGTGTCGATCCTGAACTCGGGGT
Source organism: Planctomycetota bacterium (assembly GCA_026692705.1). GTDB lineage: Bacteria > Planctomycetota > UBA1135 > UBA1135 > F1-120-MAGs118. Next base: position 12,821 of record JAPLOE010000244.1, read on the forward strand.
GGTAGCTCGTCACCGCGCGCACGAACGGCAGCGCCGCGACGGCCGCGCTCGTCTTCGCATCCATGCGCACGAGGTGCGCGTGGCTCTCGACGAAGTCGAACACCTCGCCACCCAGCGCCGTGATCGCGTCGGAGTACTCGAGCAGCGGCTGCGTGCGGTACTGCACGATCTGCACGCCGCCCTGACCCGCACCCAGCGGCGAGTTCGAGAAGTCCGGCGCACCCTGCGCCGGATCGAACGTCGCGCGGCGCAGCAGCAGCTCGTAACTCGTCGGCTTCACCGCCTGCACGGCCTTGCCGTCGAGGCTGATCGCGTACCAATCCTGCGCGCGGCCCGCGCTCGCCTCCGTCCACGTCGCGATCGCCGCACCACCCGGCGTCACGCGCACCGCGCGCAGGTCGCGCACCTCGTGGCGCGTCGTGTGGACCACGGGACCACCGGCCTCCCAGCGGATCACTGCACCGTCCGGGCTGGCCGCGAGCTCGAACTGGGCGAGAGCGGCCGGCGCGAGCAGGGCGGGAAGGAAGAGCCAGGCAACGCGGGGTAGGAACGACATGCGGGGGCTCCCGATGGGGATGGGGGGATCACGGACTGTTTCGAGCTTAGGCGCCGCCCGGAAAACCCGCCACGGACGAGCCCGGCCCGGCCCCGCTTTGACGCCCCTCCGCTCCCCCGGGTTCCGACGGTTTGGGCGCCAAATGCCCACTCCTTGGCGTCTGGCGGAGCTCGCTCTCATCTTGCTTGCGGCTGGCGCGCCAATCGACCAATCGGCGTCAAGCCGGCGTGGCCGTCATCAGCAGGACCGCGGGCGGGCAGAGGCTTGCGTCCGCGCGCAGGATCGCGGCCTGGATGGCCCTGGCCACGGGCTCGAACTCGAAGTGCGCCCACATCTTTCCATCGGGAGAGCGACCATGGCGAAGGGTCACGGCGTATTCGCCGCCTGCAAGCTGCAGCGGGATCGAACCCGAGACGGTCGCGAGCTCAAGCTCGCCATGGATCGGGACCGTGAACGGAACGCGGATCGAGCGCTCGGGATCAGCCAGTTCCGCGGATGGTCGGACAGGCCCGCCCACGGTGACCTCGATTGGGCCGCTCGGCTCGAGGGTCGCAAACGACACGCTCCCGTTCCTCCACGAGAAGCCCTGCCGCACGTGCGCGTCGCTCCAGTCGTTGAACGGCTGGGATAGCCGCGAGTCGAACAGTGCGAGCTGCCCGTAGGAGACTTCGAGGACGAAGTTCGACACCGCTAACGCTCCTCCGCCCGGAGCTTCGCCAGCTGCGCGAAGGCCTCGTCGAGGCGCAGCTGGTGCTCGGCCTCGTGGCTTGCCGTCATCTGTGCCGCGAAATCCAGCTCCACACCAGCCTCCTCGAGCTGCCCGCGACGCAAGTACACCCGCGCGCGGATCATGCGACCAGCCAAGCTGCCGCCCTTGATGTTCCCGTACTCGTCGGTGCCGTCGAACGCTTTCAGGCGTTGGCAGACGAGCACATCGCGCGTCGCCCACCGCAGGGCCTGATCGTCGTCTCCGACCGCCTCATGTGCCATGGCCAGGAACTGCACCTGCAGAGGCAAGGCGCCAAGGTAATAGCGATACTCGCGTCGAACCCTGGAGTCGGCGCCGGGGGTCGGCGGCGGTCGCACGTCGACGAGCTGGTCCTGCTCGTCGAATCGATAGCCGTGCAGCGCACAAGTCCTCTGCACGGATTCGAATAACGGTTCGAGCGCCTCCTGCGGGCGCCCAGCGTGGAGCAGGTATTCGCCCAGATCCCGGATCCGGAACGGCGTCGGATCCTGGGCGTCGAGCTCCTTCAACCACGCGATCACGGCCCCCTGTCCCTTCCACTGCTCGAGGAGCCCAATTCGAATGCCCTCGTAGTCGCCTTCGCTCAAGTTCGGCTTGTTCCGATCCACGGTCTCGAGCGCTTCCTCGTACCGCCTTTGGTCCTTGAGCCGCTCGACGAGATGGCGCGTGGAGACCTCGCCCCAGCCGTCCGCCTCGAGCGCTCGCCACTCCCGGATCGCTGCATCCGGCTGGTTCTGGTCCTCTGCGGCCAACGCCCGAAAATAATGGGTGTTTCCGAAAGGCGTGCTGTCGGGAGCCGTGGGTGAGGAGCGACTCAAGAAGTCCAGCAGCGCCGTCAGAGCTGCAAATCCTCCGACGGCACAGCACGCGCCCAACAGGAAGCACCCCATGGCGCCTCGGGGCCCGAGCGGGAACAAGCTGAACTTCTGCAAGTGGATGAGGATCTGAGCCAAGTCCGCTCGTGAGGCCCGCGTCGTCGGAGCCTCGAAGCGGCGTTTCGCGCGCGATGTCGAAGCCGATTGCCTCGGCGACCGTCGAGCTTCGGAGCGGGCGCACAGGGTGTCAAGGCGAGCGAGCGCGGAGAGCGACGACGCGTGAGCTGCAACGCAGAAATAGACTGCCCCCGCGGCACCGTGCCGCGGGGGCGTCTCCTCTCAGGAGCCGTGCGAGCCCGAGGGCGCGTGGCGGCTCCCCCTTCGGGGGCGGCGGCTAGTCGTCGTCGCGACGGCCGGCGCGGTCACGGCGGTCGTCGTCGTGGCGGCGGTCGTCGATCTCGCGGCGGTCGTCGAAGTCGCGGCGGTCGGCGCCGCAGTAGTCCGTGGCCCAGTAGCCGGGCACCCAGACGCGGACTTCGCGCGTCTCGTAGCGGCCGGGGTCCGTGACCGTGATCCAGTGGCCGGGCTCGACGAGGATCTGGAAGCGGCGGCCGCAGTGATCGAGGCGCCATTCGTAGCGCGCGGGGACCCATTCCTGGCGCGGGCATCCGGGGACCCAGACGCGCTCGCAGCGCAGCTCGTAGTGGCCGGGAATCCACGTGCGGCGCGGTTCGATGCGGGGAGCGTGTCCGCGGCCGATGCGCAGCTCGATGCGGCCGCCGCCGTAGCCGACGCGCAGGTCGGCGACGTCGCGCTGGGCGAGCGCGGGCGTGAGCGGGGCGAACAGGGCGAGCGCGAGGGCGGGCATCCAGCGGGCGAGGTTGGGGCGCATGGTCGAGGTCCTTGTTGGGGCGGTCGTGGGGTGCTGGGTGAGCTCCGCGGCACCCTGCCGCGCCAGCACCCATTCGAGGACCGTGCCGGGCGCTCGAGAATTGCACAAGTCGATGTAGAGCAACGACTTGCGACAGGTGTCCGGTCCTTCGCGGGCGCGCTCCGTCGCCGCCAAAGGCCAATCTGTCCCGCGGGCCTGTCCTCCGGCGTGGGCACTGGACGACAATGGGCGCGCCGATGCAGACCCGACTCCACGCTCTTGTCGCCCGCCTGACCTCGCTCGTGCTGCTCGCGGGCCCGAGCCTCGCGCTCGTTCCGCAAGATCCGCCGACGCCGCCGCCGACGCCGGCGCCCGCGACGGATCCGGTGGGCTTCCGCAAGCTCGACCTCGCGGCCGCGCTCGCGGCGGCGGAGGCGGAGAAGAAGGTGGTGCTGCTCGCGTTCGTCGATCGCGAGAGCGACGACGGCCGCAAGATGGCGAGCGAGACCTGGGGCGACGCGGTGATGTTGCGCTGGCTGGAGGCGCGCGTGGTCGGGCTCGAGCTCGATCGCAAGCGCGATGCGGCGCTGGCGGAGCGATTCGGCGTGACGGCCAGCGCGGCGACGCTCGTGTGCACGCCGGCGGGCGACGAGATCGAGCGCTGGGAGGGCGTGGTCGCGGCGCGCGAGCTGATGCCGAAGATGCAGCCGTACCTGAAGGGCGGCGAGGGGCTCGCGGCGGCGCGCAAGGCTTGGCGCGAGGATCCGGCGAGCGCGCGCGCGCGGATGAAGCTCGGCGAGGCCTATGCGGGCATGCGGATCCTGCCGAAGGCGGGGGAGAACTACCTCGCGGCGTGGGACGAAGGCGCGGGGCAGGTGGAGTTCGCCGAGGAGCGGCGCAACGAGCTCGTCTCGCGCCTGTGCGAGCTGGCGTCGCGCGACCAGGGGCTCAGGCGCGAGGTGGCGCGGCGGCGCGATGCGGTGCGCGACCGGCTGCTGCGTTTCGCCGAGGGCGACGACCCGCTCTCGCTGGCGCTCGACCTCGCGGCGCTCAACACGGGTCTCCTGCAGCCGGCGAAGCAGTACGACGTGCTGCTCGCGCTGCGCGCGCGCGAGGGCACGCCGCCGGCGGTGCTCGCGGCGAGCTTTCCCGACAACGTCGCGTTCTTCCTGCAGCGCGAAGGGCGCTGGAAGGAGCTGCTCGAGGCGCGTGGCGACGCGCTGGCGCACTTCGAGGCGACCTACGTGAAGTGGCGCGCGGAGTACGACAAGGCGCTGGCGAGCGAGGACCTGCCGGCGGGCGGGCTTCCGGCGGCGGACCCGCTGATTGTCCGGCGCTCGGCGATCCTCGCGCAGGCGGGCGTGTTCGTCGAGGCGCTCGTGCGCACGGGGCAGGGCAAGGCGGCGCACGAGCTGGCGGAGCTCGTCGCGAGCTTCGACCTGCGCGCGACGACGTACCTCGTGCTGTCGGGTGCGCTCGAGCGCGGCGGCGACGCGTCGCTCAAGGAGCTGTTCCTCGCGCAGGGCCGCAAGCTGCTGAGCGAGAAGGACCGCGCGGAGCTCGAGCTGCTCCTGCAGCGCGCGGCGGGCCGCGGGCGCTGAACGGCGCGGAGCCTCAGCGCGGCGGCTGCAGGTACTGGTTGAACAGGTCGTTGAGCGGGTCGAGCTTCGCGCCGCGCTCGCGCGCGGCCTTCGCCTCGTCGGGCTTGGCGAGCGTTTCGAGCTCGACGGCGAGCAGCGCCCAGGCCGTGGCCGACTCCGGATGGAGCGCGCACAGCTTGTCGAACACGACGCGCGCGGCGTTGTGCTGGCCGAGGTCGGAGAGCTGGCGGCCCAGGCGCAGCGCCTCGAGCGGCGCCGTCGCGATCACGCGCGTGCTCAGCTCCTCGAATTCCTCGCGCGTGACCGTCTGGTCGAACAGCAGGCGGTCGACGACGAGCTCGGGATCCTCGGGCTCGTAGGCGAGGCCGAGCGAGACGAGGCCCGAGGCCGCGGCGCCGGACTTCGCCTGCAGCAGCTCGGACTTGAGGTGGCGCAGCGCGCTCATCTGCGCCGGGCCGCAGCGCCAGCGCGAGTAGAGCTCCTGCTGGAAGCTCGCGTCCGCCGAGCGCAGGAGCTGCTCGAACGTGCGCGTCGCGGGCGTGGTCGAGTCGCCGAACAGCCGCCGTGGCGCCGCGAATTCCAGGCGCATGTTGAGGTCGGTGTTGCGCGAGGTTCCGCCGACGGTCGTGGCGAAGCGCGCGAGGCCGCGCTCGTCGAGCCACAGGCGCGCGAGGATCAGCGTGCGCACGTCGGTCGAGTCGAACCAGCGCTCGAGGTCGGCGCGGATCTCCGGCGAGCCCTCGACCACGCGCTGCGCCTCGTCGAGCTCCGCGGCGCCGGGGAACAGCGGGCCGGAACTGGCGAGGATCAGCGTGTCGAACGGGCCGATGTGCAGGAACGCGCAGTGGGGGAAGACCGACTGGATCGTGCGCACGACGAGCGCGTAGTCCTCGGCCGAGAACGAGTAGGTCTGCAGCCACTGCGCGAGCACGCCGCCGGGCGCGAGCTTGCGCTCGGCCGTGCGGTAGAACTCCTCGGTGAACAGGTTGGCGACGCCGGCGAGCCAGGGGTTCGAGGGCTCGCTGACGATCACGTCCCAGCCGCCGGGATGGCCCTGCAGGAAGCTGCGGCCGTCGTCGAGCACGACCTCGACGTTGGAGCGCTCGAGCGGCTTGTGGTTGACGCGCTCGAAGAACCTCGTGGCCTCGATCACGCCCGACTCGATCTCGCACACCGTCACCTGCGTGCCGGGGAACAGCGCGGCGGCGCCGGCGGTCGTGCCCGAGCCCATGCCGATCACGAGCACGTCCTTCGCGCGCGGCCGCAGGAACAGCGGCACGTACGCGATGCCCAGCTGCGTCGGCATGTCCTCGCTGCTCGAGGCGTCGATCTTGCCGTTGGCGCGCAGGTTGAAGAACTGGTCGGGCGGCGTGCCGTCGCGCAGCGTGATCGTCGTGCCCTGCAGCACGAGCACGTTGCAGTTCGCTCCCTCGCGGAACAGCACGGGGCGCATCGTCGCGCGCACGTCGTCGGGCGTCGTCGGGCCGTACATGTAGGCGCCGACGTTGGTGTCGAGCGGGTCGGGCTGGCGCCAGTCGGAGAGGAGCAGCGCGCTGCAGCCGATGGCGGTCGCGACGGCGAGGCTGCGCGCGCGGAACAGCAGGATCGGGAGCAGCGCGTAGGCGAGCAGCGCCGCGCGGAAGGTCCAGTGGCTGCCGAGCGCGGGCAGCACGACGAGCGCGGCCGTGGCGGCGCCCGCGATCGAGCCGAGCGTGTTCCAGGCGTAGATGCCGCCGACCGCCCGGCCCGCGCGCGCGGCGCCCTGGCGCGAGAGCTGCACGAGCGCGGGGAAGAGCAGGCCCATGCCGATCGTCGGCACGAGCTGCAGCGCGGCCGCGACTCCGGCGCACAGCACGGCGTTGAAGCCGCCGCTCGCGCGCGCGGACTTCAGGTGGCCGACGAGGATCGCGAGCTGCGGCTCGAGCGCGAGGCCGGCGAGCGTGGCGAGCACGATCGCGGCGCTGGCGAAGCTGACGAGGCGATCGAGCCGCGGCGCGCTGGCGAAGCTCAGGCGGAACCACAGGCTGCCGAGGCCGAGCCCGAGGATGAACAGCGCCAGCGTCGCGCTGAAGGCGTAGGTCGTGCCGCCGAGCAGCAGCGCGAGCTCGCGCGACCACAGCATCTGCAGCGTGATCGAGGCGACGCCGCTCGCGAGCGCCGCGACGTGCAGCGCGCGCGGGGCGACCTCGTCCTCCGAACGGACCGGTTCCGGCACGGGCTCGCTCGTGGCCTGCGCAGGCGACTCGAGCGGCGCACGCGACAACGCCAGCGCGGCGACGCCGATCGCGAGGTTCGTCGCGGCCGCGGCGCCGTTGGTCCACACGAGGCCGAGCTTCTCCAGCAGGAAGAAACCCGCGAGCCAGGCTCCGGCGGCGGCACCGAGCGCGTTGAAGGCGTACAGCCAGGCCGCGGAGGCGCCGAGCGACAAGCCCTGCACCGCGAACTGGCGCGTGAGCAGCGGCAACGTCGCGCCCATCGCGATGCACGGCGGGCCGATGACGAGGACCGTCAGCGCGAAGCGCAGCAGGCTCGCGAGCCACGGCGTGCCGGACACCTCGTAGGCGAGCGGCGCCGCGCGCTCGAGCAGGAAGCCGAGCTCGTAGGGCACGGCCAGCGCGAGGCCCGCGATCGCGAGCTCGCACCAGCCGTACAGCGCGAGCGGCCGCTTCGAGCGGTCGGCGATGCGTCCCGCGAGGAACGCGCCGATGCCCAGCCCGCACAGGAACGTCGCGACGACGCTCGCCATCGCGAACGACGAGCTGCCCCAGGCGTGGCCGAGCCGCTTGAACCAGACCGTCTCGTACACGAGGCCCGTGAGCCCCGAGAGCACGAACAGGAGCGCGGTGGCCCAGAGCTGGCGGCGCGACGGGTTCATCGGGCGGAGCTAGTCACCGAGCTCGCGCTCGGCGACGGCCGCACCGTCGGCTTTCGCGCGGAATCCCTCGGATTCGAGCGCGAGGCGCAGCGCGGACAGGAGCGTGAGCACGTTCTTGCGCGTGGCGCCGTGGCCCATCAGGCCGATGCGCCACAGCTTGCCCTTCAACGGCCCGAGGCCGCCGCCGATCTCGAGGTCGTGCTTGGCGAGCAGGCGCGAGCGCACGCGCACGTCGTCGACGCCCTCGGGGATGCGCACCGCGAGCAGCTGCGGCAGGCGCTCGGCCTCCGGCACGAGCAACTCCAGTCCCAGCGCCTCGAAGCCCTTCGCGCAGGCGCGCGAGACGCGCGTGGTGCGCTCGAAGCGCTTCGTCAGGCCTTCCTCGTGCACCAGCCGCAGCGCCTCGTGCACGCCGCACAGCAGGTTCGACGACATCGTGTGGTGGTAACCGTGCGGCGCGTCCCAGTAGTCGAGCAGCAGCCCGAGGTCGAGGTAGAAGCTCTGCACCTTGCGCGCGCGCGCCTTGACGCGCTCGACCGCGCGCGGCGAGAAAGTCACGGGCGCCATGCCGCTCGCGCAGCTCAGGCCCTTCTGCGTGCACGACCACGCGCCGTCGACGCCATTCGTGTCCGCGTCGATCGGGATGCAGCCGAGCGAAGTCACCGTGTCCGCCACGAGCAGCGCACCTTGCTCGCGCGCGAGGTCGCGCCAGGGAGCGAGATCCTGCCGCACGCCGGTCGAGGTTTCCGCGTGGACGACGGCGACGAGCTTGATGCGGCGGCCGCCTAGCGCGGCCTTGGCGCGCGCAGGATCGCTCGCACGACCCCACTCGCCGTCGACGCGCGTCACCTCGGCGCCGCAGCGCGCGGCGATCTCGGCCACGCGCGCACCGAAGTAACCGTGCACCGGCACGAGCACGCCGTCGCCGGGCTCGATCAGGTTCGCGAGCACCGCTTCCATGCCCGACGTGCCCGTGCCCGAGAGCACGAACGTCGCCGGATTCGCCGTGCCGAACACCGGGCGCAGCGCGGCACGCAGCTCGTCCATCGCGACGAAGAGCCGCGGGTCGAGGTGGCCGAGCGTCGGCGCCGACAGCGCGCGCAGCACCGACGGCGCGACGTCGGACGGACCGGGGCCGAGCAGGGTGCGGACGGGCGGCTGGAAGGGTTGCATCATTTCTTGAGGAGGCTCTCGAGCGTGCGCTTGAAGGCGAGCGGGTTGACGGCGCCCGACATGCCGGTCAGGAACTTGCCGTCCGCGTCGGCGAACAGCACGAACGGCAGCATGTAGGCGTCCTCGAGGTGCCCGGCGAGGATCTCGACCTGCTCCTCCGCGTCGTCGCAATCGGCGGCGACCGAGACGAAGTGCTGCTGGAGCAGCGGAGCGATCTCGGCATGCGGAATGACGCCCTGCACGAGCGCGCGGCACTGGCCGCAGGCCTCGCGGCCGAACTCGACGAAGACGAGCTTCTTCTCGGCCTTGGCCTGCGCGAGCGCCGCCTCCCAGCGCGTGTGCCAGTCGAGGGTGCCCTTGTCGTTGAAGTGGGGATGCGGACGGGGTGCTGCCACGGGTTTCCTGTCGTGCGAGGGGAAGGAGCGCATCGTACTGCCACGGTCGGGCGCTCGAAACCGCTAGGATGGCGCGGCGCCACCGGCCCCCGGTCGGGGCGCCACCCACGCCCATGAGCCCCAACCCCGCTCCGCCTCCCGACGGCGACCGCCGGCGCAAGCCGCGCCGCGACAGTGACCTGCTGCTGGAGATCCGCCTCGACCCCAAGGCGCTCGCCGGCCGTGCGGAAAACGTCTCCAGTGGGGGCGTGTTCTTCTTCGTGCACGAGCCCGTCGCGGTGACCGTGACGTTTCTCGAGGACGGCCAGCGCAAGTCGCACACCGGGCGGCTCGTGCGCGCGGAGCGGCTGAGCGCGGAGACGACCGGTTTCGCGGTCGAGTTCCCGCAGGAATGAGCGCGGGGAGGGCCGAGACCCTCCCCGTCGCGCGCCGACTGACCGCAGGCGGCCGCGGGCGCCGCTCGAGGTTCACATCACTTCGAGGAACCAGCGCGGCAGGATGCCGAGGCCGATCACGAGCGCGGCGCAGACGACGCTCGCCAGCGTGGTGGCGAATGGCGTCGGACGGCTCTCGGGCACCACACTGCCTTCCGCGGGGCTCTGCATGTACATCGCGATGATGACGCGCAGGTAGTAACCGAGCGCGACGACCGAGAGCAAGACGCCGAGGATCGCGTAGGGGATGAGCTCGGCGCGCACGGCGACCGAGAACACGAGGTACTTGCCGAGGAAGCCGCCGGTCGCGGGGATGCCGCCGAGCGAGAGCATGAACAGCGTCAGCGCGGCGGCGACCACCGGACGGCGCTGCGCGAGGCCCTTGAGCGACTCGAGCGTCGTCGTGCCCTTGTTCTCGCGCTCGAGCAGCGCGAGCAGGCCGAAGGCGCCGCCCGCCGTCGCGACGTAGGCCGCCATGTAGTAGAGCGCCGCCTCGATCGCTCCGCCGCGCGCCGGGTCGCCGTTCAGCGAGCCCGCCACTCCAAGGAGCAGCGTGCCGGCGTGCGCGATGCCCGAGTAGGCGAGCATGCGCTTGACGTCGGTCTGCGCGAGCGCGCCGAAGTTGCCGGCCGCCATCGTGATCACCGCGATCAGCGCGATCGAGCCCGCCGTCGAGTTCGGCAGCATCGCGAGCGCGTTGAGCAGGAACGCGAAGGCCGCGGCCTTGGTGCCCGTCTCCATCAGCGCCGTCACCGGCGTCGGGCTGCCCTCGTACACGTCGGGCACCCACAGGTGGAACGGGAACACGCTGACCTTGAAGAACACGCTCGAGGCGATCAGCGCGACGCCGACGAGCGCGAGCGGCTGGTCGAGGATCACGGCGCGGCGCGTCGGATCGGCGAAGACGTCGAGCGACAGGCTCCCCGTGGTCGCGTAGAGCAGCGCGGCTCCGTAGAGGAAACACGCGGCGGCGAAGGCGCCGAGCAGGAAGTACTTGAGGCCGGCCTCGATCGAGCGGATGCGGTCGCGGCGGAAGGCGGCGAGCGAGTACAGCGGGATCGAGAGCAGCTCGAGGCCGATGAAGAACACGAGCAGGTCGTGCGCTCCGGCCATCAGCATCATGCCGATCGGCGTCGCGAGCATCAGCACGTCGTGCTCGCCCTTGAACGGCGCGTCTTCCTCGTAGTAGTGCGCGCTGTACAGCCACGCGAACAGGGTGCTCGCGATGAACACGAGGCCCCACACGGCGGTCGTCGGGCCCGACTGGAACGTGCCGTCGAGCACAAGCGTCGCGGGCGCGCCGTCGACGAGCGTCTTGACGCAGTAGGCCGCCGCGGCGGCGAGGCTCGCCAGGAAGGCGATCGGGCGCACGACGGAACCGCCGGGGATGATGCCGCAGGCGAGCACCGCCAGCGTGCCGAGCGCGAGCGCGATCAGCGGAGCCAGCGCCGTCATGGCGGCGGCGTCGAAGAGCGTGAGCAGGTCTTGCGGGTTCATCGCGCAGCGACTCCTTCCGCGCCAGAGTTCGTGGCCGGGGCCGTCGCGGCGGCGGTGCCCGGGGTCTCGAGCCCGAGGCTCGCGGTGGCGTTGCGCTGGCGCGCCTCGAGGATGCGCTGCTGCACCTGCGCGAGGCTCGGCTCCACCTTGGAGGTGAAGTCACCCGGTCGCAGGCCGAGCCACACGGCCAGCACGACGAGCGGCACCATCAGCGCCATCTCGCGCCCGCCGAGGTCGGTGAGCTTCTTGTTCTCGGGGTTGGTGCAGGCGCCGAAGAGCATCTTGCGCGTCGCCATCAGCATGTACACCGCGCCGAAGATCACGCCCGAGAGGCCGACCACCGACCACAGCGGGCTCGCCTGGAAGGCGCCGAGCAGCACGAGGTACTCGCCGACGAAGCCGTTCAGGCCCGGCAGGCCGACGCTCGACAGCACCGTGAACACCCAGAACACGGCGAACACCGGCATCACCGTCGCGACGCCGCCGAAGGCATCGAGCGCGCGCGAGTGGCGGCGCTCGTAGATCATGCCGACGAGCAGGAAGAGCAGGCCGGTCGAGATGCCGTGGTTGACCATCTGCAGCATGCCGCCGCTGATCCCCGCGGGAGTCAGCGCGAACAGGCCGAGCACGACGTAACCGAGGTGGCTCACCGACGAGCACGCGATCAGGCGCTTGAGGTCGGTCTGCGCCCAGGCGAGCAGCGCTCCGTACAGGATGCCGATCGCGCCGAGGGCCATCATCCACGGGCTCGCCGCGACGGCCGCGCCGGGCAGCATGTGGATGCAGAAGCGCAGCAGGCCGTACGTGCCCATCTTGAGCAGCACGCCCGCGAGCACCACCGAGCCCGAGGTCGGCGCCTCGGTGTGCGCGTCCGGCAGCCACGTGTGGAACGGCAGCAGCGGCACCTTGATGCCGAAGGCCAGCGCGAAGGCGCCGAAGTACCACAGCTGCTGCTCGACCGGCAGGCGGCAGAGCAGGTTGATCAGGTCGTAGACGTTGCTCGTGCCGTGCTGGTAGAGGATCGCGATGATCGCGACCATCATCACGAGCGAGCCCGCGAGCGTGTACAGGAAGAACTTGACCGTCGCGTACAGGCGCCGCTCGCCGCCCCAGATGCCGACCAGGAAATACAGCGGGATCAGGCTGATTTCCCAGAAGAAGTAGAACAGCACAAGGTCGAGCGCGAGGAAGGTGCCGAGCATGCCCGTCTGCATGACGAGCATCCACACCATGAACTCCTTGACGCGCTTCTCGACGTGGCCCCAGGTCGAGAGGATCACGACCGGCATCAGCACCGCCGTCAGCGTGACCATCAGGAGCGAGAGGCCGTCGAGCCCGATGCGGAAGTACACCAGCGTCGGCGCCGCGTAGGCCGAGGGCAGCGAGAACCACGGCACCTCGAACAGGTACTGGTTCGGATCGCCGCCGGCCTCGTAGCCCCAGAACAGCTTGATGCCGAGCGCCGCGACGGCGAGCGTCGTGACGAGCGCGAGGCCGCGCTGCACCCCGGCTGCCGCACGCGGCGTCAGCAGGATCAGGAAGGCCCCGACGAGCGGGAGGAAGGTGAGGAGAAGGAGTTCCATCGTTGTTTGCTCCTCAGAGCGTGTGAAGCCATTCACAAGCTCGCCGTCCGGCGCCGCCAGGCGCCGGCGCAACCAGCATTCTGAGAGCCCGCAGGATCGGTTTCTTCACGGGCGCTCAGCTCCACATCCACACGAGGGAGATCACGACGGCGCCGGCGCCCATCCACATGGCGTAGCCGGCGAGGCTGCCCGTCGCCGAGCGGCGGGTCCACTGCGCGACGTCGCGCGCGCTGGCGCCGATGCCGTTCACCGTGCCGTCGATCGCGAACTGGTCGACGACCACCGCGACCACGAAGCTCACCAGCCGCAGCGGCAGCAGGATCACGCGCTTGTAGGTCGTGTCGATCGTCCACGCGTCGGCGAGCCAGGCCGCGAGGGCCGGACGGCGCGCGGTGAGAGTCTCGTCCTGCGCCGTGCCACGCTTGTGCGCGTGGAAGCCGGTGTGCGCGAAGGCGAGCGCGATCGCGGCGCCCAGCCCGAGCAGGATCCACTCGAGCGTGTGGCTGAGCTCGTGCTCACCCGCGCGCTCCGCGAGGATGCGCGAGCCGTCGCGCGTGACGGGCTCGAGCCATTCGGCCAGCAGGTGCGGCGCGTGCAGCACCGGCGGCAGCCCGAGCACGCCACCGACGACCGACAGCACCGCGAGCACCATCAGCGGCACCGTCATGACCGCCGGGCTCTCGTGCGGATGCACGTGGTGGCGGTCGAAGCGCTCCTCGCCGAAGAACGTCAGTGCGACCATGCGCCACGTGTAGTAGGCCGTGAGCGCCGCGGTCAGCACGCCGACGATCCACAGGCCCCAGTACAGGCCGCCGCCCGCGAAGGCGTGCGCGAGGATCTCGTCCTTCGAGAAGAAGCCCGACATCAGGGGCAGGCCCGACAGCGCGGCGGAGCCCGCGAGGAACGTCACGAACGTCTGCGGCATGTACTTCCGCAGGCCGCCCATCTTGTGCATGTCCTGTTCCTCGTGCATGCCGTGGATCACCGATCCCGCACCGAGGAAGAGCAGCGCCTTGAAGAACGCGTGCGTGACGAGGTGGAACACGGCCGCGGCCCACGCGCCCGTGCCGAGCGCGAGGAACATGTAGCCGAGCTGGCTGACGGTCGAGTAGGCGAGCACCTTCTTGATGTCGCGCTGCACGAGCGCCGTCGAGCCGCCGATCAGGGCCGTCAGCGCGCCGACGACGCCGATCACCGGCAGCACCCAGCCCGAGGAGGCGAACAGCGGGTTGAGGCGCACGATCAGGTAGATGCCGCTCGTCACCATCGTCGCGGCGTGGATCAGCGCGCTGACGGGCGTCGGGCCGGCCATGGCGTCGGGCAGCCACGTGAAGAGCGGGAACTGCGCGGACTTGCCGCACGCTCCGCCGAACAGGAACAGCGCCGCGAGCGAGACCTGCAGCTGCACGTCGGGCTCGAGTTCGACCGGGCCGCGGCCGATCGCGCCGGCGATCGTGGCCATGTCGAGCGTGCCGAACAGGCGCACCAGCAGGAACGAGCCGATCAGGAAGCACGCGTCACCGACGCGGTTCATGACGAAGGCCTTCTGCGCGGCTTCCGCCGGCCAGCCCTTCTCGTACCAGAAGCCGATCAGGAGGAACGAGCACAGGCCGACGCCTTCCCAGCCGATGAACACGCCGAGCAGCGAGCTCGACAGCACCAGCATCAGCATCGCGAACACGAACAGGTTCAGGTACGCGAAGAACTTCCCGTAGCCCGGGTCGCCCTTCATGTAGCCCGCCGCGTACACGTGGATCAGGAAGCCGACGCCGGTGACGACGAGCGTCATCGTCGACGACAGCGGGTCGAGCAGGAGCGAGAGGTCGACGGCGAACTCCCCGCGCGCGGGGTAGTTGACCGAGATCCAGTGGTGGACAGTGCTGGCGAGCTGGCGCGCCGACGGCGCGAGCTCCTGCAGCGTGAAGAAGCCCTTGACCGACAGGCCGAAGGCCGCGGCCATCGCCGCACAGGCGATCCACGGCGCGAGCGTTCCGGGCGCGGCGGCGGAAGGGTCGTTCTTCCGCGCGCGCAGGGTGGCAAGGTGCAGGGCTCCGGCGATCGCGCTGCCGATCAGGGGCAGCAGCGGGATCCACCAGAGCCACGCGTGGGACTCGTGGCTCTGCATTCGACTAACCCTTCATCTCCGCCGCGGCGTCGGTCTCGGCGGATTGCTTGAGACGGTAGAGCGCGATGACCAGCGCGAGGCCGACCGCGGCCTCGGCCGCGGCGACGGTGATCACGAAGATGGCGAACACCGGGCCCTGCAGGGCGGGGTGCTCGGCCGTGGAGTGCTGGCGGCTCGCCGCGAGGAACGCGAGGTTGGCGGCGTTGAGCATCAGCTCGACGCACATCAGCACCACGATCACGTTGCGCCGGACGAGGAAGCCGAGCAGGCCGAGCGCGAAGAGCCCGGCCGACAGGTACAGGAGGTGCTCGCTGGGGACGTTCACGGGCGTTCCTCTCCCTTGGCGGGCTCGTCGCCGCTGCGCTGGCGCTTGGCCAGCGCGATCACGCCGACCATCGTGACGAGCAGCAGCAGGCTCGTGGCCTGGAAAGGCAGGCTGTAGCGGCCGAACAGCTCGAGCGCGAGGCCTTCCATCGAGTCGATGGCGGGGGCGCTCGCGTCGCGCTCCGGCACGGCCGCGAACGAGGCGCGCTGCGCCGCGACGAGGCCGACCAGCGCGAGCGCCAGCGCGATGCAACCCGCGATGCGCGCGCGCGTCGACTGCAGCGGCGCGAAGGAGAGCTCGAACTTCGAGCCCATCGCACCGAGGTTGAGCAGCATGATCACGAACAGGAACAGCACCAGGATCGCTCCGGCGTAGACGAGGATCTGCGCGCCGGCGAGGAACTGGAAGCCCGCCAGCAGGTAGATCACCGCCAGCGCGAAGAAGGTCCCGAGCAGCGAGACGACGCTGCCCATCGGGCTCTTCGCGAGGACCACGCCCGCGGCGCCGAGCAGCGCGACGATCGCGAGCACGTAGAACAGGATGTTCGTCACTTGGCCCTCCGCCAGCGGGCGCTGAGCTTGTAGACGTAGTCGATGCGGCGCTGCAGCGCGCTCTTGGGGCGCCGCAGCTTCTCGAGGTCGTAGACCAGCGCCGCGCGCGTGTAGTCGGCGAGCTCGAGCTCGTTCGACATGAAGATCGCGTCCTTCGGGCAGGCCTCTTCGCAGAAGCCGCACAGGATGCAGCGCAGCATGTCGATCTCGAACTTCTTCGGCTCGCGCTCGATCGCGCGGTCGGTCTCGCCGCCGTCGATCGTGATCGCGTAGGCCGGGCAGGCGATCTCGCACATGCCGCAGGACACGCAGGCGATGTTGCCGTCGTCCTTGACGACCAGTCGCGGCTGGCCGCGCGTGACCTCGTCGGTCGGCAGCGGCTCTTCCGGGTACTGGCGCGTGATCGGCTTCTCGAAGAACTTGCCGAAGGTGAGCGCCAGGCCGCGCATCACCTCCGGGAGGTACAGGCGCTCGGCGAGCGTCAGTTCCTTGCGTCCGACTACGACCATGGTCAGCCACCCTTCGTGGTGAAAGCGACCCACGCACCCGCGACCAGCAGGTTGGCGAGCGCGATCGGGAGCGCGACCTTCCAGCCCAGCCGCATCAGCTGGTCGAAGCGGAAGCGGGGCAGGGTCCAGCGCACCCAGATGAACAGGAACAGGAAGAACGCGGCCTTCAGCAGGAAGACCGGGATGCCGAGCCACCACGGCGTGTTCTCGAGGAACGGCAGCGAGGGGCCGCCGAGGAACAGCGTGACGTTGAGGCAGGCCATCACGGTCATCGCGCAGTACTCCCCGAGGAAGAACAGCGCGAAGCGCATGGCCGAGTATTCGGTGTGGAAGCCGCCGACGAGCTCCGGCTCGCACTCGGCGAAGTCGAAGGGGTGGCGGTTGGTCTCGGCGAAGCTCGCGATCGTGAACAGCACGAAGGCGACGAAGCCGAAGGGCGTGAAGACGTTCCAGAAGCCGTGGCTCTGCGCCTCCACGATCTTCGTCAGGTCGAGCGAGCCGGAGAGCACCACCGCGACCAGGATCGACAGGATCAGCGAGAGCTCGTAGCTGATCATCTGCGCGCTCGCGCGCAGGCCGCCCATCAGCGAGTACTTCGAGTTCGAGGCCCAGCCGCCGAGGATCGCGCCGTACACGGCGAGGCCGCCGAGCGCGAGCATGTACATGATCCCGAGGTCGACGCCGGGAGCGATCGAGAGCGGGATCGTGTCGCCGTCGATCACCAGCGTGCCGATCGGGATCACCGCGATGGTCATCATCGACGGGATCGCCGCCATCGCCGGCGCGAGCCGGAACAGCAGCTTGTTCGCGCCCGCGGGGATCAGCTCCTCCTTGAAGAGGAACTTGAGGCCGTCGGCGAGCGGCTGCAGCAGGCCGAAGGGCCCGACGCGGTTGGGGCCGTAGCGGTACTGCATCCAGGCCGAGACCTTGCGCTCGGCGAGCGACATCAGCGCCGCCGTCGTCACGAGGCCGCCGAAGATCACGACGACGCGCGCGATCCAGATCGCGACCTGCGGCACGTCGGAAAGCAGGCTCTTGTCCATGCTCAGGCCTTGCTCGAGACGCCGGCGAGGAGCCGCGTCAGGGTCTGGAGGGACTGATCGAGACGCCGCACGCCCGCGGGCGGCGCGACCGCGACGTTGAGCACGCCACGGTGGCCGTCGACGTTCGTCCAGTGACCGGCCTTCTCGACGTGCGTCGGCACCGAGATCGCCATGTGCAGGCAGGCGTGGTCCGCGGCCTCGAGGTCGAACGCGACGAGGCGCAGCTTGCTCGGCAGCTTCGCGAGGCCGTCGTGGCCGACGAGCTCGAGCACGCGTTCACCGGCGAGCACCGCCGCGGGCGCGGTGGCAAGCTGCGCGAGCAGCGCCGCGGGCTCGACCGGCTCGAAACCGAGTTCGGTCAGGCCGCGCCGGTTGGGGCAGGGGTCGCCGGTGTGCAGCAGGTCGTCCTTGAGGCCGTTGGGCGCGGGCGACAGGAACTGCGGGCGTGCGCCGAGCGCGCGCGCGAGCTCGAGCGCGGCCTTGCCTTCCTCTTCCGTCGCGAAGGGCGACAGCACGAGCGTCGCACCGGAGTGCGTCGCGAGCATGTCGGCCACCAGCGGCAGCGTGTCCTCGGTCGCGCGCGCCTCGAGGCCGTTGTAGCCGCGCACCGCGGCGCCCGTGAGGCGACCGCCGAGCACCGCTCCGGCCGGCGCGAGCGCACGCGTCACCGGCGCCAGCGCGTGGCGACCGGTGTCGCACATCCACCACTGGTTGACGGCGGCGTTGTAGCGCGGGCGGAAGCGCTTCACTTCCTTGCCGCGCAGCGACTCGACCGAGATCGAGCAACCGCGCGAGCACTCCGCGCAGGTCGACAGCGACTTCGACAGGTTCCACACGCGCGCCTGGAAGCGGAACTTCTTGCTCGTCAGCGCGCCGACGGGGCAGATGTCCGCGAGGTTGCCCTGGTAGTTGCCTTCCAGCGGCTTGTCCATGAACGTGTTGATCACCGAGCGCGAGCCGAGGCCCTCGACGGTGAGCTGCGCCTTCTTCGTCACGTCCGTGAAGAAGCGCACGCAGCGCGAGCACAGGATGCAGCGCTCCTCGTCGAGCACGATCACGTCGCCGAGCGACTTGCGCTTGTGCAGCTTGCGGCGCGGCTCGCTCGAGCGGCCCTTGCCCTGACCCTCGTTGTACGAGTAGTCCTGCAGGTCGCACTCGCCGGCCTTGTCGCAGATCGGGCAGTCGAGCGGGTGGTTCTTGAGCAGGAACTCGAGGCACTCGCGGCGCGTCTCGTGCGCCTTGGGAGTGTCGGTCTGCACGACCATGCCTTCGCTCACCGGCGTGCGGCAGGCGGCGACGACACGCGACGGCTGGCCGGGCGCTCCCGCGACCTCGACCTGGCAGATGCGGCAGGAACCGACCGCCTGCAGGCCCGGGTGGTAGCAGTACATCGGGACGTCGACGCCGTGGTCGTGGCAGGCGCGGATGAGCGGCTGCTTGGGATCGACCTCGAGCTCGCGTCCGTTGATCTGGATCTTGGTCACGCGTGCGCCTCGTGCAGTTCGGGGGCGGTCTTGCTCTCCTGACGGAGCGGGTCGCGGCCGAGGCGGATGCACTCCTCGAACTCCGCGCGGAAGTGCTTGACGGCCGCGAGCGTCGGGATCGCTGCCGCGTCGGCGAGCGCGCAGATCGTCTTCGCGGGAGCCATGCCGTTCGACAGCGACACGAGCAGGTCGAGGTCGGCGGGCGAGCCCTTGCCGTGCGCGATGCGCCGGAAGATCTGGTGCAGCCACTGCGTGCCTTCGCGGCACTGGCTGCACTGGCCGCAGCTCTCGTGGTCGTAGAAGCGAGCGGTGACGTCCATCACCTGCGGGATCGAGGCGGTCTCGTCGAGCACGATCATCGCCGCCGTGCCGAACATCGAGCCAGCGGCCTTGACCGAGTCGTGGTCCATCACGACGTCGACCATCGAGGCGGGCAGCAGGCCCGTCGAAGATCCGCCGGGGAAGAAGGCCTTGAGCTTGCGGCCCTTCCACACGCCACCGGCGACCTCATCGATGATCTGGCGCGCGGTGAGGCCAAACGGCAGCTCGTACACGCCCGGCTTGTTGACGTGGCCGGAGATGCCGCACAGGAAGTTGCCCGTGCTCTTGGGCACGCCCATCGTCTTGAACCACTCCGCACCGTTCTTCACGATGAACGGAGCGTTGAAGATGCTCTCGACGTGGTTGACCGTCGTCGGCGACTTCCAGAGGCCGGAGCCCGCGGGGAAGGGCGGCTTAGGACGCGGGTGGCCGCGCTTGCCCTCGAGCGATTCCATCAGGCCAGTCTCTTCACCGCAGATGTAGGCGCCGGCGCCCTTGTGCATCCAGATGTCGCACGAGAAGTCCGTGCCGAGGATGTTCTTGCCGATCAGGCCGACCGCGCGCGCCTCGTCGATCGCCGCCTGCAGGCGGTTGTAGGAGAGCCGGTACTCGCCGCGCACATAGATGTACGCCGCCTTGGAACGCATCGCGTAGCAGGCGATCAGGCAGCCCTCGATCAGGCCGTGCGGGTCGCGCTCCATCAGCACGCGGTCCTTGCACGTGCCCGGTTCGGACTCGTCGGCGTTGACCGCGAGGTAGCGCGGGCGCGGGTCCTTGGTGATGTCGGGCATGAAGCTCCACTTCATGCCGGTGGGGAAGCCCGCACCGCCGCGGCCGCGCAGTCCGGAGTCCTTCATGACCCCGATCACCTGCTCCTGCGTCCACGGCTTGCGCAGCACGTCCTCGATCGCCTGATAGCCGCCCTGCGAGCGGTACGCGCGCAGCGTGTGCGAGTCCGCCACGCCGATGCGGTTCAGGAGGTACTTGGGGAACTCCTTCACTTGACGCTCCTCAGGATGCGCTCGGCCTTCTGGGCATCGAGGTCCTCGTGGTAGATGCCGTCGAGATCGAACATGGGAGCGTTCGCGCAGGCGCCCTGGCACTCGACGCGCACGACCGTGAACTGGCCGTCGGGCGAGGTGCCGCCGACGGGCGCGCCGGTGACCTCGCACACGTGCGCGAGCAGCTCCTCGCCACCACGCAGCGTGCACGAGATGTTGTGGCACACGCTGACCAGGTGCTTCCCGCGCGGCGTCAGCCGGAACATCGGGTAGAAGGTCGCGACGCCGAACACCTCGACGGGCTCGAGCCCGAAGAAGGCGGCGAGGTCCTCGATCACCTGCGGGCTGAGCCAGCCGCCGAGCTCCTCCTGGCAGCGGTGGAGGGCGGGGATCAGCCCCGCGCGGCGCTCGGGGTAGTGCGTGACGAGTTCGGTGAACTCCTGCACGAGCTTGTCGGGAAGTGCCATCAGCGATCGACCTCACCCATGACGAAGTCCATGGAACCGATCAGCGAGACCATGTCGGAGAAGAGCCGGCCCTTGGCGAGCATCGGCAGCGCCTGAATGTTCATCAGACCCGGCGCGCGAATGTGGCAGCGCAGCGGCTTCGCGCTTCCGTCGCTCGCGAGGAAGAAACCGAGCTCGCCCTTCGACGACTCGATCCCGCAGTAGCTCTGCGCGCGCGGCAGGCGCATGTCGGTGACGACCTTGAACTGGAAGATCAGCTCTTCCATCGAGCTGTGCACCAGATCCTTGGGCGGCAGCACGTAGCGCCGGTCCTCGATCAGCACGTCGCCCTTGACCGTCTTGAGGCGGTCGAGCGCCTGGCGCACGATGCGGCACGACTGGCGCATCTCCTCCATGCGGACGAGGTAGCGGTCGTA
>JAPLOE010000245.1 GCA_026692705.1 Planctomycetota bacterium
CGACTTCGCTCGCGAGTTCCCAGCGCGAGAGGCCGTCGCGCTCGAGCTCGAGCCGCACGAGCCGCAAGGCCGCGCGCGCGAGTTCCTCGGGTTCGACCGTCTCGAGCACGAGCTTCTCCGGCGCCGCGAGCGACATCATGCTCGCGAGGATCGACTCGGATTCGCTGGCACCCTCGAGCACGAGCGCAGCCCAGCGGCGCTCGTCCGAACCTTCCGGCAGCCGGGGCGCGAGCATCGCCGCAAAACCCTTCACCGCCATCATCGGGTTGCGCAGCTCGTGCGCGATGCCGCAGGCCATGTCGCCCATCGCGGCCAGCTTGTCGAGCGTGTGCAGGCGTTCGGAGAGCTCGACCACGCGCGTGCGGTCGTCGAGAATCTCGACCGAGCCCGCGATGCGCGCGCCGTTGCGCAGGTCACCCTCGACGGGCGAGCGCCGCGATGCGACCACATGCCGCGCGCCTTCCTCGCGGACGACCTCGCGCTCGCTCCACTCGTCCCCGGCCGCGTCGAACTCCGTCGACTCGCGCCCGAGCACGTCGTTCTCCTCGCGACCGAGCACCGCCAGCGCCGCGGCATTGGCGCGCACGATGCGGCCCTGCGCGTCGCGCACGAGCACGCCCGTCGGCAGCGCCGCGAGCACGGCCTCGAGCCCGGCCTTCATCTGGTCGAGCTCCGCCACCTTGCGCGCGAGCTCGCCGTTGGCCGACGCCAGCTCGCGCTCGACGCGCTCGGCCCGCGCTTCCAGCGCGCGGTAGCTCGTCGACAGGCTCGCGCCGAGGCTCTCCAGCTCGCGCATCGCGCGGCCGAGATCGAGCTCCTGCGCCTGGGGCTTGCGCGCGGTGCGGCTCACGGCTGCTTGGTCTCCTTCGCGGCCGGACGCGCCTTCTCGAACGACAGGCGCCACTGCAGGAACTCGAGGTCTTCCTTCGCGCGGTCGGCGTGGGCGCCCGCGTCCTTGAGCTCGATCACCTCGCCGTAGGCCTTGATCGCGTCGGCGTCGCGCCCGAGCTTCTCGAGCGTGCGCGCGCGCCAGTAGCTGCATTCCGCGTCCTCGCGGCGCTGCTCGAACGTGGTGAGCGCCTCGGCATAGCGCGACTGGCGGTAGAGCGCGCGACCGAGCTTGAGCGTGTCGGCGGCATAACCGTCGGTCTCGAACGTGCGCGCGCTCGAGGGCGCGGGACGCGTCGTGTTCGCCGTCGAAGGCTGGGTCGCGGGCGTCGTGACCGGCAGGCTCGTGCGCGCGCCGAGCAGGCGCCGCGCGGCGTCGTCGAGGCCCGTCGTGGCCGCGGGCGGCGCCGGAAGGTCAGTGTCCTGCACCTTGTCGTTCGTGCTGGGCTTCATGCGCGTCGTCGAGGCGCCCGAGCCGCTCTCCACGAGCTCGATCTCGCCTTCCAGACGCGCCACGTCGCCGCGCAGCGTCTCGAGCAGCTCGTCGCGCGCTTGCGGACGATCGGGCGGCGTCGGCAGCGGCAGCTCGCACGCGGCGAGAGCGGCCGGGACCGCCGTCGCGTCGCCGGAATTCAGGCGCTGCTCGATGGCCGCGAGCTGGTCGAGCGCGTGCAGAGTGCGCTTGAGCGTCTGCTCGAGCGATTCGTTCTGGCTCGTGCCGAGCGTGACGGCCGGCACGACGACGAGCGTCGCGAGGCCGAGGTTCGTGAAGTAGTTGAACTTGAGCATCAGATTCGTCCCCGGTAGGCCTCGATGGCCTCGTCGATGCGGCCGGCGTCCTCGAGCAGCTCGCCCGCGAGCACGTACACCGCGCGGCGCTGCTCGGCGTCGGTCAGGACCTCGAGCTCGTTGCGGAAGTGCGAGAGCGCGAGATCGATGCCGTATTCGGCGTACAGCGCGCGGCCGAGCGCCAGCGCAAGCCGGCCGCGGGCCGCGTCGTCGAGCCCGGCGGGCTTCTGCTGCAGCGAACGCAGCGCGACGATCGCTTCCTTGTTCATGCCGCCGGCGACGAGCGCTTCGGCGCGCGCGAGCCGATCGGGCGCGGAGTCGCGGCCGACGTTGGCGTCGTCGAGCTTGAGGCCGACGCGCGCGGTGTGCTCGTGCGTGGGCAGCTCGAAACCCGCGGCGCGGGCCGCCTTGGTCACGAACAGCGCACCGAGCTCGTCGCCCGAGGCGAGCGCGAGGCGCGCCGACTCGGTCAGCGCGCGCTGTTTGGCGGGTCCCTCGACCAGCTGCGCGCAGGCGAGCCAGGCGCGGGCGGCTTCCGGGATCAAGCCCGCGGATTCGCAGGAAATCGCGCGCAATTCGAGCGATTCACGCTTGTCGGGGGGCGTCACGAGTTCGGCCTCGACCTCGTCGAGCAGCGCGAGCGCGCGCTTGCCCTGGCCGAGACCGGCGAGGCCGCGGATCCGGACCTGCTTGCGGCGCAGCTCGTCGGCGCGCGAGCTCGGCGGCTCGATCGCGTCGAGGGCGTCGATCATGTACAGCGCACGCTCGAACTGGCCGGTCTGCGCGACGCACCAGCCGAGCTCGAGCCGCGCGCGCGCCTCGTAGTCGTGGGGGCGTTCGCTGCGCAGCAGGGTCGAGAACGTGTCGATCGCCTCCGTGTAGGCCGCGTCCTGCTGGAACAGCTGGCCGATGCGGTACAGCGATTCGTGGACGAGCGACGACTCGGGGTAGCGCTCGACGAGCTGCTCGTAGTGCGCGCGCGCCGTCGCGAAGCTCCCGCGGCGTTCCTCGATGAGCGCCTGGCTGCGCTCGGCCTCCGGCGCGAGCTCGTGCTCGGGGAAGTCGCGCAACGCACCGAGGTAGGCGGCGAGCGAGGCGCCGTACAGCGCATCGCGGTCGGTCGACTGCTCGAGCGCAGGATGGAGGTAGATCGCGCCCTGGCGCACTTCGGCCTCGATGCCGACGGAACCGGCGACGTAGTCGAGCGCCTGGCGCAGCGGGCGGCCGCGCAGGTCGACGGAGACGAGCGTCGTCTCCCAGCTCGTGTCGAAGCCGTCGAGCGTGAGCTCCGCGCGCAGCGCGAGGTCGGCGAGCACGTCGCGCACCGGCGCGTTGTCGGCGAGGATCGTGCAGTAGGTCTCGCCATCGCGGCGCTGGACCTCGATCGAATGGCGCGGAGTGCCGGACTGCGGCAGCAACAGCGCGGCGAGCGCGGCGGCGGCGAGCTTCATCGGGTTTCTCCCTTGGGCGAGAGCGCGTCGGCCTCGATCCGGAAGCTGTCGGCGATCAGGAACGCCGCGCGCGCCTCGATCTCGGCGCGGGCCGGC
>JAPLOE010000246.1 GCA_026692705.1 Planctomycetota bacterium
GTTGCATCGCATCGAGTCGTGCCTCGAGCTCGCGGACGCGCGCCTCGAGCTCCGCCTCACGCGCCGTCTGCGGCGCACGCTCGGTACCGGTCGCCGAGTTCGGAAGAGCGCGCGTGTCGACGTCGTCGATATAGCGCGGGGCCTGTGCACGGCCAGCCGCAGCACCGGAGTGAGCGGCCGCGCGAGCGCTTTCCAGCGCACGCAACTGCGAGCGGCGCGCTTCTTCCATCACGCGGCGCTGGTCGTTGCGGGCCTGCTCCGCGGCGCGGCGAGCCTGCTGCTGCGCCTGCGCCATCTGCCGGCGCTGTTCGTCGAGCATGCGGCGCTGCTCGTCCTGCATCGCACGCTGCGCGCGAGCCATCTCACGCTGCGCGGCCTCGTAGGCGCGGCGAATTTCCTCGTGCTGCTGCGCGTTCACGTCACCGCCGATCGTCACGGTCGTGCGGCCACCGTTCGACGTGCGGCTGCGCGTGGTCTGGGCCGGAGCCGGAGCGCAGGACTGCCCTGCGCCGCAGCTCTCACCGGGAGAGCACGACTGCGCGGGCGCGAAACCGTCCGCGGCGACGCACGGATCCGACGGAGCGCACGCGGTTGTCGACCCGAAGGGCGAGAGCGGCGCAACGGGCGCGACCGGAGCCACGGGTGCGACGGGCGCAACCGGAGCGACGAGCAAGTTCGGCGCAGCCGGCGCCTTCACGCGTGCCGTTCCGCGCGCTCGATCGGTGCGCACGGTAGCCGCGGCTCGCGGCGCTTCGCCCTGGGCGAGCGCCTCGAGTTCGGCCTCGCGCGCCGAGACGGGATCGGATTGCGACGGCAGGGTGGAGCTCGACTGGGCACAGGCGCTGGTCGTCGCGCAGGCCGCGAGCTGCGACTGCGCGGCAGCGGTCGAGCACGAGGCCTGCGTCGCCACGACGGCGGCGCCGCCGGTGACGAGGCCCAGGGCCGACAAGGTCAGGATCAGGTTCATCGCGGGAAACTCCCTTCAGGGTCAGACACGGTGGAGGTGCTCGAAGGATGGGCGGGCGTCGACTCGAGCGTTTCGAGCACCTGGATCAGTTGGCTGAGCTGCGCGCGGCGCAGCTCGACCTGGGAGAGGCGAGTGGAGAGGGCCTCGAGCGCGGCGGGGATCGCGGGGTCGAGCCCGAGCTCGTCCGCTTCGCCCGCGAGCGAGTCGATCTCGCTCTGCAGCGACTCGAGCTCTTCGGCCAGCACGCGCAGGTCGGTGCACAGGCCACCGTCGGCGTCGAGCCGGGAGAACGCCGAGACGTCGAGCGTCTGCGCGACCTGCGTCGGCTCGTCGAACTCCGGCAGCAGCACGTCGATCGGCGAGTCGTTGGCCACGGTGGCCGTTTTCACCGCGGAATTCGCTGCGTTCGCGCTCGCAGGCGCGGGCATCGAAGGCGCCGACACGCCCGGAGCGACGAGGACCAGTGCACCGAGGCTCGCGGCGGCCGCCGGAGCGATCCAGCGGCGCGCGCGCTCGTCACCCGAACGCTCGCCGTCGTCCTCGAGCAGCCGTTCGATGCGCTGCGCGAGCCGGCAGCGGCCGTGCAGCTCGGCCATCGAGGTCGCGGGCAGGTTGCGCGGCGCGCCGACGATCCACTCCGCGATGCGCGCGAGGCAACTCGCCAGCGCGAGGCGATTGCCCGTGCGGCGCGCGGCCCAGTCGTCGCAGGCGAGCTCGGCGAGGTCGTGCAGTTCGGCGCGCGCGACGCGGTGCAGCGGCTGGAAGAAGAACACGCGCTCGACGAGCCACGCGAGCGACAGCCAGAGCGAGTCGCGGCGCATCAGGTGAGCGAGCTCGTGCGCGAGCATGCTCTCCTGCTCGTCGGGACCCAGTTCCTCGAGCGCGCGCGGCGGCACGCAGATCGACAGGCGCACGAAGCCGCAGCTCATCGGGGTGCGCAGCTCGGGCACGACGAACAGGCGCACGCGGCGGCCGGTGGGGAACGCCTGCGGCACGAGCCGGTCGAGCGCTTCCCGCAGCGCACCGTCGGTCAGTTCACGCCGACCGCGCATGCGGCGCGCGAGTCGCACGCACATCGCACCGAACAGCGCGAACATCGCGAAGGCGAACGCAGCCCAGGCGGCGAGCCCCGGCGTCATCCAGCGGCTCCAGTTGCTCGCGACGCTCGTGGTCGCAGGCGCGTCCGCGGCTTTCTCGAGGCGCGGAGCCGGCGCCAGCGGTGTGGGCTCACGCGGCGTGGTGCTCGAGGTCGCCAGCAGCTTCTGCGCGGTTTGCGGCGTGGAAAGCGCTTCGGGCGGCGCAACTTCGGGCTGCGCTTCGTTGCGCTCAACCTGCGCACTCTCCGGCTCCGTCGCGGCGTTGTCCTGCGCCTTCACGGGTTCCGGGGTCGCGCGGCTCGGCGCGCTCGCGAACTTCGGCGCCTCTTCCGGCACTTCGGCGCGCGCGGCAAGCTCGACCTGCGCCTCGCTCTCCGGCCGCAGCGTCCAGTGGAACAGCGGCGTCTCCATGCTCGCGCCGACTTGCACGAGCGACGTGACCAGCGCGCCGAACATCGCGAACTTCCAGACGCGCTCGCGCAGGGCCAGCGAACGCGCGAGCCGCGGGGCGATCAGGCACGCGAGGCCGAGCAGCAGCGTGCTGTGGATCGCGTAGGTGAGGAGGAACGCGAGTCCCTCGAGAGCGAGCGCCTGGCCGTCGCCGAGGCCCGCGAGCAGCTCACGCGCGCCCATCGGACTTGCCTCCCTTGCGGCGCGACTCGATCAGCTTCTGCAGCCGCGCGAGCTCGTCACGATCGATTTCCTGTTCCGTGATCAGGTGCGACACGAGCGCCGCGACGTCGCCGTCGAACAGGCGCTCGGTCAGGTCCTCGACCATCGTGCGCCGCACGTCCTGCTCGACGACCGACGGCAGGTAGATGAAGAAGCGTCCCTCGGAGCGGTGCGTGACGACGCCCTTGCGCTCCATCTTGGTCAGCATCGTCGCGATCGTGGTCAGCGCGCGGCGATGCTCGGGCGGCAGCGCCTCGTGGATCTGCGCGACCGTGCCTTCGCCGAGGGTCCAGAGCACGCGCATGATCGCGTGCTGCAGCTCGCCGAGGTGGTGGATGCGGTCCTTGTCCTTCATGATTCTCGTGCGCGGTGGGGCGGGGGAGCAGGGTTCGACTACCGAGGTAGTAACCGGAGGTTGCAGGCCGCGCCAGAGGGGGCGCCGGATTTCTTGTTGGCGTTGTGTAGGGCGCTCAGCGAACGCGCAGGAGCGGCGTGAAGTAGCGGTAGTAAACCTCGAGCGAAAGCACGCACATCGCCGTCGAATACACGCGGTCGCGCTCGTCGTCGCCGGCGTAGCGCGCATAGACGTCGAGCGGTGCCCAGGAGCCGTCGGGGGCCTGCGCGGGCGGCAGGCTTTCCTTGAGCGCGACGTTCCAGCGCTCCCACGCATCGCCGCCGCGCCGCAGCAGCGCGAGGCTGCCGTAGTACCAGAAGTACAGGTTGCCGGCCGCGCGCTCGACGAAGGCGTCCTCACCTTCCCAGCGATAGGCGTCGGGGGCGCAGGCGCCGATGAAGTCGACGGCTTCGGCCCACTGGCCGCTCGCGAGGTCCTCGCCGAGCAGCGAGAGCGCGAACAGCGCCGCCGGAGTCGAACCGGGCAACGTCGCGTAGCCCGAGCGCAACCGCACGGGATCGTGGCTGTAGCGGAAGCGACCGAGGTCGGCGTCCCAGGCGCCGCGCAAGAACGTGTGCGCGCTGTCGAAAGCTTCGTCGGGAACGGCGATTCCTCCCAGCCGCGCCGATTCGAGCGCCATCACTTGCCAAGCGGTGATCGAGGCGCGCGGCCAGCGGTCGAACACCGCGCCATCGGCGTAGAAGTAGCTCCAGCCGCCGACGTTGCGTGCATCGCCGGCCGTGAATTGCTCGGAGAGGATGCGCTCGACGGCCCGTTCGATCGGCTCGCGCAACGCGGGATCACGGGTGAGCGCGAAGCACTCGGCGAGCGCGTAGGTCGCGATGCCGTGGCCGTAGGCCTCGCTGTCGCCGAAGTGCCCGCTCGCGGCGTCCTGTTGCGCGACGAGCCAGCGCACCGCGCGCTCGACCACGGCCGCATGTTCAGTCGTTCCGCCCGGAACGTGGCCCGCACCGAGGAACGCGAGCAACGCGAGGCCGGTCTTGCCGACGCGCACGTCGCGGTATTTGTCGCTGCGGTCGTCGAGTGCGCCCCACGCGCCGTCGCGGCGCTGGCGCGAAGCGAGGTAACGCAGGCCGTTGGCGACTGCGCGTTCGGTCTCCTGCGAGCCGCCGTGCTCGCGCAGCGCGATCTCCTTCTCGGCGCCGAAACGCGAGCGGTAGGGCGTGTCGTCGAGCTTGCGCGGCGAGCGCGGCAGGTCCTCGGCGGCAGGTTGAGGAGCTGCGGCGAGCGGAGCGGCGGCGGGCAGCGGCGAAGACGCGATCGGTGCATGGCGGCCAGAGAATTCAGCGCGCTCGGGCGCAGACGTGCGCGCACCTTCGCGACGGGATTCGAAAGCAGACGGCTGCGGAGCATCGGAGCCGCGCGGAGCCTCGAGGCTCGCGACACCGCGCGCTTCCGAAGGCAGTTCGATCGTCGGAGACGCGCTCGAAGAGCCCGGGGACGCGCTGCGTTCGCTCGCGATGGCCGCACGCGACGGCGCGTCGGGAGCCGGTGCCGCGTCGGAGCGCGCGAGCGAGCCCGCGGACGGTGCAGCGAGCTCGAACGTCGTCGCGGGCGCATCGGGAAGCTCGCCACGCTGCGGACCGGCATTCGCGGCCGCTTCGCCGCGCGACGGCGCGAACTCGCGCGCGACGGCGGGCGCCGGACCTTCCGATCCGAGCTCGACCCGCGCCCGCGACTCGTTCGGCTGCGCCACCTGCGGTGCGGAGTGCGCCTGCGACGGCTCGGGGCGCTCGACGCTCGAACCGGCGGAAGTGCGCGGCAATTCCGTGGTTTCCTGACGCGTGGTGGCAGCGAGCGGAGCCGCGGAAGGCGCGGCGGAGCTCGCGCTCGGCGTCGCAGCCGCGGTTTCGAGTCGCTCAGGACCCGCAGCGGCCTGGGCCGACGCGGCGCGCGCGACTTCGGTCGGAGTCGGAGCGGCGGCGTCGTTCGCAGCGAGCGAACGCCGCTCGCGCGCCTCGTTCGGCGTCGCAAGCTCCGGCGCGGCAACCTGCGGCGTCTCCGTGCGCTCGAGTTCCTCGGTCCGCCGCTGCGGAGCCGCCTCCTCGTCGCGCGCTTCCGACTCGAGCGGTTGCGCCTGCGGAGCCGCGAGCTCCGGCGCGAGCTGCGCCAGCTCCGGCAATTCCAGCGACGGCGCCTCACGCTCCGGTCGCGTCTCGCGACGTTGCTCCAACTCGCCACCGCGTTCCACGAGGCCGCGCAACCGTTCGCGAGGCTCCTCGAGCCGCACGCGCATGCGTTGCTCGCGCTTGGGCGTCTCTCGCGGCTCGCCGTCGGGATACAGGTAGCGCAGCAGCGCGAGGATCAGCAGGTGCAGGAGCACGCTCGCGAGCGCGCACTTGTAGAGAAGATCGAGCTCTTCCCAGCGCTTCGAAAGCGCGGCGACCACCGCCAGCAGCAACAGCGCTGCGATCAGCAGCAAGTCAGCCCATCCCCGCGCCGGCTCGGCACCGCGGAAGAGCTCGATCGTTTTCGCTTCCCACAACTCGGCCTCGGGCGAGCCTTCGCGCACGAAGTGCAGCGTCAGGCCGTCGCGCAAGGTCGCAGGGGCGCGCTCGCTGGCGCGCGAGTCCAGGCCCGCGAGCCGCTCGGACGCGAGCCACTGCCCGCCGTCGAGAAAGCTGCGGTGCAAGTCGAAATCGCCGCCGCCGAGGTGGCGGTCGGAGGCGAAGTACAGGGTGCGCCCATCGGCCGTGACGAACGGATCGCGGTCGTCCGCTTCGCTCGAGAGCTCGGTCGCGAGCTTGGTCGCGCCCGCGTTCGCGACGAACAGGTCGAAACCGGCGCCGCCACGATCGCTCGCGAAGTACAGCTCGCCATGTCCGGGCGCAGGTTCCGTCTCCGCGGCGGCCGTGTTGACGCCGGCCACGGGCTCGACGGCGCCGAAGAACGCGCCGTCGAAGCTCGCGCGGTACAGATCGAGCCCACCGGCACCGTCCGCACGATCCGACGCGAAATACAGGCCATCCGGACCCCAGGCCGGCGCAACGTCGTCGGCGCTCGAGTTGAGCTCGACCAGCGCGCGCGGCTGCGACGCGACGCCGCCGACCACCTCGGCGAGGAACAGCTCGCCCTGCCCCGCACCACCGGCGCTGAACACGATCCAGCGGCCATCGGTCGACGTGCGCACGTGCGACTCGTGCTGCGGAGTGTCGAGCGCGGGCCAGAGCGGCGCCGGCGACTGCCACGCGGCGAGGCGCAGCCGCGCGTCGTCGTCGGCGTAGCTCGCCGAGCCGTCGCGGATCGGCCGCAGGTCGAACAGCGCGGGCACGAGCCAGCGGTTCGCCGCGAGCAGCGCGGCGCCGCCGAGCGCCATCGCGATGACGAGGTTCTTCGCGGCCTGCGACTTGGGAGCGTGGGATTTCACGGCGTTTTCTCAGGAACCTTCGAGCGTGCCGACGGCGAGGTTGACGAGGCCGGCCTGACCGCAGGCGTCCATCACCTCGACGATGTCCTCGTGGTGCACGAGGCGATCGCCGCGGATCGTGACCGGCGTCTGCGGATCGCGCGTGGCGGCCGCACGCAGCTCGCGCTGCAGCTCGGTCGCGTCGAGCGCGCGTCCGCCGAGCGCGAACGTGCCCTCGCGCGAGACGTTGATCACGAGTTCCTCGCTCTCGACTTGCCGCCGCTCGCCGCTCTGCGCGGCCGGCAGCTCGAGCGCTAGCGCACGCTCCGGATCGAGGAACGTCGTCGCGCACAGGAAGAAGATCAGCAGCAGGAACACGAGGTCGGTCATCGACGTCAGGTTCAGGGCTTGCTCGTCCAGCGGTTGTTCGTCGCGCAGGTGCATGGGTCGACTCCTAGGCCGGTTGGGCGGCGACGGTCTCGGGCGGCTGCGTTGCCTCGGGCTTGGGCGCGGGCGGAGCGACGACGATTCCGCGGCGCAGCGTGTCGGACGCGCGCGCGTGCAGGTCCTCGAGCTCGCGCGAGAAGCGCTCCACGCGCGACTTCAGCACGTAGTAGAGGACCTGCGCGGGCACCGCGATCGTCAGGCCGGCCGCGGTGGTGACGAGCGCCTGGCTGATGCCGGCGGCGAGCATCTCCGGCCGACCGAGGCTCGCGCTCGACGCGACGGTCGAGAACGCGACGATCATGCCGTACACCGTGCCGAGGAATCCGAGCAGCGGAGCGAGCATCGCGATGTACACGAGCGGCTTGAGGTTCGCCGACAGCGTGCGCACCTCGCGCAGGCCGGCCTCCTCGGTCTGCTTCTCGCGCTCGAGGTACGGTGCATTCCAGTGGCTCAGCGCGACGCGCAGAACGCGCGCCGCGGGCGTCGCGGCGCGTTCGACGACGTCGAGGCCCCGTGCGATGCCGCCGGTCGCGAGCGCGGGCAGCAGCTCACGCTCGAGGCTCGCGACACCGAGGGCACTCGCACGCAGGCGCACCGCACGCTCGATCGCGTAGGTCAGCGCGATCGCCGAACACAGCGCGAGCGGGATCATCACGGGGCCGCCCGAGAGCAGCATGTCGAGCACGCTCGCGATCGGCGCGCCGGTGGATTCGGGACTGGACTGGAGAACGGTGGCCATGGCGGTAGTTCCTGATTTTTCTGGGTGTTTCAGCGGCCGAGCGCGTCGAGCCGTTCCTTCGCGCGGACGGCGAAGGGGGAGTTGGGGTGGCGCGCGACGAGCTCCGAGTAGCGCGCGCATGCCTTGTCGAGCCGCTCGAGCGCCTCGAGCTCGCCCGCAGCGAGGAAGTTGGCCTCGGCGACCAGCTCGCCGCCTTCGTAGAGCAGCGCGATCTTCAGGAAGCTCGCGAGCGCGTCCTCGTGCTTGCCGGCCTTCGAGTCGAGCTTGCCGAGCTCCACTCGCGCCTGGGCACCGACACGACCCTTGTCCGCGGCCGTCACGCGTTCGAGCGCGGCGCGGGCTCCACGTTCGTCGCCGCGGGCCGCGACGGCGCGCGCGCGCCACAGATCGGCTTCGAGCGCGTTTGCAGGCTGCACACCGCGGCGCGCGAGCTCGACGAGGGTGGCTTCGCATTCCTTCCAGCGCCCGAGCTCGCCCAGCGAGACACCGAGCTCGAACAACGCGTTCGGAACGCTCGCGTGGCGCGGCAGGTCCTTCGCGAACGTCGCGAGCAGCTCGGCGCACTCGGCGAAACGGCGCTGGCGGAAGCGGCAATCGGCCGCGAGGAAGCGGGACTCGCCGGCGAGCTCGTGGGTCGCGTGCTCGGCCGCGACCTTCGCGAAGCAAGCCGCCGCCTCCTCGAGGCGTTCGCCACGCAGGTGCACGAAGCCGAGTTTGTAGAGCACCTGCGGAGCCACTGTCGCCGACGCGTGCGGCAACGCGAGCTCGTACAGTGCCTTCGCACGCTCGAGATCCGGCTGCGCGAAGCGCAATTCGCCCGCGAAGAAGCAGGCTTCGGCCGCTTGCGCCTTGGCCGCGTCGTCCGGCGCGAGCTTGTTCGCCGTGCGCGCGAGCGCCTCGGCCTCGTCGGCGTCCTTCGCGTCGATCGCAAGCCACGCACTCTCGACCAGCGCCTCGGTCTGGACGCCGCGCTCCCCACGCGCGCGCCGCAGCAGGTCCTCGAACAGCGGCCGCGCTTCCGCAGCGCGCTGCGCCTGCTTGAGCAGTTCCGCGACCGCGCGGCAGCCCTCGAGCAGCTTGCGCGGATTCGTCGGCGTTTCCAGCAGTTTCGAGTAGGCCGCGAGGCTCGCCTCGACGTCGCCGGAGCGGGTGGCGCTCCACAGGCCCAGCTCGGCCACGGCCGCCGCGAGCTCGGGCTCGAGTTCCTCCTGCGCGAGCGGTGCGAGCGTCGCCGACGCCTCCTTCGCCTGCCCCGCATCGAACTGCGTCCACGCCAGCGCGTAGCGGGCGCGCGGCGCGAGCGCGTGCTCGGGCCAACGCTCAAGGATCTGCGCGTAGCGCTTCGCCGCCGCGCTCTTGCGGCCCTCGCGCGCCTCGCGATCGGCGAGCGCGAGCAGCGCACCGAAGGCCGCCTCGCTGTCGCCGTGGTCGCTCGCGAGCCGTTCGCTCCAGCGTGCCGCACCTTCGGTGTCGAGCCGCGCGAGTCCCGCGAGCGCTTCCGCCGCGTGCGCGCCCTTCGGTTCCGCCTCGACGTACTGCTTCCAGGCCTCGATCGCGGCGGCGCCGTCACCCAGCTCGTCACTCGCGCGGCCGAGCACGAACAGCGCTTCCTTGGCTTCCTTCGTCGACGGGAACTCGCGCACGAGCGCGCCCGCGAGTTGCGCCGCCGCGTTCCCATCCTTCGCGAGCAACGCGCTCCAGGCTCCGCGCAGCCGCGCACGAGCCCGCTGACCGGCTTCCGCGCCTTCGACGTCCACTGCGGCGAACTCGCGCCGCGCTGCCGCGTGCTCTCCACGCGCCAGCGCCGCCTCGCCGCACACCATGTGCATCGCGGCCGCGTACGCGCTCTGCGGGAACTCCTTGAGCAGCCTCCGCGCGAGCGGTTCCGCGCGTTCGAGCGCGTTCGAGTTGAAGGCCGCGATCGCCGCCGCGTGCAGCGCATAGTCGCTTTTCGCCTGCGAATAGGCCTCCGCGGCCTCCGCGGAGCGGCCCAGCGCCGTCAGCGCATCACCCCGCAGGATCGCGAGCGCATCTCGCTGGCCGGGGTCGAGCTGCAGGCGCACGGCGCGTTCGACCGTCCCGAGCGCAGCGTTGGCGTCGCCGCTCGCGAGCTGTGCTCGCGCGAGCCAGCTCGCACCGTCGATGGAGCCGGCGAGCGGCGTCAGCGCCGCCACAGCGCCCTTCGCGTCGCCTCCGCGCAACAGCACCGCTCCACGCTGCAAGCGGGCTTCCTCCGCGAACGGCCCATTCGGTTCGCGCTCGACAAGGCGCGCAAAACGCCGCGCGGCGCCGTCGAGATCGCCGAGCTCCGCCGCGGCAAACGCGGCACCACGCAAGGCACGTTGCTCGAACGGGCCCGAACGCACGCTCTCGAACTCCGCCAGCGCCTCGCGCGCACGCCCGGCCGCGAGCTGCGCCTCGCCAGCGAGGTAGTGCAGTTCCGCCGCGTTCGCGTGCCCGGGAAAGCGCTGCAGCCAGTCGTTGATGCGCTCGACCGCGACGTCGTGGTGCTCGAGCCGGAACGCGCACCAGCACAGGCCGTAGCGCGCCTCACGCTCGTACTCCGTGCCACCTTCGGTCGCGAGGGTGCGCTCGTAACCCTGCTCGGCCGCCGCGAAATCGCCTTGGGCGAAGCGCGCCTCGGCGAGGAAGAAGGTCGCGGCGGGCGCGAGGTACGCGGCGCGCAACGCGAGCACGCGCTCGAAAGCGCTGGCGGCCTGCGGCGCACGACCGAGCGCGAGCTCGCACTGCCCACGGCGGAACGCGCACTCCGCGCGGAACTCGAAGCGCTCGTTGCGCTCGAGCTCGGCGTACAGGTCGCGCGCGCCGTCGCGCTGGCCGAGCTCGAACAGCGCGGTGGCGAGCCGATAGCGCGCGAGTTCCGACTTCGCGTGCTGCGGGAAGGCCTCGAGGAACGCGCGCGCCTCGCGGGCGGCGAGCTCCCACTCGCGCTCCTCGCACAGGCCGACGAGGAAGCCGTAACGCTCGTCGGGGCCCTCGCCCTGGGCCCGGGCGGGGGCGGCGAGCAGGGTCGCGAGGATCAGCAGCGCGAGGGCGGGGCGGGGAGCAGTCACGGCGGTCTCCGGAGGGCGTTGGGCGCCAGAACCCCTGTTCTGGGGCCCTGGGAGCGGTTCCGCGGTCGAGATCCGACTACCGGGGTCGGTGGGAACTACCGCGGTAGCTCACAACTACCTAGGTAGATAGTCGCGGCCGATCCGGCAAGCCCCCGGGAGCGCTTTTTCGCAATCCCAACGCAGCGCACCCCGGGCGCCGGCGCGATTGGACGCCGCCGAGAGCGCTCGCGACACTCCGGCGATGCGCACGCACCGCCTGACTGACTCCGTGATCCGCGACGAGGCGCAGCTGCGTGCGCTGATCGGCACCCCGAGCGAGCTCGTGTGCCGCAAGGTGAGCGACCGCCTCCATCCGCTCACGCGGCGCTTCATCGAGCTCGCGCCGTTCGTGTGCGTGGCGAGTTGCGACTCGCGCGGCCGTTGCGACGTGAGCCCGCGCGGCGACCCGGCCGGTTTCGTGCGCATCCTCGACGAACGCACGCTGCTGCTGCCCGAGCGCCCCGGCAACCGCATCGCGGACACCCTCGTCAACCTGCTCCACGACCAGCGCATCGCGCTGCTGTTCCTCATTCCCGGCGTCACCGAGAGTTTCCGCGTCAACGGACGCGCGACGCTCACGCACGATGCGGCGCTGCTCGCGCCGAGCACGCTCGAAGGCAAGGCGCCGAAGCTCGGCATCCTCGTCGACATCGAAGAGGCCTACACGCAATGCTCGAAGGCCGCCCTGCGCGCCGGCCTCTGGGATCCGAGCCGTTTCCGCGCCCCGACCGACGTCCCGACCAGTGGCGCGATCTTCCGCGAGCTCCTCGGCCCCGAATTCGACGCCACGACCTACGACGCCGAGCGCGCGAAACGCTACGAACGCCGCGAGGGCTTCTACTGAGCGACGGTGGTGACCTCGCCGACGCGCACAGTGACCTTGTAAGTGAGCGTCTCCGACTGGGAACGCGAGAGGCGCAGCTCGTAGCGGCCGGGGAGCAGCGAGGGGAAGGCCTCGACCTCGGCGCCGGGAAGCGCGCGCGGCCCCGCGTGGTCGGGACGGTCGCTCGGCTGGAGGTGCAGCGCGATCGCGTCGCCCTTTCCGTCGAGCGGGCGCACGGTCGCGCTCCAGCCGCGGCGCGCGATGTCGACTTCCGGATCGACGAACTGCTCGACGCCACCTTCATCGGATTGCGGCGGGAGCGTGAAGCGCAGGCGACCGCCGGTCGGAACGCGAAGCGTGAGCCGTTGCGAGCCGCCGAAGCGCGTTGTCACCGTCGTCGACACGGTCTCGAAGCAGCGGAACGAATGGCGATCGAGCGCGCCGAAGGACAGTCGGAAACGGCCGGGCGGGAGCGGAGGCAGCAGGCCGCCGAAGCCGGGAAGCGCCGTGGCCCAGCCCGCGGGAGTGTCGCCGTGTCCCGACGTCGCCGTCGCGAACCAGGCGTCCAACGGCTTGTCGTCGTCGCCGATAAGTTCGATCCCGACGCTCGCACCGAGAGCCTCCGCGAGGTCCGTGGTCGCGCCCGTTTCCGGCTGCGGGCCTTCCTCGAGCAGGATGCGCACCGTGTCCTCGTATTCGAGCGAGCTCACCTGCACCGCACGCCACGCGTACGGCAAGCCGTCGGCGAACGCGCGCAGGAACAGGCGCTCGCCGGCCTCGACGTGGAGCGTGAAGATCCCGCCCCAGAAGCCTTCGACCGGGAGCTCGTTCTCGCGCGACAGCTCGAAGTTGTCGGTGATGCGCCAGGCATCGAGCTGCGCCTCCGGCACTCCCTTGCCGTCCACGCGCAGCACTTCGACGCGCAGGCGCCGGCCGTGGAAGACGAGGTTTGCGGCGAGCGACGAGGAATCCTGCAGCGTCTTGCCCGAGATCTCCGTGTCGTCGACGCGCGGGACGCGCAGCTGGAACTCGCCGCCACGCAGGGCGCGGAACTCGAACTCGCCGTTCTCGTCGGTCCGCGCGAAGGACTGGGCGAGGCCTTCGGAACCTTCGAGTTCGGCGCGCTCGAGAAGCGTCAGGCCGTCGAAGCTCTTCGGGGCGAGCGACGCGAGCTCGGCCTGCAGCAGGAGGCCCCAAGCCGGCGCGCCGTCGGGGTACGTGACCTTGCCGCGCATCCGATTCGTGCCGGTCAGTTGCACGGACGGCAGCCACGTGGAGCGCGAGCGGTCGACGACGGCATCGGCGAGCAACGCCGTTCCCACGCCGGGGCGTCGCGCGTGGAGTTGATAGGTGCCGTCGGCGAGGTAGGCCGTGTAGTCGCCACGCGCGTCCGTGCTCGAACGCGCGGCGACGTTGCCCTGCCCGTCGAGGAACACGACGTCCGCGAACTCGACACCGACTTGCAATCCTTCCGCATGGCGCACCACCCGGCCACGCACGGCCCGGCCCGCGGCGAGGCGGAAGTCCACGCGCAGCGGTTGCCCGAGCACCGCGTCGATCACGCGCTCCTCCGTCGCGCTCGTGTAGCCCGGGAGATCCGCGGAAAGCCGCAATTGCACCGCACCGAGCGTCCAGTACGACGGGGACGCCGGAGTCACGCTCTGCAGGCGTCGCCGCAGCGCGCGCCGGACCGCGAGCTCGCTCGGCCAGCTCTTCACGTCGATGCGATAACGACCTTCGTGGTCCGTCGCCGCGGAGCCGAGCTCGGCGTCGAGCGAGCCGCGCCAGCCGCGCAAGGACACGCGGGCGCCGACGAGCGGAGTCCCGAAGCTGTCCGTGACCGAACCGAACACTGCGTCGAGCGCGACGTCCAGCGCGCGCTCGGCCTCGGTCAGAGTGCGATCCTGATCTGCCGCCGTCGGGCTGGGCTCGACCTGCGGAACTTCGCGCTCGAACACCGGAATGGCCCGTCTCGACTCCGCTTCGAACGAGGGAAGTACGCAGACGCGGGCCGCCGCGAGCTCGGGATCCGCTTCCGTGCCGCGTCGCACGAAATGGAGAGTGCTCGCGAGCGCGAGTGTGAGGACAGCGAGAGCGAGAGGCCAGGGACGAAGGGCCATGGGCGAGTCCTTTGCAGCCGCAAGGGATGGAGCCGGGTGCTTCCACCGCTGCAGTCGCCCGAGGCTAGCGCCTCTGCCGGCGCGTGGGGACGCCGCGCACGAGTTGCCCGGAACTTCTTTCCTGTTTTTGGCGGGGCGCTCCAGAAAGTGGGGGAACGGGCCCGAAAGAGGGGGGCGGTCCCGTCCTAGCCCCACGAAAGCCAAGATGTCGCAATCCAGCCAGCCCGCGCGAGTCTCACTCTGCGCCGGTGCGTTCCCGTCCAACGCCTCGGTCCGTGCGGCGCTGTCGGGTTGGGGCTGGGAAGTGGCCGAGCTCGCGGAGCTGCCGTCGAGCGGCGGGGACCTCGGGCTCGCGATCGTGCCCTGCGGACCTGCGGGCCCGCGCGTCGGTGCGCGCGAGGCGACGCTCGCGGAACGCACGATGCTGCGCCGCGCGGGTTTCCTCGCGACGGTAGAGAGCTCGGACCGGCACGCGGCGGAAGCGGCGACGGCGGCCGGAGCGCATGGAGTCGTCGCGCGCGACGCGGCGCCGGCGCTGGTCGAGGCGCAGCTGCGCACGTTGCACCTCGGTCGCGAGCGCCTGCGCGAGGCGGAGTCGCACCTCGCGCGCCTGCAGCTCATGCAGACGCGCGTGCACGTCGGTTTCTGGGAGCTCGATGCGCAGGCGCGCTGGGTGCGCTGCACGGAATCGTCGGCGGAAATGCTCGGCGTCGAGCCCAAGGGCGACGGCTGGGCGCTGGAGAACTGGCTCACGCTGTTCCCGAGCGACTGCCGCACGGGCCTGAGCGAGTGGATCGAATCCTTCGAGCGTGGCCGCGAGTCGCCGCCCTTCGAGCACACGCTGATCGACGAGAGCGGCATGCCGTTCCGCGCGCGCCACGTCGGCCGTGCCGATCTCGATCCGTCGGGGCGCTGCCTGCGCGTGACGGCGATGGTCGAGAGCCTCGGCGCCAACGGCGTCGAGGACACCAGCCTGCGCGACGCGGGCGGGCGCATGCTCGATTCGTCGCGTTTCCTGCACGATGTCGAAGTCGCGGTGCGGCAGGCGGGGCGCACGGGACAGCATGTCGCCGTGCTGTACCTCGATGTGCACCGCGTGCGTTCGCTCACGGCGGGCAACCTGTCGAGCGACGCCGCCGAGCACATGCTCGCAACCGTCGCGACGCGCGTGCGCGAAGGCATCCGCGAGACCGACTCGATCGCGCACCGCAGGGGCGGTCGCGGTGGCGCGGTGATCGCGCGCTGGGCTGGTGATCACTTCACCGTGCTGCTGCCCGACCTCGCGCGCATCCACGACGCCGCCAAGGTCGCCGCGCGCATCCTCGAGCTGCTCTCGCAGCCGTTCGAGATTTCCGGGCGCGAGCTGTGCGTGCCGGCCTCGATCGGCATCGCGGGCTTCCCGACCGACCACCACTCCGCGGAAGAGCTCGTGCGCCGTGCGGAGACCGCGTCCTACTCCGCGCGCCAGGAAGGCCACGGCTCGCTGAAGTTCTACTCGGCGGCGCTCGACGCCAAGGCCTTCGAGCGGCTGACGCTCGAGACCAGCCTGCGCCGCGCGCTCGAGCGCAACGAGCTGCAGGTCTACTACCAGCCGCGTGTCGAGGTGCGCACCGAGCGCATCGTCGGCTTCGAGGCGCTGCTGCGCTGGAAACATC
>JAPLOE010000247.1 GCA_026692705.1 Planctomycetota bacterium
ATAACTGCCCGCGATGCCGACGAGCACGACCTGCCGCGGGCGCAGGCGCTCGAGCAGCGTGGCCGTGCGGGCGGCGGCGGCGACCGGGCCGAAGCCGCAGCGCTCGACCAGCGCGAGGCCGGTGGGGAAGCCGCCGAGGTCGCGCAGGCGCGCGAGCTCGAGGTCGGTGGGGACGAGGACGAGGGTCGGAGAACCGAAGGGCGGGTGCGACATGGCGGACGGGATGGTGTAACCCCTCGGGGCGCGCCGAGGAAGGCTCGGACCGAAGCCGCGGCCTCGCACGCGGCGCCGCGCGGGGTAGCCTCACGCGCCGATGGACGCCGCCAGCGAACCCGAACGGGCCGGAACGACCGCGCGCGCGCGGCTGCTCGAGCGGCTCGGGCTGGGGCGGCCGGAGCTGCGCGCCTGGGCGCTGTACGACTGGGCCAACTCGGCCTTCTTCACGACGATCGTGACGGCGGTGTTCCCGATCTACTACCGCGAGGTCGCGGCGGAGGGGCGCACGGACGTGCTCGAGCGCTTCAGCGCGCTGACGACCTGGAGCATGGTCGCGGTCGCGCTCGTGGGGCCGCTCTTGGGCGCGCTGTCGGACACGGGCGCACGCAAGAAGCCGATGCTCGGCTCGTTCCTCGTGCTCGGCGTGCTCGCGACGGCGGCGCTGTGGTTCGTCGAGCGCGGCGACTGGCAACTCGCGTCGCTCCTGTTCGTGCTCGGCAACATCGGCGTCGCGGGCAGTTTCGTGTTCTACGACGCGCTGCTGCCGGGCATCGCGAGCGAGGATGAGCTCGACCGCGTGTCGACCTCGGCCTACGCGCTCGGCTACCTCGGCGGAGGACTGCTGCTCGCGCTCAATCTCGCGTGGATCCTGAAGCCCGCGTGGTTCGGCTTGCCCGAAGGCTCGACCGTGCCCGTGCGCCTCGCCTTCGTGTCGGTGGCGGTGTGGTGGGCGCTGTTCGCGCTGCCCTTGTTGCGCAGCGTGAAGGAACCGCCGCGCGTGCGCGAGTCCGACGAGCCCGCCGGGATGGGAGCGCTGCGCGTCGCGTTCGCGCGCCTCGCCGAGACCGCGCGCGACCTGCCGCGCCACCGCGACGCGTTCCTGCTGATGGTCGCGATGCTCGCCTACAACGACGGCATCAACACGATCATCCGCATGGCGACGATCTATGGCGCGGAGATCGGTCTCGATGGCCCGAAGATGATTCCTGCCGTGCTGCTCGTGCAGTTCCTCGGCGTGCCGTGCGCGTTCGGCTTCGGCTGGCTCGCGGGGCGCATCGGGCCCAAGCGCGCGGTGCTCGGCGGGATCGTGGTGTACCTCGGCATCACCGCGCTCGCGTGGCGCATGGCGAGCCCGGGCGAGGAACATCCGCTGGTGTACTTCTATGCGCTCGCGGCCGGCGTCGCGCTCGTGATGGGCGGTTGTCAGGCGCTGACGCGCTCGATGTTCGCGAGCATGGTGCCCAAGCACCGTTCCGGCGAGTTTTTCGGCCTCTTTGGCGTGCTCGAGCGTTTCTCGGCGATCCTCGGGCCCTTGTGCTTCGGGCTCGCGATCAAGGCAACGGGCGAG
Organism: Planctomycetota bacterium; assembly: GCA_026692705.1. Lineage (GTDB taxonomy): Bacteria > Planctomycetota > UBA1135 > UBA1135 > F1-120-MAGs118. The sequence goes on from JAPLOE010000247.1 coordinate 1,565, forward strand.
CCGCGCTGGGGCGTCGTGCCGCTGGTCGCGTTTTTCCTCGTCGGAGCCGCGCTGCTCGCCTGCGTCGATCTCGAGCGCGGCCGCAAGGCCGCGCGCGAGTTGAACCTCAGTAACCCGTGAGCTCGACGAAGCCGCGGCCGGAAACGCGCGCGCCGTCGCGGGTGCCGCTCGCACGCACGGCACCTTCCCAGTAGCGCACCGAGACTCCGAGCTCGCAGTTGCGCACGAGCGGCTCGAGCTCGCACTCGAGCGCGAGCGACGGAATCGTGATGCGCCAGGTGGACGGGTACTTGGCGGAACTCGTGGGGCTGGTCCAGTCCGAGGTGATCTGGATCGTGAACTCGTCGCGCGCGAGCCTGCGCGGCGCGGCGCCTGGCCGCGAGAACGAGCCGGAGCTGAAGGCGTCGATCGAACCGTCGTCGCGGCGCATCACGTAGAGCATCAGGTCCGAGCCGTCGTCGAGGCGCAGCGCGAACCAGTCCCAACCCACCTGGCCCTTCTCCAGCGCGCTGGTGGACCATTCGCGGTCGAACCACGACTCGCCGCGGACCGCGACGCTGCGGCCATCGAAGCTGAGCGTGCCGCGCGAGTCGAGGCGCGGGATCGAGTAGTAATGCGAGGCGTTGCCGGGTTCGGAACCCTTGCGTGACAACCCTCGGTCGCCCTGCAGCACGATCGGACGTGTCGCGTGCAGCAAGAGGTCGAGCGCGAGCTCGCCGTCGTGCGCCACGAGCCGCACGTCGCCGCCGTCGAGGTCGCCGGAGACGCTCCAGTCGCGCAGCCACACGCGCCACGGCTCGCTCGTCGCTCCAGCGAGGCCGAGCGCGTTGCGCTCGAACCGCTCGCGCGCCTCGAAACGCTGCTCGCGTTCGGACGAAAGCGTGAAGTGCGCCATGCAGAATTCGCTGCTCGCCCAGTTCGAGTCGAGCTGCGGCGCCTCGGGCGCGAGCGCGCGCCGGAAGAACGTGAGCTGGTAGCCGTACTCACCGCCGGATTCGTCGGCGAGCGTGCCGGTGAAGTACCACCACTCGGTCTGGAAGTCCGGATGCGGGCCGTGGTCACGCGGGAACACGAACTCGCGCGGCTCGACCGCACGCGCGAAGCGCGGATCGGCGGAGGCGGAAAGCAGCTCGCCGACATCGAACTCCGCACGCACCGGCTCCGGAGTGCGCGAGCAGGAGAACGCGGACAGCAGAACGAGCCAGAGCAAGAGCGTGCGCATCATTCGCCTCGCAGCGCCTGGGCGGGGGAGAGGCGCGCCATGCGCCACGCGGGATAGGCACCGGCGGCGAGCGCGGAGACGCAGGCGAGCACGAAGGTCTCGACGAGCACGCTCGGATTGATCTGCACGTCCAGTGTCCAGCCGAAGGAGCGCGCGTTGATCACGAGGATCAGGACGAGCGCGACCGCGATGCCGATCGGCGCAGCGAACAGGCCCGCGAGCGCGCCGATCAGGCCGCTCTGGCCGAGCACGACGCGCCGCAGGCCGCCGGGCGAGAGTCCGATCGCGCGCAGCACGCCCATCTCGCGCTCGCGCTCGAGTTCCATCGCGAGCAGCGCTCCCACGAGCCCGAGAACGGCCACGATTCCGGCGAGCAGCCGCAGCACGCGCGTCACGGAGAACGTGCGGTCGAAGATCTCGAGAGAAGCGGAGATCACATCGTCGCCCGAGCGCACGAGCACGACTTCGCCCGGAGGAACGGCGGCGCGCAGGCTGGGAAGCGCGCTCTCGACGTCGTTTCCCGGCGCGAGCTGACGCGCTCGTCGTTCAAGTTGCGCGCCCACGTCGCCTTTGAGATCAGCGCCCAGCCCTGATCCGAGGAGTAATCGCGGAACACGCCGAGCACCTCGAACGTGCGCACGCCCACGGCGGTGCGGACCTCGAGGCGCGAGCCCTTCTTCAGCCCGCGGTGCCGCGCGAGCGCTTCGGACGCGACGATTCCCTCCGTCGTCTCGAAGGCCGGCCACACGAGCTTCGGATCGCCCTGCAGCAGCCGGTAGGCGTCGCGGCTGCGCGGGTGGAGGGAGGCCGCGCTCGCGAGCACGCGCGAGCCGTCGGCGAGCTCGATTTCTCCGTCGCGGAAGGAAGTCACGCCGCCGACGCGCGGGTCGTTCGTCAGGCGCGTCACGAGCTCCTCGGAGAGCACCGCCGAGTCGCGGTTGGAGAACGTGCTCGGGCTCGACACGTACACGTCGGCGACGAGCGTCGTGTTCAGCCAGTTGACGACCGTCGTGCGGAAACTGTCGACGAGGATGCCCATGCCGGCGGTGGCCGAGAGCGCGATCGCGAGCGCGGCGATCGCGACCGAGCTGCGCGCGAGATGGCTCGTGATGCCGCGAGTGGCGATGCGCCCGAGATTGCCGCCGAGGAGACCGGCGACCGGCGCGATCGCGCGGCAGGCGAGCGAGGTCGCGAGCGGCACGAGCAGCGCCGCGGCGAACAGCATCAGGAACAGGGCCGCAAAACCCAGCGGAAGGTTGTTGCTCGAGACCTTGAGCAGGCCGAAGGACAGCGCGCCTGCGGCGAGTCCGGCGAGGGCGAGCCGCCCCAGCCGCGAGCGCAACCGCGCCTCGAGCGCTGCGCGGTCGAGCACGGCCTTCGGCGGCGTGCGCATCGCGTCGAAGGCCGGGAACAGCGCTCCAACGAGCGTCGCACCGAGGCCGAGCAGCGTGGCCTCGACCAGCGTCGAAGGCTCGATCGCGAGCTCGCGCACCGACACGACGTAGTACAGGTCGTTGATCGTGCGCGTCACGAGGCGCACGAGCGCCTGCGCGAGCAGGAGTCCGAGACCGAGGCCGAGCGTCGTGCCCAGCGCGCCGATCGCGAGCGCCTCGACGCACACGCGGCGGAAGAGCTCGCCCCGCGTGGCACCGATCGAACGCAGCGTGCCCCACAGCGGCCGGCGCTGCACGACGGCGAAGGTCATCGTGTTGTAGACGAGGAACACGCCGACGAGCAGCGCGAGGAAGCCGAGCGCGCGCAGGTTGATGTCGAAGGCGCGCGTCATGCCGGCGAGCGTCTCCGAGCGCCGCGACGCGGGCTCGACCGTGCAGGTCGGCGGGAGCAGCGTTTTCAGGCGCGCCAGCGCAGCGTCGCGGGCGCCGGCGTCGCCGGGAAGCAGCAGGTCGATGCGCGTGAGCTCGCCGCGCTGCCCGAGGAACGACTGTGCCGTCGAGATGTCGACCAGTGCGACGTCGGCGAGCGCCGCACGCGCGAGCGAGGACTGCGGCTCGAGCAGGCCGGCGAGCACCAGCGATTTCTCGCGGCTTCCGACGACGAACACGAGCTCGTCGCCGACCTTCGCGCCGATCTCGCGCGCCGTGTCGCTCGAGAGCCAGGCGCCGTCGCCTCGCAGCAGCGCCGCCGCGTCCGTGCCTCCGCTGGAGCCGGTGTAGCCGCGGAACGGGCCTTCCGCGAGCGGATCGACGCCGAGCAGCTCCAGCGTGCGCTTCGCGGGCCTCACCAGCCCGAGCGCGCGCTGCACGACCGGAGCCGCGGGCGGCGAGCCGGGCTCGAGCGCGAGCGCGACGTACGCGCTCTCAGGGATGTTGGGCGTGCCGCGCACGACGTGGGTCGCGCTGCCGCTGAGCGCGCTCGTCGCGAGCTGGAACGAGCGGCGCGCGCTCACGCTCGCGGTGTCGATGCCCACGACCACGGCGACGCCGACCGCGACCCCGAGGATCGCGAGTACGAGCTGGGCCGGATGGCGAGCGAGGTAGCGCAGGCTCGCGCGGGTGAGCAGCGAGAACACGGGCCTCACCGGTTCCCGACGGACGGGCGCTGGCGCTCGCGCAGGCGCCCGTCGACGAGCTCGAGCACGCTGTCGCCGATGCGCTCGGCCTGCGCGCTGTGCGTGACCATCAGCAGCGTCTTCGCGCTCGGCCGCAGCAGCTTCTCGAACAGCTCGAGCGCTCGTCGGCGAGCACGAGCTCGGGATCGTGCACGAGCGCGCGCGCGATGGCCGCACGTTGCTGCTCGCCGCCCGACAGGCGATCGGGGAACTTGCGCGCCGCCGCCGCGAGCCCGACCGCGTCGAGCAGCTCGGCCGCGCGCTTGCGCCCGGCGGCGTCGAGCTTGCCGCACAGCTCGAGCGGCAGCAGGAGGTTCTCCTCGATCGTCAGCGTCGGCAGCAGGTTGAAGAACTGGAACACGAGCCCGATGCGGCGGCGGCGCACGTCGGTGCGGCGATCCTCGCTCGCCGGGCCGGTGTCGGGACCGAACAGGGTCTCGCCGAACAGCTCGACCGTGCCCGCGCTCGGCACGTCGATGCCCGACAGCAGGTGCACGAGCGACGACTTGCCGCTGCCGCTGCGGCCGACGAGCACCGTGAACTCGCCGCGGCGCAGCTCGAGATCGATGCCGTGCAGCACCTCGCGGGTGTGGTCGACCTCGACGTAGCTCTTGCGCACGCCGATGAGCCGGGCGACGGTGGAGTTGGCGGGCGTGGGCATCGTGAGGGCTGGATCGATCGCCCGGCGTGGTTCGTGAAGGAGAGTTCGTGGGGCCGACGCGGACGGATTCAGGCGCGTGCCAGAACCTGGGCGAGCGGTTCGACGCTGGCGCCGGCGCTCGCACGTGCGATGAGCAGGGCATCTCCGGCATTTCCGCCGTAGAAATCGCGTTCCAGCGCCGCCCGCAGCCGCTCGGCGTCGCGCTCGCGCACGAGCGCGACGATGCAACCGCCGAAACCGGCCCCGGTCAGGCGCGCACCGAGGGCGCCGTGCTGGTGCGCGAGCGCGACGAGCCGATCGAGCGCGGGGTGGCTCGCTTCGTAGTCGTCGGCGAGGCTCGTGTGCGAGTCGTCCATCAGCTGGCCGAAGATCTCGATGTCGCCGGCCACCAGCGCCTTGCGCGCGCGTTCGACGCGGGCACCCTCGGAGACCACGTGGCGGAAGCGCCGCGCGAGCGCGCCGTCGAGCTGGCGCAGCGCGATCCACGCGAGGCGTTCGGCGCCGATGCGCGCGAGCAGGCCGCGGTAGGTCGGCGGCATGCCGGCCTGCAGCTCGGGAGTGAGCTCGGGATCGATGAGCACCGCCGCGAGCGCCTGCGCACATTCGGCGCGGCGCGTGTTGTAGGCCTCGCGCGCCGCACCCGACTTGTCGGCCTGCACTCCGCTGTGCGCGATGAGGAAGCGCCAGTCGGACGGCAACGGCACGGGCTCGACCTTGAGCGGCCGGAACTCGATGCGCAGCGCGTGGTCCGCGCGCCCGGACAGGCAAGCCGCCTGGTCCATGCCGCCGGAATTCGTGCCGACGTAACGCTCCGCGCGCGCGAGCGCGTCCGCGAGGTCGAGCGGATCGCGCGCGAGGCCGTTCGCCGCCGCGAAGGCGAGGCCACAGGCGACGGTCAGCGCCGAAGACGACGAAAGGCCCGCTGCGGGCGGGATGTCGCCGATGACGAGCGCGTCGAAGCCGCGAGTGGCGCCACGCTCGCGCGCGAAGAGCTCTGCAGCCGCCTTCGCGTAGTTGCCCCAGTCGCCCTGCTCGAAGGGCGCGATCGAACTCGAGAGCTCGAATTCGCGCGTGCCGAAACGCTCGTCGACATTCGTGAGACGCACGTGCGCGTCGTCGCGCGGCCGCAGCACGATCCGCACCTCGCGCTGGATCGCGGCGGGAAGCACGGCGAGATCGTTGTAGTCGATGTGCTCGCCGATGAGGTTCACGCGGCCGGGCGCACGCACGAAGAAGGTGGCGTCGAGTCCGGTGCGAGCGTGAAAGAGCTGCGCCAGCGCGGCGGTGGTCAGCGGGCGGGAGGTCGGACTCACGCGAGCCCTTCGAGGCGGCCGGTCGAATCGCCGAGCGCGGGCACCGCCAGCCCAAGCCGATCGAGCAGCGACAGCCACAGGTTGGTGCAGGGCGTCTCGTTCGGGAAGCGCAGGTGGCGGCCACCGCGCAGCTCGCACAGGCGCCCGCCGGCGAGCAGCACGGGCAGGTCGTCGTGGTTGTGCCGGTCGCCGTCGGAGATGCCGCTGCCGTAGGCGATCATCGTGCTGTCGAGCAGCGTCGCGTCGCCTTCCTTGCGCGAAAGCGCCTCGAGCAGGTGCGCCAAGAGCTCGATGTGGTGGCGGTTGATCGAGGCGATCTTCTTGAGCTTCTCGGGATCTCCGCCGTGGTGCGACAGCTCGTGGTGGCCTTCGGGAGCGCCGAGCGCGGGATAGCTGCGCCCCGAGCCTTCGTTCGCGAACATCAGCGTCGCCACGCGCGTCGAGTCGGTCTCCAGCGCGAGCGCGAGCAGGTCGCACTGCAGGTGCGCGCGCTCGACGTAATCCTCGGGCAGTTCCGCGGGCCGCACGAGGCCGGCGTCGCGCGTCTTCTTCTCGGCGAACTCGATGCGTCGCTCGAGCTCGCGCACGCCGCTCTCGTATTCATCGAGCTTGCGGCGATCCTCGACTCCGAGCTTCGACGAGAGCCGCTTGGCGTCGTCGCGCACGAAGTCGAGCACGCTCTTGCGCCGCCGCCGCCGCTCCGCGCGCTCGGCCTCGCTCAGGTCCTGCTCCTCGTCGCGGAACAGGCGGTCGAACACGAGGCGCGGGTCGGTTTCCTTGCCGAGCGGCGTGTGCGGCGAGCTCCACGAGATCGAGTTCGAGTACGCGCACGAATAGTCGGAGTCGCACTGGCCACCGAGGCGCCCGTCCTCGCAGCCCAGCTCGAGCGAACGCAGGCGCGTCACGCCGCCGATGTCGCGCGCCGCGAGCTGATCCGCCGAAACTCCCGCGCGAATCGGCCCGTCGGTCTTCAGCGGATGCATGCCGGTGAGGAAGCTCGCCGCGGAACGTGCGTGGTCGCCGGGGCCATCACCGTGCGCGCGCGCCTTGTCCTGCGTGAGGCCCGAGAACAGGAGCAGCGAATCGCGCCAGCGCGCGAGCGGTTCTAGCGTGGGGCCGAGCTCGAGCGCCTCGCCCTCGGCCTTCGGACGCCAGTCGGGCATGTGCACGCCGTTGGGCACGTACGTGAAGATCACGCGCCGCGGTGCGGGAGCGGAGTTCCGCGCGCGCGACATCGCGCCGAACAGCGGCAACGCGAGCGCGACACCGGCGCCACGCAGCAGGGTGCGACGGGAGAGAGGCTCGATCATGGCTTGGTTCCAACGACGGTGCGGCGGAAGGCGTCGAGTCGCACGACGGCGAGAATCAGCTCGGAGAGCGTGGGGGAGCGACCGGAGAAGCTCGCGACGAGCGTGTCGAGCGCGGGAGCGTCCTCGGGGCGCAGGCCGCGGCCGAGCGCGTAGATGCAGAGCTTTTCGGCGACGCTGCGCACGAAGGCCGGATCCTGCGCGAGCTTGCGCTCGAGCGCCGCCGCACCGTCGACCGTGGTCCCATCGCCGAGTTCCGCGGAGGAATCGACCGCGTGTCCGTCGGCCTCGTCGCGCCAGCGGCCGGTCGGGCCGTAGTGCTCGAGGGCGAAGCCGAGGCCGTCGAGCTGGTCGTGGCACACGGCGCAGGCCGGATTCGCGCGGTGGATCGACAGGCGCTCGCGCAGGCTGGTGGCCTTCGCGGCCTGCGGACTCTCGTCGAGCGAGTCGACGCCCGGCTGCGGCGCGAGCGGCGGAGAGCCCAGCAGCGTCTCGAGCACCCACTTGCCGCGCTTGACCGGCGAAGTGCGCGTGGGGTTGCTCGTCACCGTGAGCACGCTCGCCTGCTGCAACAGGCCGCCGCGGATCGCGCGCTGCGCGGGTGAGAGCGCCACGCGCCGCAAGTGCGGGCCTTCGACGCCGTCGATGCCGTAGTGTTTCGCGAGCTGCTCGTCGAGGAACGTGAAGTCGGGGTCGACCAGCTCGGAGATCGGGCGATCCTCGCGCAGCACCGCTTCGAAGAGCTGCTCGGTCTCGGCGCGCATCGAGGTGCGCAGCGGCTCGTCGAACTCGGGAAAACGCGTCGGATCCGGCACGGAACGTTCGAGCGCGCGCAGCTGCAGCCACTGCACGGCAAAGTTGCGGACGAGCTCGCTCGCGCGCGCGTCGCGCAGCATGCGGCGCACTTCACTCTCGAGCCCACGCTCGTCGGCGAGCTTGCCCTTGCGCGCGTTCTCGAGCAGCGCCTCGTCCGGCAGCGTGCTCCACAGGAAGTACGAGAGCCGCGTCGCGAGCTCCAGCCCGTCGAGATCGCGCACGCTGCCCGGCGCGGCGCCGGCCGGGTCGCGCTCGACGCGGAACACGAAGTGCGGACTCGCGAGGATCGCCACGAGCGCATCGCGCACGAGTTGGTCGCGTTTGGCACCACGCGGCGCGATCTGCATCAGCCGGTCGACCTCCGTCGCGGTCACCGCGCGGCGCCAGGCGCGCTCCGCGAGCCGCTCCACGGCCTCGCGCGGGTTCTTGGAACGCTCGAAAAGCTCGCGCTGGAACGGGGTTTCGGGCACCCAGCCCACCGGACCGGCGATCTCGAGCCACTCGACGTACAGGTTGCGGTCGCGGCGCTTCTTGTCGGGCTCGTCGGGGTTCCAGAAGTCGTTGGTGAAGTTGGCCGAGAAGCGCTGGCGACCTTCGCGCACGTCGACGCGCGTCTCGTACACCTGCGCGTTGCCCTTGGTCGCCTCGACCGAGAAGGCCTCGAGCATTTGCTCCCCGAGCTTGAGCTCCATCCGCGCGGCGTCCTTGCCCGCAGGCGTCTGCCACGCGCGCGCGCGCAGCACGTACGTGCCGGGCCGGTCGAACTCATGGTCGACGCCGACGAAACCGTTGATGTAGAGCGACCACGCGCCGTCGTGCGTCGTGAACTTGTCGGTGTGCACGAGCGCGCTGTCGGGCACGCGCACGGACCACGGCCGGTCCTCGTCGGCGACGAGGATCGCGCGCGCGGCGATGCGCTCGGCGGCGACGACGTACTTCTCGAGCAGCACGTCGGGCATCGAGAGCACGTCCCCGATCGAGTCGAAGCCGTAGCCCGTCTCGTCGGGCGGGAACCACTCGCGCGCGTCGAAGCGCACCCCGCACAGGTCCGCGACCGAGTTCTCGTACTCGCGGCGGTTGAGCCGGCGCAGCGTCGGCCGGCCGGGATCGCTCGGCGCGTTCGCGAGCGTCGTGTCGATCCACGCGAGCGTCGCGTCGACCAGCGCGCGCGCGGGCTTGGGCGACTTCTTCGGCGGCATGCGGCCCGAGCGCAGCTCGCGCGCGACCGAACGCCACAGCGCGAAGTTCTTGGCCGGATCCTGCGCCGCGAACGCCTCGTCGAGGCGCAGTTCGCCCTCCGCGTCGGGGCCCGAATGGCACTCGAGGCAGCTCGCCTGCGCCAGCGCACGCGGCCCGCGTTCTAAGGCTTCGTCGCCGGAGGGCCCGGCGAGCGCGACGGCGAGGAGGAACGCGGTGTTCATCCCTTGCGATGCTAACGGTTCGAGCAGGCCCCGCGACAGGCGAAGCGAGGCTCCGTATCCTTCCGGCCCCCGGACCCTCGCAACGGCCGGGAAAAGGGAACCCCGCGATGAAGAAGCTGACTGTGCTGGCGAGTTTCGTCCTGTCCGCGGCCTGCGCCTCGACCTCGGCGCCGACGGAGCGCCCGCTCGCGGCGGCCGCGCAGTGGTCCGACGCGCCCGGTCAGGCGGCGAAGCGGCCGTTCGAGATCGCCGAC
>JAPLOE010000248.1 GCA_026692705.1 Planctomycetota bacterium
GAAGAGGAACTGGGCCGCGTCTCCGCGGGCGAGAACGTGCGGCTCGTCGACGTGCGCGTGCGGCTCGAGCGCACGGCCACGGACGTCGTGCCCGAAGTCGCGCTCGAATACGTCGTGCCGGGCGCCGGCTGGCGGCCGCGCTACGAGTTGCGCGCGGCGAGCGATGCCCGTTCGGTCGAGCTCAGCTACCGCGCCGAGGTCTGGCAGCAGACCGGCGAGGACTGGAACGACATCGAGCTCGCGCTCTCGACCGCGCGGCCGCACGTCGGCGCCGCAGGGCCCGATCCGGTCGCGATCTGGCTCGGAGGCCAGGAGGTTCCCGACGTGGTGTACGTGGCGCGCGTCGGCGCGAAGCCCGGGCTCAGCGTGTTGGATCTCAACGGCTTCGCCAGCCAGCCCGGTCAGGCCTGGGAAGAGCCGCCGACCGCGGCCGTCGTCGAGTCGAGCGGACTGTCGCTGCGTTTCCGCATGGCGCAGCGCGAGAGCGTGCCGTCGCGGCCCGAGCCCTCGGTCGTGCTCGTCGGCGCGCAAAAGCTCGACGTGACGCCGGAGTACGTGTGCGCGCCCGAGGTCGACTCGAGCGTTTGGCTGCGCGGCCGCACGCGCAACACGACGCCGTGGACGCTGCTGCCCGGCCGCGTCGCGACCTATTTTGGCGCGGATTTCCTCGGGTTTTCCGAGCTCGGCGCCGTCCCGACCGGGGCGGAGCTCACGCTGCACCTCGGGCCCGATCCGGCCTTCACGCTCGAGCGCGTCGCGCTGTCGGACGTGCTCGAAGGGCCCGGCATCTTCTCGAAGGACGCGACGCACGTGCAGACCTGGCGCGTGCGGCTCTCGAACGCCGGAGCCGCGATCGCAGGCGCCGACGGAGTCGCGGAGGTGCTCGTGCGCGAGGCGCTGCCGCGCACGCTCGACGACCGCATCGAGATCAAGCTCGCGAGCTCGACGGCGAAGCTCGATGACTCCCCCGACTCGCGCAAGTTGCGCGAGCAGTGGAACTTCCTCACGTGGCGCGTGCGCGTCCCCAAGGCGGGCAGCGCGTCCTTCGAGTGGAAGGTCGAGACGAGCTACCCCGCGAAATCCACGCTGGTGGGGGACTAGCGGCCCGTCGAAGGCGCGCCAGCCGCGCTATTTGCGCTTGCGCGTCTTCTCGCTGCTCTTGCCGCGCACCGCGACCTTCTCGAGCGCGGCCTTGAGGTCGTTCACGATGTCGCTCGGGCTCTCGAGCCCGATCGACAGGCGCACGGCGCCGCCCTGCTTGCCGTAGGAGCTGTGCGTCATGCTCGACGGCAGCTCGATCAGCGTCTTGGTGTGGCCGAGCGAGACTGCGAGCGTCACCGAGTAGGCCGAGCGTGCGAGCTCGTCGATGAACTCCTCGGGCTTGACGCGCGTGGGGTCGAGCTCGAAGTAGATCATGTTGCCCGGCGCGAAGTCGCCGTCCCAGTCCACGAGCTGGCTCTCGGCGAGCGCGCGCTGGGGGAAGCTCGGCAGGCCCGGGTAGGCGACACGCGCGACCTCGGGCTGCTTCTCGAGCCATGCCGCGACCTTGCGCGCCGTGAACTGCTGGCGCTTGAGGCGCAGCGCGAGCGTCGGCAGGCCGTACACGAGGATCGCCCAGGCCGCCTTCGAGCTCAGGATGCCGCCAAAATCCTTGCGGTAGAGCAGGAGCCGCGCATGCATCTCCTTCGGGCAGATCACGGCGCCGCCGAGCTCCGTCCCGAAGCCGCCGAGGTTCTTCGTCAGCGAGTGCAGCACCACGTCGGCACCGAGCGCCAGCGGCCGCTGGCCAAACGGCGTCGCGAACGTGTTGTCGATGAAGATCAGCAGCTTGCGGTCGTCGGGCCGGCCGACGTTGAGCTCGTCGACGAGCTTGCGCAGCGCGCGCACGTCGATCAGCTCGAGCGACGGGTTCACCGGCGACTCGAAGTACAGCACGCGCGTGGCGTCCGTGACTGCCGCGCGCACCGATGCCAGCGCGTTCATGTCGACGCGCTTCACGCCGATCCCCTGCCGCGGATACCAGTTCAGGAACAGCGAATGCGTGCAGCCGTAGAGCACCGGGTGCGCGATCACCTCGTCGCCCGCGACGAGCACCGATCCCAGCGCGCCCGAGATCGCCGCCATGCCCGACGCGAACGTGACGCAGGCATCGCCCTGCTCGAGGTCCGCGAGCTCGCCCTCGAGGATCGAGCGCGTCGGCTCGTCGAGGCGGTCGTAGATGTACACCGGCGTCTCGCCGACGTCGGTCACGAGCTGACCGAACTCCTGGAAGCCGCGTGCTCCACGCTTGGCCGAGTCGAGCCGGTAGGTCGTCGAGGACGACAGCGGCGGCGTCACGTGGTGGGTGAAGTCCCACTTGGCCGAATGTTCGGGCCCGTGGACGAGCCGGGTGGTGACCTTGTACTGCTGCTTGCGCGCCATGGACGAGTTGCTCCGCGGAAAGCTCCGGGCTTTCCAGCGAGGAGACTAGTCCATGACCGGCCCTCGGCGCTGCTACGAACTGCTTCGCAGCGCGGAACTCAAGGCTGGATCACGGCGCGCAGCGCATCGCTCGCCACGAGCGTGCCGAGCAGGCTCGCGGCGTCGCGCACGTGCCACTGCAGCTGCACGACCGTTCCCGCGGCGAGGCGCGGGTCGAGACCCGACGCGATGCGCGCGTTGAAATCGAGCGAGGCTCCGCCGCCGCAGGCATGATCGCTCGCGTCGACGAAGCGCACTGCGCTGCGCGTCAACGGCGGCGCGACGCACAACGTGGCGCCGAAGAATGGCGTCGCGGAGGGTCCGGTCAGGCCGTACACGAGCGACGTCGCGCGCCCCGTCGGCGCGTGGGCGAGCGAGACGACGAAACCCGAGCCCGCAGTCGCGCTCGGCGTGCCCGAAGAGGCGATCGTCACCGCACAACCGACGCTCGACGTGCCCGAGACGCAGTAGCCCGTCACCGGCGGCGTGTAGTCGACGACGAGGCGCGGCCACTCCGCGGAATTGGCGGACTCGCGCGTGCCGAACACCTTCGTGGTCTGGGCGACGGTCTCGACGTCGAGCTTGAGCAGCCAGCCGAAATTCGTGGCCGGTGCGTCGAGCCAGCCCTGCACGTCCGCGAGCGCGCCCGCGGTCGACGGGAACGTGTGCACACCCAGCGGATCGATCGAGAGCGAAGCGCTCGTCGCGGCCGCGAAGTCGCCGCCGGCGGTGCTCCACAGGCTCGCGGGATAGAAGGTGTGGATCCACGTCGCGTCGCCGGGCTGCGAAGCGGCGCCCTGGCCGCTGGTCGTGTTCGACGCGCCCTCGCCCCAGTCGGCGAGCACGCGGTGCAACTCGACCGTGCGCGCGCCCGTGTTGCCGCTCGTGTTGTTGAGGACGAGCTGCACGGAGTTCACGGTGGAACCCGCGGGCAGCGCTCCCGCGACGTCGAAACGCACGAGCCCGCGCCGCACCGGTGCCGAGGACGAGCCGCCCGCGCGCCCGACGATCATCACCGGCCCAGAGCCGTTCGCGACCGCACCGTTCGCGTCGTTGAAGAGCGTGGTGTCGCGCGTGGCGACGAGCGTGGTCACGTCCGCGTGCGCGATCGCCGCGAGAAGCAGGGGAAACAGCAGCGTGCGGGTGCGGATCATGGTGGGCGTCGAGAGGTGGGGGAGCGCTCCCCCGCGGCGTCACGGCTGGACCGTGAAGCGCAGCGCGTTGGAGAGGTTCGTGGTGAAGGTCGCGGCCGGGTCGCGGCTCCAGAACTGCGCGCAGACGAGCGTGCCGACCTGCAGCGACGGGTTGGAGCCCGCGGCGAGCAGCACGTTGAAGTCGTAGGCGAAGGTTCCCGAGCAGTCGGCTGCGGGCGAGGGCGTGCCGCCGGAACTCTGCGCTCCCGTGCGGAAGAACGGCGCCTGCACGCACAGCGTGCCGCCTTGGAAGGCGGTGCTCGTCGGCCCGAACGTGCCGTAGAACAGCAGTCCGGCCTTCTGGTTGAGCGTGTTGCCGAGCGTGATCGGGAAGCCCGAGCCCGCGTTGATGTCGGGCACGCCGCTGAAGCCGATCGAGGGCGTGCAGCCGAGGCTGTTCACCTTCGCGGTGCAGTACACCTGCGGTCCGGGAGGCGTGTAGGTGACGACGAGCACGGGCCGGTAGTTCGGCAGGCTCTCGCGCGACTCGAACTGCTTGGCGGACTTGGGGCCACCCTCGGGGCCGCGCAGGATCCAGCCGAAGTTGTTCGCGGGGTTGTTCACCCAGCCCTGGACGTCGGCGACGAGCGCGGCATTCGAGCCCCAAACGTAGTACTGGTACGTGCTGCCGATCGAGAGCGTCGCGCTCGCGGGCGTCACGAAGTCACCGCCGGGGTTCGTCCAGAACTGCGTCGCGTAGTTGGTGTGCAGCCAGGTCGAGTCCCCGGTCTGCGCGGCGGTGCCGTTGCCGCTCAGGCCGACCGAGGGGCCCTCGTTCCAGCTCTTCGTCAGGCGGTGCAATGCAAAGTCCTTGGCGCCGACTACGGTCTTCGACATGAAGAGCTTCACCTGCACGTTGGTGACGGTGGCGCCCGCGGGAATCGCCGACAGGTCGAAGGCGACCAGCGCGCGCCGCGTCGGCCAGGTCGTGTTCGTGCCGGCCTGGCCCGCGTAGAGGTTCCAGCTCTTGCCGTCGGCACGGTTGCCGACGGTGTCGTTGTAGATCGTGGCGTCCTTGGTGGCCTGGCACGTCGCGACGTCCGCGTGGGCGGGGCGCAGGGCGCAGGCGAGCAGGGTGAGCAGACCGAAGGTGAGGCGGACGGCGGGGGACTTCATGGGATCTCCGTGGGCGACAGGGCCGGGCCCGAGATCCGCAAATTCTACCGCATGCGTCCAGTGCCGTCGGGGCTCACTCGAGGCCGAGCTCCGCGACGCCGTCCTCGTCGAAGCCGAGGTAGTGGCCGAGCTCGTGGAAGAGCGTGACGCCGATCTGCTCGACGAGCTCGCGCCGCGTGCCGGTCGCGCGCTCGAGGTTGCGCTGGAAGAGGTGGATCGAGGGCGGGAGAGCGCCGGCGCCGGACTCGATCGCTTCTGCGCGGGATTCCCCGAGAAACAGGCCGAGCAGGTCGGGCGGCGTCGCGAGCGGATCGTCGCCGACGAGCTCGCGCGACGGCATCGGATCGACGATCACGGGCACTTCCTCGAGCGTCGCGCGGAAGGGCTCGGGCAGGTGCGCGATCGCATCCTGCAGGGCGCGGTCGAAGTCGCGCTCGGAGAGCCGCGCTGGCAGCGGAAAATTCTGCGCGTCGAGCCGGTGGGCGTCGCGCAGCAGGCGGTCCGCGCGCCCGAAATCGCCCGAAAGGTCCGCGAGCAGCGCCTGCTTGGAAAACACGACCGGGTTGGGCCCGAGCGCCGCCGCGCGCTCGAGTTCCTCACGCGCCGCCTCGAGGTTCCACTCGCGCAGCGCGATCTCCGCGCGCACGAGCATGAGCTCCGTGTTCTCCTCGTCGCCCGAACCGCGCAGCGCCGCCTCGTCCGCGGCCAGACGCGCCTCGCGCAGCGCGCCGAGTTCCAGCAGCGCCGTCGCGCGCAGCACCCACGTCTCCGCGAGCTCGTCGCTCGCCTTCGCAGCGAGCTCGAGCGCCGCCTCGGGTTCCCCTGAGTCGAGCGCCTCCCAGCCGCGGTCGAGGTGCGTGTAGTCGTCGGTGCGGTCGGGTTCGTTCGTGTCGTTCATTCCATGGCCTGCGGCGTCGGCCGCTCGATCGGTCCGCGCAGGTCGCGCAGGTAGCCCGAGCGCACGGCCTCGAGGCGCCAGTGTTCGTCGAACAGCAGCACAAAACCCTTCGAGCGCCCGGCGAGCTCGCCGTAGTCGAAGGACGCGCTCATGCCGCGCACGACCTGCACGCTCGCGCCGACGCTCCAGCCCGCGTCGCGGTAGCTCGCGTAGGCGAGCGCGATCGCGTCGCCGCGGCGTTCCCACACGAAGTTGGGCGCGCCGAGCAGCTCGAGGCAGTGCCCGAGGTCGTGCTCGCCCGGCACGAGCCGCGCGACGCCTTCCTTCGACACGGGCGAGAACACGATCTCGCGCTGGTACTCGGCCGTGACGCAGGAACTGGTCGTCGCCAGCGCCGCGAGCAGCGTCACTCGTGCGAGTCGGACCACGGCATCACCCATTCGGCCGACTTCGCGTCGAGCGTCGCACCCGCGTGCCGCAGCACGTCGTTCTCGTCGAAGAACAGCCACAGTCGATCCTGCTGCGTGTCGGTGTTGAGCGCCGTGAACACGAACAGGAACAGCCCCGAGCGCTTGGTGCGCTGGTGCTCGTAGAGCCACGCGGAGCGCCGGCCGAGCTGCACGACCTCGACCGGGCCACCGAGCAGCTCGAGCGCCTGCGTCGCCGTCGTCACGCCGGGCTCGAGCTTCGCGAAACGCTCGGGCTCGATCGGCACGTTGGTCGTGTCGCGCGTGAGGAAGCAGCCGCCGAGGGGCAGGCACAGGAGCAGGAGAGCGAGTCGCTTCATGGCCGCAGAGGCTACCAAGCGCGCCGCGCTTCCCGCGCTGCGGCCCGCGGCTGCTAGGCTCTTCGCCGCCATGTTCCAGCCGCTCCAAAGCCGCCTGTCGCGCCGCGTTTTCGTCGCGCTCACGCTCGCCCTCGTCGCCGCCTGCGCCGCGCTCGCGCCGAAACGGCCGGATGGGCCGGTGCGGCTCGTCGTGCTGCACACCAACGACGTGCACGGGCAGGTCCACCCGCGCAAGGCGACCTGGCTCGACCGCCAGAATCCGCCGCCGATCGGCGGGCTCCCGCGCCTCGCCGCCTACATCGCGCACGAGCGCCGTGCGCTCGAACAGCTCGGCCTCGAGCCGATCGTCGTCGACTGCGGCGACTGGTACCAGGGCACGCCCGAGGGCAGCCTCGAGCAGGGCCTCGGCTTCGTGACTGCGCTCGGCCACGTCGGTTACGACGTGCTGTGTCTGGGCAACCACGAGTTCGACCACGGCATCGCGAACGCGCGGCGGCTGGCGGAAGCGACGGGCTCGCGCGCGGTGTGCGCGAACCTGCGCGACCCCAAGACGGGCGAGCGGCTCGACTGGATCCAGCCGTGGCGCATCGTCGAGCGCGGCGGCCTGCGCATCGCGCTCGTGGGCCTCTTGACGCCGGAAACGCCGTCGATTTCGCATCCCGAGACGCGCACGATCCGCTTCAGCGATCCGGCGGAGGAGCTGGCGATCGTCAAGCGCGAGCTCGCGGGCCGCTGCGACCTGATCTTCCCGGTCGCGCACCTCGGCGTCGACGAATCGCTCGCCGTCGCGCGCGCGCACCCCGACTTGCCGCTGTTCCTCACCGGCCATTCGCACACGTACCTCAAGGAAGGCAAGCGCGATGGCGCGGGCCTCGTCGTGCAGACGGGCGCGAAGGCTTCGGCCTGCGGGCGCGTCGAGATGCTCGTCGACGGGCCGACGGCGAAGGTGCTCGACGTGCGCGCGACGCTGATCGACCTGCTCGACGAGCCTGCGGACGAGGATCGTGTGCCCGAGGTCGAGCGCATCTGCGCGGAGCTCGCGCAGCGAGCCGAAGTCGGCATGTCGCGCGTGGTCGGCGAGCTCGCGACGCCGATGAAGGCGGGCCGCGGGCCGCTGTCGACGCCGGCGGGCAACTGGGTCGCCGATCTCGTGCGCGAGCACGCCGGCGCCGAAGTCGGCATGCACAACCGCGGCGGCACGCGCGCGGAGATCGACGCGGGTCCGGTGACCGTGCGCGAGCTGTTCGAGATGCTGCCCTTCGACAACGACGTCGTGCTGCTCGAGATGACCGGCGCCGATCTGGAGAGCGTCGTGCGCGGCGCGCTCGAGGGCACCGTGCATTCCGGTCTCGATTACTCCGGGCTCGTCGCGCAGGCGCGCGCGAGCGAAGTCGACGGCAAGAAGCGGCTCGAGCTCGTGCGCCTCGAGGTCGGCGGGGCTCCGCTCGATCCCGCGCGCAAGTACAAGGTCGCCGTGAACTCGTTCCTCGCCGGCGGTGGCGACGGTTTCGCGGAGTTTTCGCGCTCGCTGCGCCTCAACCAGGATCCGGCGCTGCTGCGCGACGTCGCGGAAGCGTGGTTCGCGCGCGCCAAGGGCCCGGTCGAGCCGCCGGCGGACGCACGCATCGTCGAGGTGCAGCAGTGAAGCTCGCGTGGCTCGTCGCGCTCGCGACGCTGTTCCCGCAATCGCGCGAAGAGCTCGACACGAAGTTCGTCGACAAGGACGCGCGCGCGCGCCGCGACGCCGTGATCGGTTACGCGAAGCTGGACACGCTCGAGACATGGGAGAAAGTCGTCGCAGCTTTGCGCGATCCCAAGCCTGAGGTCGCCGACGAAGCGCAGCTGCAGCTCGCGTCGCTCGCGGGGCCGAAGGAGTTGGCGCTGCTGTACGGCAAGGACGCGCTCGGTTCGAAGGACGACTTCGTGCGCTTGCGTTGCGCGGAGGTGCTCGGGCGGCTCGCGGAGACGCCGGACGCGGCGGCGCTCGACAAGGCGCTGGCGGACAAGGACGCGGGCGTGCGGCGGACGGCCTGCTGGTCGCTGGAACGGCAGAAAACGGCCGGAAAATGGGCCTCGGCGGCGCCCGAGGCGCTGGCGGAGCTCGCGAAGAAGGACAAGTCGCCCGAAGTGCGCGCGGCGGCGCTCGTGGCGCTGGCGACCTGCGCCGGAATCGACGCGGCGGCGCTCGGTGGCGTCGCGGCCGATGCGTCGGGTGAACTGCGCGCGGCCTGCGTCGTCGCGGCGCGCGCGCTCGGCCCCGACGTGGCGTTTGCGCGCGCGGCGGCGGCGGCGAAGGACGCGGTGCTCGGCGTGCGCCTGTGCGCGGCCGAAAGCTTCGCCGCGGGCCGCGATGCACGCGGCGCGAATGCGCTCGTCGATCTGCTCGAAGGCGAGAAGGAGCTGCGCGGCCGCTGGCGTTTCGTCGAGCTGCTGCGCGAGCTCTCGGGCCTCGCTCACCGCCTCGATCCGCGTCCGTGGCGCGCGTGGGCGGCGGCGCTCGCCGACGGGCCGCTGCCGGAAGTGCGCAAGCCCGAAGCTGGCGAGGAAGAGCGCAGCGTCTCCTTCGCGGGCCTGCCGATCCGCTCCGAGCGCGTGACGTTCCTGATCGACCTGTCGGGCTCGATCTGGCAGAAGCGCGCGGACGGCCGCACGCGCAAGCAGGTGCTCGACGAGGAGCTCGGCCGCGCGCTGCGCTCGCTCCCGCCCTCGACGCGCTTCAACCTGATCCCGTACACCGCGACGCCCGTGCCGTGGCAGAAGGGGCTCGTCGCCGCGGACGAGAAGAACGTCGGCAAGGCGCTCGAGTGGTTCACCGGGCGCAAGGACACGGGGGTGGGGGACTTCTGGGGGGCGCTCGAGGTCGCGCTCGCCGACCCGGAGGCCGACACGCTCGTGGTCCTGACCGACGGCGCCCCGTCGGGGGGGCGGCGCTGGAACCTCGGCCTGATGAAGCAGCTCTTCGCCGAGCGCAACCGTTTCCGGCGCCTGGAGGTCAACGCGGTGCTCGCGGACGCCTCCGGGAGGCTCAAGCGCGACTGGGACGAGCTCTGCGGCTCCTCCGGGGGCCGGACCGTCGAGTACAGCCTGCGTTAAGGAAGCACTCCCCGAAATGTAAGGCGGGGGATATTGTGGCGAGTCATGTCCCCCAGCATGGTTCGCTGGCTGAGGTCAGGCTCAGCCTTGGCGTGCGTGGTTGTGTTCGGATGCGGCGGTGACCCGGAAACGGTGTCCAACGCGCAGACCCGGGGGCCGTTGTCGGAGCCCGCGCCGGCCGCGGGCGGGCCGCGGAAGCTGTTCGACCCGCCGCCGCCCATCCGCGAGGAGTGGGAGCTCGACAACCTGCGCCGCGTCGATGCGGCGCACGACGACTGGCCGCTGGAGGCGATCCACGACTCGCTGAAGCCGCGCCTCGAGCGCCTCGCGCGGACCTTGTGGGGCGTCGAGGACGCGCCGATCGAGGAGTTGCTCGATCCCGCTTTCGACGGTGCGACGCAGCTGTGTCCGGAACTCGCGCTCGTGTCCGGCGACGGCAACTTCGAGGTGCGCCGGGGGAGCACGGCGACGGCGGAACTCGCGGCCGTGCCCGACTGGAAGGCCGCGAGCGAGCCGCTGCGCGCGCCCTTCGCCGCAGTGCGGCCGATCGTGCGCGTCGAGATCGACCGGATCGAGCGCGACGGCACCGGCTTCGCGACGCTGGTGCGCGCGCGGGCCTGGGCGCGCGTCGGCGAAGGCGCGGCGGAGCAGGCCGCGACGTGGCGCGTGCGCTGGAGCGCGCCCGGCGAATTGGCGCCGGCGAGCGTGCGTTCGCTGGAGGTGCGCGAGTTCGAACAATGCACCACGCGCGTCACGAACCTGACGGACCAGACCGCGCGCTGGCTCGGCACGCCGGCGTGGCTCGAGCGCGAAGTGCGCCACGGCCTCGAGGACTCGACGCGGCGCGTCGACCGCGCGCTCGGCAACGAATACCTCGGCCTGCACGGCCTCGCGGTCGGTGACGTCGATGGCGACGGGCTCGAGGACGTGTACGCGTGCGCGCCGGCCGGCTTCCCCAACCGCCTGCTCCTGCAGAACGGCGACGGGACCGTGCGCGACGCGAGCATCGAGTCGAAGCTCGCGATCCTCGACGGCTGCCGCTCGGCCTTGATCGTCGACATTGACGGCGACCGCGATCAGGACGTGCTCGTCGCGCTCGGCTCGAAGCTGCTGGTCGCCTACAACGACGGCCAGTGCGTGTTCGCGGAGCAGCAAGTGCTCGGCGGCCCCGAGACGGGCGAGGCCGAGATCTACTCGATCGCAGCCGCCGATCCCGACCGCGACGGCGACCTCGACGTCTACTGCTGCCGTTACGTGCGCGGCGGCATGATCGGTGGCGTTCCGGCGCCCTACCACGAGGCGCAGAACGGCGCGCCGAACCTGTACTGGCGCAACGAGGGCGGTCGGCGCTTCCGCAACGCCACGAACGAGGTCGGGCTGGGCAGCCCGAACGCGAGCTACAGCCTGTCGGCCCTCTGGCACGACGTCGACCGCGACGGTGACGTCGACCTGTACGTCGCGAACGATTTCGGCTCCAACCATCTGTTCCTGAACGACGGCGGCCAGTTCCGCGAGGACGCGCAGGCACGCGGCGCGGCCGACACCGCGGCGAGCATGGGGCTCGCGAGCGCCGACTTCGACCTCGATGGGTTCGACGACGTGTACGTGTCGAACATGCACTCCGACGCGGGGCTGCGGCTCGTCGCGCAGCCCGAGCGTTTTCTCGGCGGCCGCCATCCGGAGCTGCTCGCCACCTACCGCCACCACGCCAGCGGCAACACGCTGCTCAAGGGCCTCGGCAACGGCCGTTTCGAGGACGTCTCGGAACGTATGGGTGCGTCGATCGCCGGCTGGTCCTGGGGCGGCGTGTTCACCGACCTCGACAACGATGCCTACGAGGACCTGCTCGTTCCCAACGGGTTCGTGACGGGCGCGGACGAGCGCGACCTCGAGAGCTACTTCTGGCGCCGCGTCGTCAGCCAGAGTCCGCCGGACGCGCGCCCCGACGAGCCGTATCGGCGGGGCTGGGCCACGCTGCAGTCGGCGATCCTCAACGCAGGCCTCTCCTACAACGGCCGCGAGCGCAACACCGCCTTCCGCAACCTCGGAGGCGAGCGTTTCGTCGATGCGAGCGCGTGCTCGGGCTTCGACGCGATCGCCGACTCGCGCGCGGTGGCGCTGTGCGACTGGGACGACGATGGCCGCGTCGACGCCATGCTGCGCAGCCGCACGGGGCCGCGGCTCCAGTTCCTGCGCAACCAGACGCCGGAAGCCGGGCATTTCGCGAGTTTCCGACTTGTCGCGACCAAGGGCCATCCCGACGCGATCGGCGCGCGGGTCGAGCTCACCGCCGGCGGCAAGACGCGCTCGAAGACGGTGCACGCGGGCGAGGGCCTGCTCGCGCAGTCGAGCCGGCGCGTGCAGTTCGGACTGGGCGATTCGGAGCGCATCGACACGCTCGTCGTGCACTGGACCGACGGCAGTACGAGTCGTTTCGCGGATCTCGGCATCGACAAGCGCTATTCGATCACGCAAGGCGAAGGCGAGCCGCGCGAGCTCGCGCCGCGCACGCTGCGCTCGTTCGCGCAACCCGGTGCGGCGCCGCTCGCGCCTTCGCCGGGCCCGGTCGAGCGTTTCGTGCTGGTCGAGAAGCTCCCGCTCGGTCCGCTCGCGCTGCCGAGCTTCGACGACCCGTCGCGCAACGTGGCGAGCTTCGCGGGTTCGCCGCTCGTCGTCGGGCTGTTCTCCGTGCGCGACGCGGCCTCGCTGGCGACGGCGAAGCGCCTGATCGAGGGTCGCACGCAGCTGGAGCGCTCTGGAGCGAAGCTCGCGCTGCTCTCGATCGATGCGGGGCCGGACCTCGCGGCCGCGCGGCGCTGGGCGCAGGAACGTGGTCTGTCGCAGGTCGCGGGCGCGGCCGACGGCGAACTGCGCTTGCGCCTCGAGGTGCTCTACACGGAAGTGCTGGGCGACGTGACGGGCCTCGAGCTGCCGCAAACGCTGCTGCTCGACACCGCGGGCCAGTGGACGGTCGGGTACGCGGGCGCGGTCGAGCTCGAGACGCTCGAAGCCGACCTTTCGACGCTCGCGCAGCTCGACCCGCGCACGCGCGTGACGGCCCGGATGCTCGGCGGGCGCTGGGTGCTGCGCCCCGGCCGCGACTGGGCCACGCTGGCGGCGGTCTTCCGCGAGATCGGCGCGCCCGAGCTCGCGGGGCTGTTCACGTCGCTCGCGCCGGCCCCGTCCCAGTCCGGCGGCGTTCCGCAGGCCATGGGCAAGTAAGTCCCGTTCCGGCGCGCGCCTGTTCTCTGGCGGCGAGGGGGGCGGAAGGGGAGAATCCTCGCCCCATGACTCTCGCCGAATCTCTGACTGCAGCGGTCACGATGCCGTGCGCCAAGGTGACCTACCGTTCCGGCAACGGCCTCGCGCTGATCACGCTCTCGAACCCGCCGGCGAACGGGTATTCGTACGAGATGATGCGCGACCTCGACGAGGCCGTGCTCAAGGCGCGCTTCGACGACACGGTGCAGGTGATCGTGCTCGCGGGCGCGGGCGAGAAGTTCTTCTGCGCGGGCGCGGACATCACGCTGCTCAACAAGCTGACGCCGACGCAGAAGTACTACTTCTGCCTGCACGCCAACGAGACGCTGCAGCGGCTCGAGGTGCGTCGCGCCGTCGAGGCCCTGCAGGAGCCC
>JAPLOE010000249.1:0-9847 GCA_026692705.1 Planctomycetota bacterium
CGCGCGAGCGTGGCGTCAGCGGCGCACGAGGAAACCGAGTGCCGCGAGCGCGAGCGTGAGCAGCCCGAGCGCGGTCCAGCGCGCACGCCGCGTCGCGCCGGCGGCGGCGGCGTCGAGCGCGACCTGCTCGCTCGCGCTGGTGCGATAGCGCGCGACCCGCTCGAGTCCCGCGGCACGTTCCGCTTCCGGCGCGGACTTCAGTGCCGTGCTCCATTGTTCGCACAGCTGGAGCGCGAGCGCGCCTTCGCCGAGCGTCAACGCGCAGTTCGCGGCGTTCTGCAGCAGCGCGAGGTTCGTCGGGGCGCGCTCGAGGCCCGTGCGGGCCGCGTGCAGCGCTCCCGGGTAGTCACCGGCGGCGTGCAGCACCTGAAAGCGCCACTGCGCCGCGAGCACCGGATCCGCGAGACCGTCGATCGCGTCGAGCGCGAGGTCGTAGCGGCCGTCGGCGAAGGCCTCGTCGATGCCGGACTGCGCGCGCAGCGGAAGCGCGAGCGCGAGCAACGCCGCGAGGGCGCTAGAGCGAAGCGCGCAGCCGCCCACGGGCTTCCTCCAGCGAGCGCATCTGCAGCTCGTCGATCGGATTGCGATCGTCGGTGAGCGCCGAGCCCAGCGCCGCGGGCTCGAGCCGCGCGAACGCGCCGGGAATCGAGAGCGACGGCAGCAACGCGGCTCCCACGCTCCCTTCGAATCGGAAACCGGGCGACGAAGGCAGCGGAACCGGCTCGTCCGCGCGCGCGAACAGGACGAAATTGCGCGAGGCGGGCACGCGGTAGGCCACCGAGTGCTCGAACACGCGCGCGAGCGTGCCTCCGAGGCCGGTGACGACCGGATCGTCGAAACCGAAGCCGCCGACGTTGATCGCGAGCCAGCCACCGGGCGCGAGGTGCGCGCGCATCGCGCGCAGCGCCTCCTCGCTCGAGAGGTGGAACGGGATCTCGACCTGGCGCGCGTAGGCGTCGAGCACGATCAGGTCGAAGTCGCTCTCGAGGGCGGCGAGCGCCGCGCGCGCGTCGACGCCGGAGATCACGCGGTCGCGCGTCGCATCCAGCTCGAACCAGTTCTGCCCCAGCTCGACCACGACCGGATCGAGTTCGACGCCGACCAGTTCGAGCTCGACGCCCTCGGGGCTCGCGCCGCGCAGCACGCGAAAGGTCGTTCCGGCGCCGAGGCCGAGCACGAGCACCTTCCAGCGCTCGCGCTCGCCCGACCACCAGGCCGGCAACGCGAACAGGTCGTAGTAGTAACCCGGCCCGAGCAGCCCGGCCGTCGGCTTCCACACGGACTGAAACGAATCGAGGCCCTCGTTGACCTGCAGGAGCCGCACGGCCTCGCCCCAACGCCGGTCCTCGATCGCACGCACGCTCTGGTAGCTCGACTCGCGCTCCTCGAGCACGACGACGCCCTCGGGCGTCGGGCTGCGCTCGAGACGCGATCCGAGCACGGCTCCGACGCAGGCGAACAGCGCCATCGCCGCGGCGCCACGCGCGGGGCCACGTTCGACGAACGCGAGCGTGAGGCCGAGCGCGAGCAGCGTGCAACCTGCACCGATGAACGTCCACGAGAGCCCGAGCCACGGCACGAGCGCGTGCGTCGTCGCGAACGTGCCCGCGAGACTGCCCAAGGTCGACCACGCGAGCACCCGCCCGCCCGCGGAACCCGCGCTCGAGCCCTCGGCGCGCTGCACGCATTCGAGCGCGAGCGGCCCGACGGTTCCGAGCAGCAGCGCCGACGGCAGGAACAGCACCGCCGTCGAGGCGAGGCTGCCCCAGGTCCACAGTTCCATCGCACGGTCGAGCCCGAGCCCGTCGGGCAGGAACCAGCGGCACACGTGACCCGCGAGCCACGGCAACCACGCGGTCCAGGCCGCCGCGGCGACCAGCGTCCACGCGAGCACGCGCCGCGGGCGTTCGCGCGCCGCCAGCCTCGCGCCGAGCAGGTACCCCAGCGCCAGCGCGAGCAGGATCACGCCGATCACGTTCGTCCACACGCGCGAGCTGGCGCCGAACCACGGCGCGAGCAGGCGCACGGCCGCGAGCTCGACCGCCATGGTCGCCGCGCCCGCCACGGCGGCCACGGCGAGGATCGGGCCCGATCCGCTGCGGCGTTCCACGTTGCGAGCCCCCGGTGTGGAGGGAACGGCGCCGCTCAGGGCGTGACTTCGAACGTGCGGTGCGTCACGTAGACGCGGCCGTTGTCGCTCGTCGAGAGCAGCTGGAGCATGTCGTCGACCGACGGGACGATGCGCTCGGTGCGCGTCTTGCCGTTGATCTCGATCTGCACCGGCTTGGTGAAGTCGACCAGCGCCGAATTGAGGAACACCGTCACCTGACGCACGTCGGGCACGGTCAGCTTGAGCGTGTTCGTCGCACGGTCCGCCTCGGCCTGCACGACGGTCTTGAGCCCGTCGGTCGCCGGGATGCGCACCCAATAGGCGCGGTCGGGATACGGATCACCCGGCATGAAGCTCACCTTCAGCGGGTTGGCGACGCGCGTGGTCTTCGTGATCCACGACCACACGTCCGCCGCCGTGCCGTCGGCCTTGAGCGTGCAGTTCTCGTAGCCCGCTTCCTTGCACTTCGCCTCGAAGGCCGTGGCGTTGCCGCCGGCGCCGACGAAGAAGGTCGGGAGGTTGCGGAAGTTCGTCGCGGCGACGTCGCCGGCCGCATCGCCGCTCATGCCGATCACGCCCGCGAAACGGTGCGGATAGCGCGCGGCGACGTGCATCGCGGCCGCGACCGCGTCGGTGCCGCGACCGAACAGGTACACGCGGTCGGCGTCGATGCCGACCTTCGAGATCACGTCACCCCAGGTGCGCATCACCATGCCGACGCCGCCGAGGTTGTCTTCGCCGAGCGTGTTCCAGTTCGCCACCGACGCCGGCATCGGAACGGCCGCGATCGCGGCGCCTTCGCGGAACTCCTGGTCGGTCAGTTGCGCGGTGAGGAACTCGGCCGGCGAGAGCACCTTGCCGTCCTTGAACTCCGGAATCGCGAGGATCAGCGGCAGCGGCGCGGCGCCGGCGCGGTAGGTCGAGGGCAGCGAGAGCTGGTAGGTCGTCTTGGAGCTCTTGAGCGACTCGAGTTCCTCGCTGATCGGCTTCCCGCCACGCAGCGACGACTTGTACTCGACCGAGTGGAACAGGACGCGCCCGAGGTCACCGGGCAGCGAGAGCGCCGCGATCAGCGCATCCTGCGTCTCCTTCGCCCCGCGCTTCTTGCCGATCTTCTCGAGCGAGGAGACGAGCTCGGCCTTGGCCTTCTCCTTCTCCTTGTCCGACTTCGGGCTGATGAACTTGTTCAGCGTCTTGCCGAGGGCCTGCTGTTCCTTGTCGCCGAGCTCCCCCACCTGCTGGGCGCCCGCGAAGGGCGCGAGCACGAGGACGGCGAGCAGCGCGAGCGCGCCGGGGCGCGGACTGAGGAGCGAGTGGGTCATGGGTGTTTGTAGCCGGGCTGGGAGTCGGGGTAGCACCGGAGGAGAGGGAGTTTGCGTGAGCTTGGCCCATCGGCCGCCAAGGATCCAGCCCGGAAACCCCGCTCAGGGGTTCTGGGGGGCGTAAGCGCAACGTTTCAGCGCGACCAGCGGACGACGCCGCTGCCCGCCTCGATGCGCCCGAGCGTGAAGAACGGCTCGCCCTGGGAGCGCAGGTGCGCCCCGACGGCGCCGACGTCCTCGGGCGCGCAGATCAGCGTCATGCCGATGCCCATGTTGAGCACCTGGTAGCGCTCTTCCGCGTCGACGTTGCCGGCGTCGCACAGGAACTGGAACAGGCGCGGCACGGGCCACGAGGTGCGGTCGAGAACCGCGTCGCTCGAGCCGAGCACACGCGGCAGATTGTCGACGAGCCCGCCACCGGTGATGTGCGCCATCGCGGCGATCTTGCCCTGCTCGAGCAGCGGCCAGAGCAGCTTGTAGTAGGAGCGGTGCTCGGCGAGCAGCGCCTCCCCCACGCTCGCACCGGCGAGTTCCTTCGGGCGGTCGTCGACCGACAGGCCCTTGTGGTCGAACAGGATCTTGCGCGCGAGCGAATAGCCGTTGGTGTGCAGGCCCGCGGACGACAGCCCGAGCACGACCTGCCCCGGCTTCACGCGGCTGCCGTCGAGCAGCTTCGCCGCGTCGACGATGCCGACGATGAAACCCGCGAGGTCGAAGTCCCCCGGCGCGTACAGGCCCGGCATCTCGGCCGTCTCGCCGCCGAGCAGCGCCACCGAGTTCTCGCGGCAGCCGTCCGCGCAGCCGCGGATCATGTCGGCCACGATCTCCGGCTCCATCTTGCCGACCGCGACGTAGTCCATGAAGAACAGCGGCCGCGCACCCTGCACGAGGATGTCGTTGATGCAGTGGTTGACGAGGTCGCGCCCGACCGTGTGGTAGACGCGCGCGCGCTTGGCGACCTCGAGCTTCGTGCCGACGCCATCGGCGCTCGCCACGAGCAGGCCCTGGCCGACTCCGGCCCGCTGCAGGTCGAACAGGCCGCCGAAGTTGCCGATGTCGCCGACCACGCCGGGCGTGAAGGTCTTGCGGATCGCCTCGGTCGCGCGCTCGACGGCGCCGTACTTCTTCTCGATGTCGACCCCGGAGTCCTTGTAGGAAATCGAGGTCGCGCCGCCTTTTGCGTGGGTGCTCATGTTGGAGAGGCAACGAAGGTAACGAGGATCGTCGCCCAAGTGCGAGAGGATCCGTTCGCGGTTGTCGAAGGCGATCTCGGAGGGGAGCTCGCGCAGGTCGAAGAAGCGTGCTTCCTGCGCGTCGTCGCCGGGCGCCGGGGCGCCGGAGACGTGCTCGCACAGGTACACCGCCAAGGTGGTCGGGCGCCGGCCGGGGGTGCGCACGAGGAACAGGTCGAGCAGCTCGCGCGGGCGCACGATGAGGCCCGCCTCCTCGCGCACTTCGCGCACGACCGTGTCCGAGGGCTCCTCGTCGACCTCCTGGAAGCCCGCGGGCAGCGCCCACAGGCCGCGGCAAGGCTCCAGCGCCCGCCGCACGAGCAGCACGCGGCCGGAAGAGTCGACCACGACGCCGGCGGCGGCGCAGGCGGGGTTTTCGTAGAGCACGAACCCGCAGGCGGCGCAGCGCAGGCGCGGCCGTCCCTCTACGGTCGCCGGAGCCAGCGCGGAACCGCACTGGGGGCAATGGCGGGCCATTCGCGGGCTGCTCAAGGGACGTGGGGTGCGCCGGGAGTCGCGCGGCGAAACGGACGCGAGCCGCGCCGCTGTTTCCCCGCCCCGAACGACGCCCTAGACTAACAACGCCGCGACGACCGGCCAATCGACGGCAGCTCCACTGCGAGCTGCGGGTCGCCCGTCGCGCGCACCCCAGGCTCCGCTGCATGCGTTCCGTCCTTGTCCTCGGCTCCACCGGCTCGATCGGGACCCAGACCCTCGACGTGATGCGCACCCGGCCGGGATCCTTCCGGGTCGAGGGCCTCGCCGCCGGGAGTTCCTGGGAGCTGGCGGTCGCCCAGGCCCGCGAATTCTCCGTGCGCCGGCTGGCGCTCTCCGATCCGCAGGCCGCCGAACGTGCGCGGCGCGAGCTGGGCGCGTCGGTCGAGGTGCTCAGCGGTCCGAATGCTCTCGGCGAGCTGTGCGAACGCGGCGACTACGACCTCGCGGTGCACGGCGTCGTCGGCGCGCGTGGCCTCGAGGCGAGCCAGCGCGTGCTCGAGCGTGGCAAAGCGCTCGCGCTCGCCAACAAGGAGTCGCTGGTGGTCGCGGGTGAGGCGCTGATGGAGCTCTCGCGCTCGCGCGGCGGCCGCATCCTGCCGGTCGACAGCGAGCTGTGCGCGATCTTCCAGTGCCTCGGCCGCGAGGATCTCGCACGGGTGCGCCGCGTGCTGCTCACCGCGAGCGGCGGCCCGTTCCGCGACACCGCGCCCGCCGACCTCGCCGGCGTCACGCCCGCGATGGCGCTGCGCCATCCGACGTGGAGCATGGGCCCACGCATCACGATCGGCTCGGCGACGCTGATGAACAAGGCGCTCGAGATCCTCGAGGTCCACCACCTGTTCGGCCTCGAGCGCGCGCGCATCGAGGTCGTGATCCACCGCCAGTCGATCGTGCATTCGATGGTCGAATTCGTCGACGGCTCCGTGCTCGGCCAGATGGGCCCGCCCGACATGCGCGGGCCGCTGCACTTCTGCCTGCACCATCCCGAGCGCGTCGCGGCGCCGATGACCGGCTTCGACTTCCAGCAGTTCGCGAAGCTGACCTTCGAGCCCGTCGATCCGGCGCGTTTTCCGGCGCTGGAGCTGGGCTTCCGCGCCTGCGAGCTCGGGGGAGACAGCGGCGCCGTGCTCAACGCCTCCGACGAGGTCGCGGTCGAGGCCTTCCTCGCCGGCCGCATCGGCTTCTGCGACATCGAGCGCGTCAACCGGCGCGTGCTCGAGCGCCGTCCGGGGCTCTCGGGCTCCATCGAACGCCTCGTCGAGGCCGACCAGCTCGCCCGCGAGCTCGCCGCCGAGGAAATCGGCGCGCTTTCCCGGCCTCTCCCGCCCAACTCGCCCCTCGCACCCGACCGCGCCGCGGCCCACAAGTGACGATGCCTCTCGATTCGATCCTGCGCAGCGTCCTGATGGTGCTCGGCATCGGCCTCGTGATCTTCGTGCACGAGTTCGGTCACTTCCTCGCGGCGCGCCTGTGCAAGGTGCGTGTGGACGTCTTCAGCCTCGGTTTCGGCCCCAAGCTGCTCGGCTTCCGCCGCGGCGACACGCTGTACCAGATCGCGGTGCTGCCGATCGGTGGTTACGTGCGCATGGCCGGTGAGGAGCGCGAGAGCGAAGGCGACGCGCCGCGGCCCGACGAGCTGCGGGCGAAGTCGGTCGGCGCGCGCTTCTTCATCTATTCCGGCGGCGTGCTGATGAACATGGTGTTCGCGGTCGTCGTCCTGCCGCTCGTGCTGTTCACGGGCGTGCCGTTCAACGAGCCGCTGATCGGCGGCGTCACGCCCGGCGGCGCCGCGTGGCAGGCGGGCCTCGAGCCCGGCACGCGCGTGCTCGAGTTCAACGGCTCCAAGATCACGAACTTCGAGTCGATCGTGCAGGAGGCGGCGCTCGCGTCGGAAGGCCCGATGGAGATGCTCGTGCTGCGGCCGGGCGCGACGCAGCCGACGCGCGTCACCGTCGAGCCGAGTTACGACGAGGCCATGGGACTCGCGACGCTCGGGATCCAGCCCGCCTACGGCTTCGCGGCGCCGATCCTCGTCAAGCCCGAGGGCGCCGCGGCGGCCGCCGGCCTGACCGAGAACGATCGCATCGTCTCGTGCGGCGGTGCGTTGCCGGAGCTTCCGCCCGATGCGTCGGCGCTGCTGGCGCTGCGGCGCGGGGAATCGCTCGCGTTGCGCGTGGCCGATGCCGAGGGCAAGGAACGCGATGTGCTGCTCGAGCCGAAGTGGGAAGAGGTTCCCGGCCGTGCGGTGCTCGGGCTCGCGCCGGCGATCGATCGTGTGGTCGCGCTGCGGCCCAACGCGGACCTCGCCGCGCTCGGACTCGCGGTCGGCGATCGGGTCCTGCGCGCCAACGGCAAGTGCATCTCGCGCGAGCACGACCTCGAGCTCGCCCTCGCCGATTCCAGCGCCGGAATCGAGATCGTTCTCGAGCGCGAAGGCGCGATCAAGCTGCTGAAGGGCCCGAAGCTCGAGCGCGCGCGCGCTCTCGAGCTCGCGCGGGCCGTGGCGTTGCGCGGCAGCAAGCAGTGCCGCGTGCAGGTCTCGCCGCGTGCGGCCGTCGACGGACAGGTCGAGAGCGGAGACGTGCTGCTCTCGGCCAACGGCGTCCCGCTCGCCGAGTGGGAAACCGACTTCCTGCCGATCGCGCGTTCGGCCTCGGCGGACGGGCTCGACATCGTGCTCAAGCTCGAGCGCCGCGACGCCGCAGGCGCCGTGAGCGTGGTCGACGTCACCGTCAAGCCGGGCCTTCCGCTGCAGCCCGACTACGGCTTCGGCTGGAAGGAAGCGATGTACACGTACCGCGCGGACAGCTTCGCGGAGGCCGTCGAGGTCGGCACGCGCGCGGCCTGGAAGTTCCTCGTCGACTCGTGGCAGATGATCAAGCACATGGTGCTCGGGCGCGTCTCGAGCAAGCACATGGGCGGCATCATCTCGATCGGCCTGTACGCCTACTCGGGCGCCGGAATGGGCCTCGCGAAGCTGATCTTCTTCCTGTGCCTGCTGAGCGTGAACCTCGCGTTCATCAACGTGCTGCCGGTGCCGCTGCTCGACGGTGGGCACTTGATGTTCCTCGCGATCGAGAAGCTGAAGGGCTCGCCCGTCAGTGAACGTGTGTTCGGCTACAGCCAGGTGGTCGGGCTCGTGCTGATCCTGTCGCTGCTCGTGTACGTCACCTACAACGACGTCGTGCGGGTGATGCAGTTGTGAGCGCGAGCTCGCCGCTCGCGACCTGGGGCCGGCTCGCGCGGCTTTCGCTGCTGCCTTCCGCGCTCGCCGACGCCGTCGCGGGCCTCGCGCTCGGTGGAGTCGGAGCGTTTCCGCAGGCGAGCCTCGTCGTGCCGACACTCGCGGCTTCGGCCTGCGTGTACCACGGCGGGATGGTGCTCAACGACTGGGCTGATCGCGCCGAGGACGCACGCACGCGCCCGGATCGGCCGATCCCCAGCGGCGCGGTGACGCCGCAGGCGGCGCTGGTCGCGGGGATTGGGCTGTTGGCGGCCGCAGTGCTGCTCGCAGCACTCGCGAACGCGGCGCTGTGGATGGCGGGGCTCGTCGCGCTCGTCCTCGCCTACGACTTCGTCGGGCGCGGGCCGTGGCGCGGGCCGCTCCTGCTCGGAGCTTGTCGAGCCGCGAACCTCGGCTTCGGCATCCACGTGGCGCAACGCGCAGGCAGCGGCTTCGGCGAGAGCATCGACTGGGCGCCGGCGATCGTCGCGTTGTACTTCCTCTACGTCGTGAGCGCGTCGCGGGTCGCGCGGCTCGAGGACGCGAGCGACGACTCGGCCGTCGGCTCCACTCCGCGCACGTACCTCTCGCTCGCGGCGCTCGCGCTGCTCGCCGTGCCGTGGGTGCACGTCGCCGACGGACCGCAGTGGCCTTCGCTCGCGCCGTTCGCGCTGGTCATGCTCGGTTCGATCGCCTTGTTCAACGAGGCGCGCCGCCCCGGGCCGCTCACGCGCGCGGACGCGGGCCGCGCGACGGGTGTCGCACTCCGTCGCCTGATCGTGTTCACGGCGGCGGTGACGTTGTGCGCAGGTGGCACGCGCTCGGTGCTCGATGGCCTGTTCACGCTGTCGGCGAAGTCGGACTGCACGTGGGCCGCGCTCGCGATCCTGAGCGGCTTCCCGCTCTCCGCCGCGCTGCGCAAGGTGTTCCCGCCGACCTAGCTCGCGCCGCGCGCGCGCAGCCATTCGAGCGCGGCCTCGCGCGTCGTGAGCTCGAGCTCGAGCTGCGCCGTCTCGGCCGCGAGCAGGAGCTGACCCCAGCGCGGGCCGCGCGGAATGCCGGCCGCGGAGAAGTCGGAGCTCGTGAGCAACGGACGCGGACGCAGGTCGGCTTCCGAGAGCGCGGCGGCGCGGGCGAGGCTCTTGTCCAGGAGCTCCGTGGGAAGCCGCCGCTCCTGCGCCGAGGCCCGCGCGAGCCGTGCCGCGCTCGAGAACGACGCACCACGCGCCGTGCGGACGAGCCGCGAGCGCCGCGGAAGCTCCGCGATCCAGTGCTCCAGCTCCTGCAGCGTCTCCCCGACCTCGCGCAAGCCCGTCTGCAGCTCGCGCGACGGATGGAACGGCCCGATGCGGGCCTCGAGACGCTCCCGCGGCGTCGCGCGCTTGCCGTCGAGCGCCTCGTCGAGCACGAGCGCCGCCAGCAGCGCCACGTCCCCCAGCGGATCGCCGACCCCACGCGCGAC
>JAPLOE010000249.1:9864-38038 GCA_026692705.1 Planctomycetota bacterium
GCCCGAACTCCGCCGCCGGCACGTCCGGCAGGACGCGCGCGAGCAGCCCGAGTCCGTCGAGCAGCTCCAGCGCCCGCGCCGACCGCGCGCGGTTCGCCATGGTCAGAAGCTCCGCCAGCACGCGCTCGCCGCTCACGCCCACGATCGCCCCGGCCGCCTCGCGCGCGCCTGCGAGCGTCGCCGGCTCGACCTCGAGGTCGAGATCAGCCGCAAAACGCGCGAGACGCAGCAGTCGCAGCCCGTCCTCGCGGAAGCGCTCGCGCGGCTCCCCCACCGCCCGCAACGACCTGCGGCCGAGGTCGACGAGCCCACCCTGCGGATCGAGGCACGTGCCGTCCAGCGGATCGAGGTAGAGCGCGTTGCAGGTGAAGTCGCGCCGCCGCGAGTCCTCCTCGACGCTCGCCCCGAACTCCACGTGGTCGGGCCGCCGCGCGTCGCTGTAGCCGCGCTCGGAACGGAACGTCGTCACCTGCGCCGCGAGCCCCGCCTCGACCACGATCAGCGTGCCGAAGGCGCGGCCGACGTCCTTGGCGCCGGGAAACAGCCGCTCGACGTCCTCCGGGCGCGCGTCGGTCGCGATGTTGACGTCCTTGGGGTCGCGGCCTAGCGCGAGGTCGCGCACCGCACCTCCGACTAGCCAGCCCTGGAAGCCGCCCGCGTGCAGCCGCCGCGCGATTCCCGTCGCCGCGGAACGCAGCGTTTCCGGCAGGCTCGCGAGCTTCGGCGCGTTCATGCGCTTGAAGACTAGCATCCGGAGAGGCACGATCCCGCCAGAGGCAACAACATGGTCCAGGGTCGTTTCGGTTCTCGCCGCGGGGCGATGCGGCTGTCGAGCGCCGCCACGCTCGTCGCGGTCGGTGTCGTGGTGCTCGTCGTCTCCCTGCCGCGCCTGCGCGACTTCGCGCTGCGCGAGAACGAGGAGGATGCGCGCCTCGTGGTCGAGCGACTGGCCGCGCTCGTCGAGAACGAGGTGCAGGCGGGCGAGTGCGCCACGAACGTCGAGGCGCTCGTGCTCAAGGCGCCGGGCTACCCGCGGCAGTTCGAGGACGCGGAATTCCTCGCCGGCGGGACGCTGATGCGCCGCCACGGCTACCTGTTCGAGATCGGTCGCCCCGGCGACGCGGTGCCCGTGCGCGCCTGGCCGTGGCAGCACCGCCGCACCGGATTCTCGGCCTACGCGTGGACGCGCGAGCAGCGCCTCGTCGGCAACGCCAACTCCGACGGCAGCTTCAGCGGCCCCGGTCGCGCTCCGAGCGTCACGTCGGCCGAGTGGCTCGACATCGCGGAAAACCGCTGATCAGCGCGAGCGCGGCGGGTAGTTCGTCCACAGCAGGCTCTGCAGCGCGACGCGCACGTCGGGCTGCGTCACGCGCAACGTGACGCGCTTGAGCACCGGCGCGATCTGGTCGACCGTGCCAAGCTTCACGAGCCGGTCCGCCGCGTAGAGCAGCTCGTAAGGCCGCGCCTGTTCGCTCTCGACGAACTGGATCAGCAGCTCGACCGCGACCGGACCGCCCCAGGCCGACAGGCTCTCGAGGCAATCGAGCCGCCGCACGGGATCGGTCGTCGCCTGCAGTTCCTCGTAGATCACGCGCTGGCCGGCGGCGCCGGTGTTGCCAGCCTGCTGCAGCAGCCAGCGAGCCGCGCGCACGTTCGACACGTCGCCCTTCGCCGTGCGCGAGAGCTCGACCAGCGCGCGCGCCGCACCCTCGACCGGCACCTGGCCGATCGCCTGCAGCGTTCGCATCTGGTCGCCGAGCGCGCGCGTCCGCTCGGGCTCGCGGCGCCGTGCGAGCGCGGTGAAGACCCGCTCGGCGAGCACCGGATCCTTGCGCACCGGATCGCGCAGCGCCGTCATGGCGGTCTGCAGCGACTCGCCCTCGTCCTGCCCGACGAGCTCGATGGCGCGGTCGATCGCGAGCGAGTCGCCGATGCGCACGAGCACCGCGAGCGCGGCGGTCGAGAGCGCGGAGTCGGCCTCGTTCAAGTTGGCGCGGAAGGCCTCGATGTGGCGCCGCGCGAGCTCGTCGGTGGCGAGCGCGTTGAGCGCCCGCATGCGCGCGCTCTGCACGACCGACTTGCGTGCGACGTAGTCGAGCTCGTCGTCGAGGTTGGCTTGCTGCAGCGCCGCCACGCCGAGCTCCGCACGCCACTGCTCGGAGCTGCGCGCCTCGCCGCGCAGGAACTCCAGCGCCTCGGCATCGCCGGCGCGCGCACACGGGGCCGCGAGCAGGATGCGGAAGCGCGGCAGGGCGTCGCGCCACAGCGCGCTGATGCGCCCGACCACGTCGGGGGCCGTCGCCTGCGAGAGCAGCGTCACGCACTCGTCCCACAGGCCGTCGTACTGGCCGCTCTCGATCCACGCCAGCACCTCGCGCTGCGCCCGCGGCGGGTCGATTTGCGCCGCGGCGAGGAAGAACTTGAGCTTGAACTCCGGATCGGCCACGAGGAAGCGCGCCATCAGCAGGTCGACGTCCTCCGTGGTGCCGTGCTTCTCGAGCGCACTCGCCGCGAGCGACGCGATGCCGACGTCGGGGTGCTCGAGCACACGCAGCGCGAGCTCGCGCGCTCCGGGAGCGTCGCTGCGCTGCACGACGTCGATCGCGTTGCGCAGGTGCGCGACTCCATCGGGGCTGGCGAAGTAGGCGTCGATCGTGCGGCGCACGATCTCGAGTCCTTCGGGTCCCGCCGCGCCCAGTTCCTCGCGCGCGCGCCGCAGCGAGTCGCGCGTGCCGTGCTCGAGGTTCTCGGCGAGGATCGCGAGGCGGTCGGACGTGTCGACGTCGTAGTGGCCCGAGCGCGGCCCGGGCACGAGCAGGTACGAGACGCGCCCGTCCTCGCGCAGCGGATCCGGCGGCGGCCCCGACGGCGCGGGCGCATCCTTGCCGCAGGCCGCGACGAACGCGAGCGCGAGTGCAGCGAGCGTGGGGCGAAGGCGCGGGAGCTGCATCGGGCGGGGCTAGCGCCCCTCGACGTGCTCCTCGTCGAGCACGCCCTGCGCGCGGCGCAGCGCGACGAAGGCCTTGGCGAGGTTGGCGCGCGCGAGCGTCTGCGAGTAGAGCGACTCGGCGAGCTGCTGCTGGAACTGCAGCACCTGGAACGTGGTCGACAGGCCCTCGCGGTAGCGCGCCTGTTCCGCGGCGAGCTGGCGCCGGCCGAGCTCCGCGCTCGCGGCCGCCGCACGCACGGCCTCGATCGAGTACAGCGTGTTGCGCACCGCCGCGCGCACTTCCTCGACGATCGACGACTCGGCCTGCTCGTAGCCCAGCCGCGCCGAACGCACGCCGGCGCGCGCCGACTTCTCGGCGTACAGCGCGGTGTGGTTTCCGATCGGCGTGCTGAAGTTGAGCGCCGCCTGGTAGGTCGGGTACTCCCACTGCGCCGCCGAGGAGAGCGCATCGCCCTCGTTCTGCTCGATCGCGCGGCTCGACGTGGTGAACACGAAGTCGAGCTGGCTGCGGCGCTCGTTGCCGGCGCGCAGCAGGCGTTCTTCCGCCTCGTCGATCAGGAACAGCTGCTGGCGCAGCTCGGGACGCTCGGCGAGCGCGACCGCGAAGGCCGCTCCCCAGCTCGGAATCTCTTCCGGGCGCAGCTCGGGCAGCTGCGAGACGGGCGAGTATTCGGCGTCCCACTTCGCGGCGTCGGTGCCCGGGTGCATCAGGCCCTTGAGCCGGTCCGCGGCCGCGCGCACGGCGACTTCGCGCGCCAGCCGCTGCTCGACGCGCTGCGCCACGTTCGTGTCGGCCTGCAGCACCTCGACCTCGGTGCCGGCACCGAGCTGCAGGCGCCGCTGGTTCTGCTCGAGCTGCTCTCGCGCGAGTGCCAGCGTCTCGTCGGCCACCGCTAGCTGCTCGCGCGCCGTCACGACGTCCCAGTAGGCATCGGCGACGCGCTTGATCAGGTCCTGTCGCACCTGCCGCACGCGCTCGAGCTGGCGCCGGTAGCGCAGCTCGGCCTCGCGCGACGACGAGGTCGCGTACCTGGTGCCCGCGCCACGCAGCAAGGGCTGGTTGAAGCTCAGCGCGAGCGTCTCCGACACCGAGCGCTGGATGGTCGCGAAGTTCGTGTCGGTGTTCGACTGCGAGAGCGACACGTCGAAGGCGCCGCCGGTGAGCAACGGCAAGTTGAGGCCGCTGTCGAACTGCCACGTCTGCGAGCTGATGCTCGCGACCGGAATGAACGGCGAGTTGTTGCGCGACTCGACGTCGGCAAACGACGCGTCCGCGCGCAGGCGCGGGTCGAACTTGCCCCACGAGCCCTGGAACGTGAACTCGCTCACCTCCGCCGAGACCTCCTCGACCTTGAGGGTCAGGTCGTTGGAGAGCGCGGTCCGCACGGCGTCGGAGAGCGAGAGCTCGAGACCCGCGTGGCTGGCCACGGGAGCGGCCGCCGGAGCCTGGGCCCCCTCCTGCGGCAGGGAAACGCCCCACAGGGCGCAACAGAGGACGACGGGAGTCCACATGGGCGGAGGAGGTTAGCGCCGCGGGCGGGCGGGAGCCACGGCGCCACGTGCGCACCGTGCAAAACAAGGGCCAGAGGCCGCGCGGATCGGCCCGGGGGCCGTGGCTCCGCGCGAAATCCCTCTGGCGACGGGCCCCGCTACAGCGGAGCGCGCCTCCCGTTACTTGGCCGTCGCGCCCCAGGCCGCCAGCGCCGCCGTACGTTCGGGCGAGCCGCCGTCGCCGTGGTCGCCGAGCGACAGGCGCCACAGGGTGTCGAGCGGTTCCCGCGCGGAGCGTTGCGCGATCTCGCTCGCCTGCGGGTCGGCCTTGGCCAGCGCGGTGATGCGTTCGGGAGCGATGGCGCCGAGCGCGGCGGCGCGCTGCAGCGTGCAGGCCACGAGGCGCGAGCGCTGGAACTGCGGCAGGGCGGCGAGACGCGCGACGACGCGCTCCAAGTGCAGCGGACGTTCGCCCGTGAGCGCCCACTCGTCGAGCAGCACGTCGCACCACACGGCCTGACGGCTGGGTTCGCCTTCGGGCACGCGGCTGAAGACCCATTCGGGCACTTCGCGGCCATGCAGGCGGTTCGCGCGGATCCACAGCATGGCAGAGAGCGCGTCGGTCGGTTGTTTGTCGGTCCACGGCTGCGGCGCCGAGGCGGCCCAGGAGGCGCGGTCGGAGCGGCGCAACGCGGCGCGCCAAGGTTCTTCGTTGCGCGACGCGGGCTCGACCTCGACCGTCCGCGGCTCGACCTCCGGCCACGGCGCCGTGATCTCGCGCTCGGGCTCGCCCTCGGTTTCCGCCGGGAAGGCCGGCGGCGGCGGCTCGATCGCGGTGCGGAACACGCCCTGCCGCGCGGGTGCGCGCAGCACGATCCACGCGAGCACGGGCAGCGCGCACAGGTGCACGACGATGACCGCCGCCGCGACTCGCAGCGCCGGTGACGCACGCAGGCGCTCGACGGCGAAGCGCACCATCAGATCGAGATCGCCCTTGCGGCTCAGGTCCTCGCGCGTCGTGCGCGCGAGAACACGCTCGGCGAAACGCTGCTCGGAGCGCGAGGCCAGTTCCGTTTCCGGCGCGTCGAGCAGCGTGCCGCGCAGGTGCGAGGCGAACGACTCGAGCTCGGCCGCGCGGCGCGAGCACTCGGCGCAGGCGCGCAGCTCGGCGCGCAGCGCTTCCGCCGAACTGTCGAGCACCGCCTCGAGCAGCGTCGGCTCGTCGAAATGCTTGTGATTGCCGCTCACGCCTCACCTCCGCCGCCGAGCGCCTCGCGCAGCTTGCGCAGCGCATGGAAGACACGCGACTTGACCGTTCCCACCGGGATGCCGAGCACCGCGGAAACCTCCGAGTACGGCAGTTCCTGCAGCACGGCGAGTTCGAACACGCTGGCGTGACTCTCGGGCAGCAGGCGCAGCGCCGCCGCCAGCCGCTCGCGCTCCTCGGCCCGTTCCGCGCGGCTCGAAGTCTCCGGCCCCTGCGACGGCAGGCGCTCGAGCAGGCTCGCGCCCTCGTCCTGCGTGTCGTCGAGCGACGCCCCGTCGACCCGCACTGCCTTCCGGCGCCGACGGTCGATCCAGGCGTTCCGGGCCACGCGCAGGGCGTAGCTCGAGAAGCGCGACTGGTCGGCGTAGGTCGGGGCGCTCTTGTACAACTTCAGGAACACTTCCTGGGCCAGGTCCTCGGCCTCCCCCCGCTCGGCTCCGAGCCGCTGGAAGAACCCGAGGAACGTGCCCGCTTCCGTGCGGACGAACTCCTCGAAGGGGCCCCGGTCACCGGCCCGGAGAGCCGCGAGCGGATCCCGGTCGCCATCCCAGGTCCCCTTCAAGGCCTCCTCCAACGCGCGGGGCGGGCCATGGTTCAGCCCATTTCCGTGCCCGGAGGCGCCTTCAGGGGGGCGAGCCGCTCCCCCGCGCCAGTCCAGACGAGCCCGACCCGCCGCCGTTCGGGCGCCAGATGCTCGAGGCGCACCTCGAAACGGGCCTCGGGCAGCCAGTCGCGGACGTGCTCGGCCCACTCGACCGCCGCCACGCCGTCGCCGGAGAGCCATTCCGCCCCTCCGTCGGCGAGGAACCCCTCCCCGCGCTCGGTCATCCACGCGTCGAGGTGGTGCAGCGGCAACCGGCCGGCGTAGGTGTGCATCAGCGTGAAGGTCGGGCTCGACACGCCCTCGGGCACGCCCAAGCCCCTCGCGAGGCCGCGCACGAAGCAGGTTTT
The DNA here is from genome assembly GCA_026692705.1 of Planctomycetota bacterium. GTDB lineage: Bacteria > Planctomycetota > UBA1135 > UBA1135 > F1-120-MAGs118. The sequence goes on from JAPLOE010000249.1 coordinate 16,524, forward strand.
TCCGCCGCCGAGCTCGCCGTGCAGCGCGATCACGTCGCCGGGGCGCACGAGCGCGGCCAGCGCCTCCCCCAGCGCCTCGGTCGCCTCCGGCCCGTCGGTCTCGAACGAACGCGCGTCGCTCACCGGCCGTGGATCCATCCCGAGAGCCCGTCAAAGCGCACCAGCGTCTCGGTCGTCTCCGAGGTCGGCACGCGCAAGCTTCCCGCCGGCCCGCGGCGCACGTTGCCGAGCAACGCGAAACCCGGGCAGCACTCCGGCGCCTCCCGCAGCGCACGCAGCACCGACTTCTGCGGCAGCGTCGCAACCAGCTCGTGGTCCTCGCCATCGTGCAAAGCGTGTTGCAGCGCACTGCGGCCGCTCTTCTCCGCCGCCTTTCGTGCGTCACGATGCACGGGCACGCTGCCGATGTCGATCGCGACTTTCGATGCGCGCGCGATGCGCCACAGGTCGAGCGCGAGCCCGTCGGACACGTCCATCATCGCCGTCGCACCGAGGTCGAGCAGCCAGCGCGCCGCGTCGAAGCGCGGCACGATGCGCAAGTGGCGGCCCGCGCGACTCCCGCCGAACGCTCCGGTCGCGACGACGACCTGTCCCCCTCGCGCACGACGCCGCGAAGGTGCGGCGACACCACGCTCGAGCTCGCCGATCGCCGTCACCGACAGCGACAACGGTCCACTCGCGCACGTCGTGTCGCCGCCGACGACTTCGGCGCCGAAGGCACGCGCCGTGCGCTCGATTGCGGCGAGCAACTGCCGCAGTCGTGTTTCTTTCGCCTCCCGCGGCGCTCGCAACGCGACCAGAATCGCGCGCGGACTCGCCCCCGTCGCCGCGAGGTCACTCAACGACCGCGCACAGGCCTTGTGCCCGACGAGCGCCGCTCGCTCCCCCACCTCGAAGTGCACACCTTCCACGACCATGTCGACGCACACGACCGGCCGCACCAGCGCGCTCGCCAGCACCGCCGCATCATTGCCCGCCTCCAGCGCCGCCCTCCTCTTCGGCCAACGCGCCAGCCACCTGTGCAGGGAGTCTTCGTTCCAGCTCATGCCCCGCGATCCTACGCGCCAGATGCGGTCGCGCTCCATGCGGCGACGAACTCGGCGGTGCGCAGAACGGGGTCGGGGGCGGCGAGAAGGCCGGAAAGCACGGCGATTCCGCGTGCGCTCGTGCGGGCGACGGCGGCGGAGTCGGACGGGGTGAGGCCACCGAGCGCCCAGACGGGCACGGAAGTGGAGCGCACGGCGCTCGCGAGCGCTTCGAAGCCGATGCCTTCGACGCGTGTGCCGGACTTCAGCGTCGGCTTCACGGGGCCGTGAACGATGTAGTCAGCGTGCGACCAGGACTCGCGTGCGTCGTGAGCGTGCGTCGAGAGGCCGAGCGCAATTTCGGGCGCGAGCCAACGGCGCACGTCGCGGGGCAGAAGCGAGCGACCGCCGAGGTGCACTGCGTCGGCGCCACAGGCGAGCGCGAGGTGCGGGCGGTCGTGGAGGCAGAGCCAGCCGTCGCAAGCGCTCAAGCGCGCGCGCAGCGCGAGCGCGAGCGCGAGGAAGTCGCGGTCGGCGAGGCCGCGCTCGCGCAGGAGCACGCCGCGCAGGCCGACGGCAAAGCAGCGGGAGACACGTTCGACGAGCTGCGGCGCGCGCGACGCGTCGAGGTCGCCCGGCGTGAGCGCGAGGAGCGGCGGCGGAAGGCGCGGGGTCGCGCTCACGGCGTGCCGTCGAGCTCGACGAGATAACCGAACTCGCGCAGGAGCGCGTGCAGGCGCTTGGGGGCGAAGCGCGACTTGAGCTGCAGGCGGCGCTCGTCGAGCACCTCGCGCACGTAACTCTTGACGCCGGCGTCGTTCTGGAAGCGCTTGAGCGTGTCGGCGTTGTCGCCGCGCAGCACGAGCGCGCCGTCGAGGTGCAGGAGCCCCGCCCGGCCGGCCCAGTCGCGCACGGAGAACAGCACGTTCTGCGGCACGGGCGTGCGCGATTGGTTGCGCAGCACGGACAGCATGCGCGAGAGGTACATGCCTTCGGAGAGCGCACGTTGCACGGAGCGCTCGAGCAGGCGGAAGTGCAGCGTCTCGCCTTGCCGCTCGCGCTCGCAGAAGCGGTCGAGCTCGTGCACGAGCGCCGCGTCGTCACCGGTCGGGAACAGCACGACCTCGAAGTCGGGCGTGACGATCAGGCTGCCGAGCATCGGCGCCCCGCTCGCGACTTCCTCGACCACGCCGAGCAGGCGCGCGCCCGAGCGCGTGAGCCGCATCGCGACCGGCCGCCCGGCCTTGTCGTAGCCGAGGTCGACGATGCCGAACAGGTACAGGCGCTGGCGCACCCAGCGCGCGAGGTTCCACGCGAGGCGCTGCGGGTCCTCCATCGGCGTGTAGCTTCCGGCGCCGGCGCGCGCGCCGAAGTATTCGTCGACGGCGAGCTGGTCGAGGCCCGCGAGGTAGGTGTTGCGCGCGAGGAACGGCAGGTACATCAGGTCGTACCAGATGCCCGGATCGACGCGCTTCATCAGGCGCATGAAGATGCGGCGCAGGCGCACCTGGTGGTACCAGTCGCCGGCGACGTCGCGCTCTTCCGTCGCGTATTCGACGAGGCCGGAGAGCTTCTGCTCGAGCGGGCGCTGCTCCCACTCGCGGCCGGCGGTCGCGATCGCGAACGTGCGCTCGCCGGTCGACTCGATCAGCCCGCCGGCGCGCGTGAACTGGAAGATGAAGTCGAGCACCGCCGCGCGCGAGAGCTCGCGGCCGGGGTTGGGGATCAGCTCCTGCAGGATGCGTTTTTCGGTGGTCTTGAAGATCTCGCCGCGCACCGTGAAGCGCACGTTGTGCTCGATCAGGAAGCCCATGAAGCGCGAGATGTTGCTGACGAGGTCGACGCCGAGGCCGTGGTCGGAGTGCGGCGCGTCGGGGTCGCCGGGGACTGCGACGCGGCGCAGCCACGCGAGCGCGACCTCGTTGAACACGATCAGCGTGTCGTCGGCGTGCTGGATGCCGTAGCGCGAGAGCTCGAGCTTCTCGACCGTGCCGATCAGCGATTCCTCGAGCACCTGCTTCCAGCGCATGCCGTTCCAGGGCCCGGAGCCGTCCTCGAGGCGCTCGAACAGCCCGCGCGGCAGCACGCCGCCGAACTGCAGAACGCACTTCTCCACGAGCGGCCGCACGTCGTCGGGCAGGCGCTCGACCCGCGCGAGCGCAGCCGCCTCGTTCGAGTACATCTTGTACATCTCGCGCAGGCGCGTCGGCGTCATGCGCTTGCCGCGTGCGGGATCGTCGTACTGGCGATCGAGGAAGCCACGCAGCGTGAGGATGTCGAACACGCCGCGGCGTTTCGCGCGCTGCTGGCGCAGCAGGCCGTCGCCGAGCTCCATCGGCACCGTCCAGGCCTTCGCGCCCGGCACTTTCGAGCGGCGATCCGCGGTCTCGAGCAGCACGCCACTGCGTGCCAGCGTGCCGACGGAAGCCTCGAGCTCGTAGTGCGAGAGGTGCGCGAGCAGGCGGTGCTCCGCAAGCTCCGCCAGGCTGTGCGAATAGCCGGTCGCGTCGAGGAACATCAGCAGGATCTGCGCCGGGCGGCGGCCGAGCGAAGCGACTCGCGCCTCGGCGGTCTCGCCGTCGCTCATCCACGCCGCGAGCGCGCGGCGCAACTCGTCGACGTTCGGCGGCGGCGGCGGCGCGTCCTGGCCGCCCCAGAACAGGTACAGCTCCGTCAGCTCACGCTGGCCCGCGTTCGAGAGCAGGTCGGCGAGCTTGGGACGCGCGACGTTCGCGCGATCCGCACCCGGCGGCTGCGGCACCGGCATCGGTGATCCTTCGCTCACCGCGTCTCCCCCGCGCGCGCCTCGAGCGCTTCCGACTCGATGATCTCGTAGGAATAACCCTGTTCGGTCAGGAACAGCTGGCGCTTCTCGCTGAACTCCTGGTCGCGCGAGCCGAGCGTCACGATCGAGTAGAAGGCCGCCGCCGAGCCGTCGCTCTTGGGGCGCAGGATGCGGCCGAGGCGCTGCGCCTCTTCCTGCCGCGAGCCGAACGTGCCGCTGATCTGGATCGCGACGTTGGCCTCGGGCAGGTCGACGGCGAAGTTGCCGACCTTCGAGACGATCAGCACGCGCACCTCGCCAGACTTGAACTGCGCGTAGAGGCGTTCGCGTTCGGCGTTGGGTGTGCGGCCCATGATCAGCGGCGCCTTCAGGTGCGCGGCGAGCTGCTCGAGCTGCTCGATGTACTGGCCGATGACGAGCACGTGCGCGTCGCGGTGACGCTCGAGGATCAGCTCGACGGCGCGAATCTTCGCGGGATTCTCGCTCGCCACGCGGAACTTCGCGCGCGCGCCGGCCGAGATGTAGGCCTCCTTCGCCGACGGGTCGAGCGGCACGCGCACCTCGGTGCAGGTCGCGGTCGCGATGAAGCCCTGGCCCTCGAGCACCTTCCACGGCATGTCGAAGCGCTTGGGGCCGATCAGGCAGAAGACCTCGTCTTCCTTGCCGTCCTCGCGCACGAGCGTCGCCGTCAGGCCCAGTCGTCGGCGCGCCTGCAGGTCCGCGGTCGCGCGGAACACCGGCGCCGGAAGCAGGTGCACCTCGTCGTACACGACGAGGCCCCAGTTGTGCTTGCTGAACAGCTCGAAATGCTCGAACACGTCGGACTTCGCGCGCCGCCACGTGAGCATCTGGTAGGTCGTGATCGTCACCGGCGCGACGGTCTTCTGCTCGCCGGTGTACTCGCCGACGTCTTCGGGCTTGAGCGAGGTCTTGTCGAGCAATTCCTCGCGCCACTGGCGCACCGCGACGGTGTTCGTCGTCAGAATCAGCGACTTCGCGCCGACCAGGTTCATCACCGCGAGCGCGACGACGGTCTTGCCGGCCCCGCAGGGCAGCACGATCACACCGTTGCCACCCGCGACGCTGCCGCCGGCGTGGAAGGCCTCGGCCGCCATGCGCTGGTACGGGCGCGGCTCGAACGCGCGACCGCCGCGTGTCTTGCCCCGCAGCGCGATCGTCAGCGCGTCACCTTCGAGGTAGCCGCCGCGGTCCTCGACGGGATAGCCGATCTTGATCAGCGCCTGCTTGATCGTGCCGCGCTCGAGCGCGTCGACCCACACGCGGCCCTGCTCGTCGCGCGTCACCAGCTTGCGCACCGCCTCATGGCCGAGCACGTCCTTCAGCGCGTCCTTCGACTGGCTGACGAGCTCGAACGTCTCCTTGCCGTCCGCGCCCGGGCGGCGCTCGATCTTGAGCTGGCCGTAGCGCGTGATCCAGCCACGGATGTCATCGAGCACCCGCTTGGGCACCGGAACACACGCATATTCGTCGAGGATTTCGGCGATTTTCTCCGTCGTGAGGCCGAGCGCGGCCGCGTTCCACACCGACACCGGCGTGATGCGGTAGGTGTGCAGGTAGTCGGGGCTCTTCTCGAGCTCGGCGAAGGCCGCGAGCGCGTCGCGGGCGGCGGCGAAGCGCGGGTGTTCTTCCGTGCGCGGCTGGCCCTGCGCGTCGCGCACGGGATGGCCCTTGGCGTCGAGCACCGCGCGCACGGTGTGCAGCATGAGCGAGCGGTCGCTCTGCACGATCAGCGGGTTGTCGGGTCGAATCATCGGAGAACCTCAGCGCGGGAAGCGCGGGAGGAAGTCGTGCCGTTCGGAGCCTTGGGTGCGGCGTTCCCGAGGAACGGGCCGGTGACCGAGCGCGGGTCGCGCGCGAGTTCCGCCGGCGTTCCGCGGGCGATGACGCGCCCGCCAGCCTCGCCGCCGCCGGGGCCGAGCTCGACGAGCTCGTCGCACACGTTCAGGAGGCCCGTGTGGTGCTCGATCAGGACCACGGCGTGGCCTTCGTCGGCGAGGCGCCCGAGCACGCCCGCGAGGCGCGCGACGTCGCTCGCGTGCAGGCCCGTCGAAGGCTCGTCGAGCACGATCACCGCCGGCGTCGCGTTCAGCTCGCCGGGGAACAGCTCGCCCGCGAGTTTCACGCGCTGCGCCTCGCCGCCCGACAGCGTCGTCGAGCTCTGGCCGAGCGACATGTAGCCCAGCCCCACTTCCTTCAGCGTCTTCAGGATCGAGACCGCGCGCGGGTGCGCCTCGAGGAACTCGAGCGCCGCGTCGACCGAGAGCTCGAGCACGTCCGCGACGTTCTTGCCGCGATAGCGCACCTCGAGCACCTCCGGCGCGAAGCGCTTGCCGCCGCATTCCTCGCACTCGAGCCACAGGTCCGCGAGGAACTGCATCTCGACCAGCGTCGCGCCCTTGCCCTCGCAGGCAGGACAACGCCCCTTGGGCGAGTTGAACGAGAAGTGGCTCGGCCCGAAGCCCTTCATGCGCGCGTCCGGAGTGCGCGCGAAGAGCTCGCGGATCGGCTCGAGCAGTCCGGTGTACGTCGCGGGCGTGCTCGCCGGGCTGCGACCGATCGGCGACGCGTCGATCACGACACAACGCGGCGTGCCGTCGATCTCGAACTTGCTCCAGCGTCCCGCGGGTTGTTCGCCCTGCAGCGCCGGAACGAGCGTGTCGAGGATCAGCGTGCTCTTGCCCGAGCCCGAAGGCCCGCACACGCCGTTGATCGAGCCGTAACGCGCCTCGTAGTCGACCTTCTTGAGGTTGTGCCCGGTCGCGCCCTTCAAGCGCAGCGCCGCCTGGTCCTTGCGCTTCGCCGCACGCGTCGCGTTGCGTTCCGGCGCGAGCTCGCCGCGCAGCGCAGCGCCCGTGAGCGAGCGCGTGTTGGCCGTGACTTCCGCCGGCGTTCCCGAAGCGACGACGTTGCCCCCGAGCCTTCCGGCGCCCGGCCCCATGTCGATGATCCAGTCCGCGCGCCGCATCAGGCTCTCGTCGTGCTCGACGACGATCACGCTGTTGCCGCTCGCACGCAGCTCGAGCAGCGCGCCCGTGAGCTTGTCCACGTCGGCCGGGTGCAGGCCGACCGTCGGCTCGTCGAGCACGTAACAAACGCCGACGAGCTGCGAACCGAGGTTCGCCGAGAGCCGCACGCGCCGCGCCTCGCCGCCGGAGAGCGTGTGCGTCGGCCGGTCGAGCGTCAGGTAACCGAGGCCGACTCGCTCGAGCAGCGCGAGGCGCGAGATGAGCTCCGCCACGACTTGTTCGACGGCTTCGGCACGTTCCTTCGAGAGCGACAGGCCCTTGAGCCACTCGAGCGAGCGCGTGACCGACCAGCGCGCGAGCTCCGGCAGGCGCACGCCCGACACCGTCGCGTGCCGCGGATCCGGCGCGAGGCGCTCGCCTTCGCACGTCGGGCACTGCACGGTCGTCATCACCTGCTCGAGCAAGGTCGCCCACTCGGCGTCCTCGGTCTTCTTGTGCCACGCGTCGATGTGGCCGCACAGGCCCGTCCAATCGGAGGTGAAACGCTCGGTGATCTCGGCGTTCGTGCTCTCCTTCTCGATCGTCACCTCGTACTTCGCCTTCGCGCCCTTGCCGTGCAGCACGAGCTCCTGGTGCGCCTTCGAAAGGTTCGCCCACGCGAGCTCGACTCGCACCTTGTGCTGGCGCGCGACCTCGAGGAACAGGTGCTCGTAGTAGCCCTTGCCCTTGACGAGGTAGCGCGCGAACTTCGCATGCAGCGCACCTTCCTGCAGCGGAAGGCCGGGATCGACGATGAGCTTCGCCGGATCGCAGCGGCTGGTCGCACCGAGGCCGTCGCAGTCGGGGCAGGCGCCCGCGTGCGTGTTGAACGAGAAGTGGCGCGGGTCGAGGCGGTGCGCGAGCCGGTGACCACACTCGGGGCAGGCGCCCTGCGTCGAGTACTCGAGGCGCGCGCCGCCGGAGACGACGACGCTCACGCGGCCCTGCGCCATCGCTGCCGCACCTTCGGCGGCCTCCGCGAGGCGCGCGCGGGACTCGCTCGTGAAGCCGAGGCGGTCGATGACGACGTCAATGCGCGTTTCCGGGCCGATTTTCGGCAGTTTCGCGTCGAGCCGCACTTCCGCGCCATCGATCAGCAGGCGCACGAAGCCCGCTGCTTTCCACGCGTCGAGGCGTGCGGCCACGAGCTGCGCCGGTTCGTCGCTCTCGACACCGCCCGGGCCACCGAGCGGCGCGACGACCCAGCCGCGCGCGCCGGAGTGCTTCTTGAGCACGTCGCGTGCGATGCGCGCCGGATCGACCTTGGCGAGCTCGAGGCCGTGCGTCGGGCAACGCGGCGTGCCCGCGCGCGCCCAAAGCACGCGCAGGTGGTCGTGGATCTCGGTCGTCGTGGCCACGGTCGAACGCGGATGCCCGCGCGACGTGCTCGCCTCGACGGCGACCGAGGGCCCGAGGCCTTCGATGCGGTCGACCGGCGGCTTGTCGCGGTTGCCGAGGAACTGGCGCGCGTAGGTCGAGAGCGACTCGACGAAGCGACGGCGGCCTTCGGTGTAGATCGTGTCGAGCGCGAGCGAGCTCTTGCCGGAACCCGAAGGGCCCGTCACCACGACGAGCGCGTCGCGCGGCATCTCGACCGTGACGTGGTTCAGGTTGTGCGTGGTCGCGTCGACGACGCGGATGCGATCGGTCGGCGCGTGCTCGAACTCGCCCGCGAGCTGCTTGCGGCCGACGATGAACTCGCCGCGCAGCGCAGCGCCCGTCGCGGAACGCCGCACCTTCGCGACTTCCTCGGGAGTGCCGGCCGCCACGAGCTCGCCGCCCGCGTCGCCGCCCGAGGGCCCGAGGTCGATCACGTGGTCCGCCGCGCGGATCACGTCGAGGTTGTGCTCGATCACGATCGCCGTGTGGCCCTGGTCGACGAGCTTCTGCAGCGCGCCCACGAGCTTGGCGATGTCCTGCGGGTGCAGGCCGGTCGGCGGTTCGTCGAGCAGGTAGACGGTGTGCTCGCGTGCGCGTTTCTGCAGGTGGCTGACGAGCTTGATGCGCTGCGCCTCGCCGCCGGAAATCGTCGTCGAGGGCTGGCCGAGCGTCAGGTACGAAAGCCCGACGTCCGCCATCACCTGCAGCGGCCGCACGATCTTCGGGTGGTCCTTGAAGAGCTCGAGCGCTTCCTCGACGGTCATCGCGAGCACGTCGGCGATCGACTTCTCGTGGTAGCGCACGTCGAGCGTCTCCGACTGGAAACGCTCGCCGCCACACTCGTCGCAGGGCACGGTCACCGGCGCGAGGAACTGCAATTCGACGAGCTTCGCGCCCGCGCCACCGCAGGCCTCGCAGCGGCCGCCCTCGACGTTGAAGGAGAAGCGCGACTTCGTGTAGCCGCGCACCTTCGACTCCGGCAGCGCCGCGAACAGGTCGCGGATCACGTCGAAAACGCCCGTGTAAGTCGCCGGGTTGCTGCGCGGCGTGCGGCCAATCGGCGCGGCGTCGATCGCGACGAGGTCGCCGACGTGCGCGAGCCCGAACGCGCGGTCGTGCTCACCCGGCTCGTCGCCCTCGCGCTCGAGCTTCGCCGCGAGCAGCGGCTGCAGGATGCGGTTGACGAGCGTCGACTTGCCCGAGCCGCTCACGCCCGACACGACGCACAGCGTCCCGAGCGGGAAGCGCACGTCGATGCCCTTCAGGTTGAAGGCGCGTGCGCCGCGGATCTCGAGGAACTCGCCGGTGCCGCGGCGGCGTTCCGGCGGCGCCGGCATTGTGAGCTCGCCGCGCAGGAATTTTCCCGTCGGCGAGTCCGCGCGCGACACCTCCTCGGGCGTGCCCTGCGCGACGATGCGGCCGCCGTTGCGTCCCGCTCCGGGACCGACGTCGATGATGTGGTCCGCCGCACGCAGCGTGGCCTCGACGTGCTCGACCACGACGACCGTGTTGCCGCCGTCGCGCAGCCGCTGCAGCGCGCCGAGCAGCTGCGAATGGTCGCGCGCGTGCAGGCCGATCGAAGGCTCGTCGAGCACGTACAGCACGCCCTGCAGCGCGCTGCCGAGCTGCGCCGCGAGCCGGATGCGCTGCGCCTCGCCGCCCGAGAGCGTGTCGGCGCCGCGGGCAAGCGAGAGGTACTCGAGCCCGACCTGCCGCAGGAACTCGACGCGCCTGCGCACTTCCGCCATCAGGTCGCGCGCGATGCGTTGCTCGCGCGGCGTCAGCTCGAGCGCCTCGAGGCGCACCTTGAGCTGCGCGATCGGCAGGTTGAGCAGCTCGCGCAGCGAGGCTCCACCGAACTTCACCGCCAGCGCCGCGGGCTTGAGGCGCGTGCCGTTGCACTGCGAGCAGGCCGCGGACGTGAAGAACTTCAGCGCCTGCGGCTTGTGGCCCGCCGCGGCCTTCTCGAGCGCCGGAATCACGCCCTTGAACTGCCGCTGCCACTTCACCGAGCCCTGGTACTTCGCGCCGCTCCACGTGAAGTCGTCCTCGAAGCGCTGCTCGCCGCTGCCGTGGAGCACGACCTTCTTCGCCGCGCGCGGCAGCTCCTTCCACGGCGTGTCGAGGTCGAAATCGAAGGCCTCGGCGACCGACTCGAGGAAATCGAAGTCGACCGCGGGATAGTTGAGCGACTTGCCCGACTTGCTCGTCACCGCGAGTGCGCCCTCGCGCAGCGTGAGCGCCGAGTCGCGGATCAAGCGCACTTCGCTCACCTGCTGGCGCACGCCCAGTCCTTGGCAGCCGGGGCAGGCGCCGTGCGGCGAGTTGAACGAGAACAGGCGCGGCTCGAGCGGCGGAGTGTCGGCGCCACAGCCCGGGCACGTGCGGCTCGTCGACCACGCGCGTTCCTCGAGGCCCTCTTCGGCCGGCGCGAAGATGACGTCGCCACCGGAGAGCTCGAGCGCGCTCTCGACCGCCTCGCGCAGGCGGCTGGGTTGTTCGCGATCCGGACGCAGGCGATCGACGACTGCCTCGATCGTGTGCCGCACGTAGCGCGCGAGCTCCGGCGCTTCCTCGATGCGCACGATCTCGCCGTTGACGCGCGCGCGGATCAAGCCGCGGCGCTTGAGGCCGTCGAGCACCTCGCGGTGCTGGCCCTTGCGGTCGCGGATGAGCGGCGCGAGCACGCTGATCGACTTGCCCGCGTACTGGTCGAGCGCCTGCTGCACGATCGCTTCCGGCGTCAGCGACTGGAGCGGGATGTGGCACTCCGGGCAGTGCGGCCGGCCCGCGCGCGCGTACAGCACGCGCAGGTGGTCGAAGATCTCCGTCAGCGTGCCGACCGTCGAGCGCGGGCTCGAGCTCGCCGCCGCCTGGTCGACCGCGATCGCCGGCGCGAGGCCCTCGATCGAGTCGACGTCGGGCTTCTCCATGCGCCCGAGGAATTGCCGCGCGTAGGCCGAGAGCGTCTCGAGGAAGCGCCGCTGGCCCTCGCGGAACAGCGTGTCGAAGGCGAGCGAGCTCTTGCCGGATCCCGAGACGCCCGTGATCGCCACCAGCTGGTGGCGCGGGATCTCGACGGAGACGTCGTGCAGGTTGTGCACGCGCGCACCGCGCACGCGGATCGCGCTGCGGTCGCGCGAGGCGGCTGTAACTTCGTTTTGGAGCGGCATTTACGACCGCGAATCGCACTCCCTCGAAGGGCTCAGCGGGGTTTCCCGGGCGAGGGCGTGGAAACGCTGCAAGCTGCGATCGTACCGCTCCGCGGCGGCCACCGGAAGCCCCGGAATGCGCCCGGAATCGGCGCCGACTGCGGATCAGGGCGAACTTCCCCGGCGCGCGTCCGGACGCTACCGCACGAGCCGCGCGCGCACCGTTTCGTGGAGCCCCGGCCCCGCGACGTCGTGCGGAGCGAGGTGCAGCTCCCAGAAACCGTCGAAGCGTCCCGCGGCGACGTACGCGAGGTCGATCGCGGCCGAGCCCATGCGGCGGATCTCGCGCGCCTCGAGGAAGAAGGCCTCGAAGTTGCCGAGGTTGTTGTTGGCGAGCTCCGCACGCCGGTACGGGAAGCCCGTGGCGAGGAAGGCCTCGCCGACGCTCGTGCAGCGCGAGACGCGGAGCGGTGCGCCGTTGAGCCGCGCCCCGCCGCCCGCGCGCGCCGCGAAGGTCTCGCCCAGGCGCGGGGCGTGCACGACGCCGACCAGCGGAGTCGTGCCGCGGTACAGGCCGATCGAGACGGCGAAGGCCGGGAGTTCGTGGACGAAGTTGAGCGTGCCGTCGAGCGGATCGAGGAACCAGCGCAGCTCGTCGTCGCCGCCGCGCGCGTCGCGCACTTCCTCCTCGGCCTCGATCGCGTGCCCGGGAAACTCGCGGCGCAGGCGCGTGACGATCGAGCGCTCGCTGGCGACGTCCGCGGCGGTCACGAGGTCGCGCGCGATCGACTTCGACGTGATCTCCTCGCGGCGCAGGTGCCCCAGGTGCTCGAGCAGGATGCGGCCCGCGTCCTCGGCGGCCGCGACGGCCAACGCGAGGATGCGCTCGAGTTCGTTGGCGTCCAGCGTGCTCATTTGCTCTTCCCCACCTCGACCAGCCGCACGCAGAGCTCGTCCTGCATCGGCTTCCACACGGACTTGTTCAGCCCGCCGGAGTCGGGGTAGTTGACGAGGATCGAGAACACGAAACGGCGGCCGTCGAGCGCCTCGGCGACGCCCGAGAGCGCGCTGGTGCCGTCGATGAAGCCAGTCTTCGCCCGCACGCGGCCGCGCGCGACGGTCTTGCCCATGCGGTCGTCGAGCGTGCCGCGCTCCCCGGCCACCGCGAGCGAGTCGAGGTACAGGCGCGCGCTGCGGCGGTCCTGCGTGAGCACCTTCTCGATCAACGCGACGACCTGCTGCGCCGTGATGCGGTTGGCGCGCGACAGGCCGGAGCCGTCGACCTGCTCGAAGCCCTCGCGCGGCACGCCGAGGCGCTCGAGCGCGAGCCGCGTCGCCTGCGCACCGGCCGCGCGTGTCCCCTGCCCGATCACGGCCTGCGCGGTCGCGAGGAACAGCTGGTCGGCGACGGCGTTGGTCGAGTCGGCATTGATCGGCCCGAGCACGTTCTCGAGCGGCGTGCGCAGCTCGGCCAGCGTCGAAGCGGCGCGCACGTTGCGCTCGCGACGGAAACGCCCCTGCACGACGATCCCGCGGCGCGCGAGCGCTCCGCTGAACGCGTAGCCAAAGAGCTCGACCGGGTCGGGATGCGAGAACGACGCGACGAACGGCGCCGAGCCGCGCGCGATCGAACCGCGCACGATCACGCCCGTCGGCCGCGCTCCGCACTGCACGTCGACGCCACCCTTCGCCTCGGTGCGCACGCCGACGTTGAGCGGCAGCCCGTGCTCGCGCGGGAAGACCTCGACACGCGCCGGCGTGCCGACGCCGCTGGGCGACACGATGGCCGTCAGGCAGCCGCGATTGGCGCTGAAACCGCCGGCGAGCGCGCAATATTCGGCCCAGTGCTGGCCAGCCTCCGGCCACTGCGGCGCCGGGGCCGGACGCTGGAACTCGCCCTCGTCGAGCACGATGTCGCCCGCGATCACCGTGATGCCGAGTCCCGCGAGCTCGCTGATCACGGGCGCGAGCAGATGCTCGACGTCGCCATTGCTGGTCGGGTCGTACAGCGGGTCGCCGCCGGCGCGCACGACCAGATCGCCGCGCAACACGCCGGCCTCGATCGGGCCGGTGGCGTCGAAACGCGTGCGGAACTGCCAGTCGGGGCCGAGCAGCGCGAGCGCCGCCGCCGTCGTGACGAGCTTGAGGTTCGAGGCCGGCCGCATCAGGCGCTCGGAACCGAGCGCGATGTCCGACGCACTCCCCGCACCGACCTCGCGCACGTGCAGCGCGACCGCGGTGTTGCCCTGGTGCACCTTGCCGCCGGTCAGCTTGCGCGCCTCCTCGACGTGCTTCTCGATCGTCGCGCGCAGCCCGCGCTCGAGCTGGCTCAGCTGCTCACGCGACAGCCCGGCCGGCGCATCGACCTGCGGACCGTCGTCGACGAGCTGCGCCGCTCCGTTCGCCGCCGAGCGCAGCGCGCGCTGCCACTCGGGCACCTCGTCCTGGTTGGCCGCGCCTCGGTCGGCCGCCTGCGCGTCCGAGTCGCGCGGCCACACGCGCCACAGCACGAAGACGGCGGCAGCGTTGAGCGCGAGCACCAGCGCGAGGCGCAGGCCCGGGGACAGGCTCGAATTCTTGCGGCCAGCGGCCATGCGGGTTCGGTCCGGCGCAGCGATCCCGCGGCCCCCTCGAGCCGCCGATGCACGCCCTTTCTGGCGCCAGATTCTGGCGATCGCGGCGCCGATTTCGAGCAGGAACTCGGTTCTCCGCCCGCGAACGGCGCAGCTCAGCGAATCCCGTGGCGCCGGCAGTGGAAGCGCCAGGCGTCGCCGACGATGTCGTCGAGCGCGGGCCGCGCCGGCACCCAGCCGAGCACGTCGCGTGCGCGCGTCCCGCCGGCCATCACCTGCGCCGGATCGCCCTCGCGCCGCGGCGCCATGCGCACGGCGATGGCGCGGCCCGTCACGCGACGCGCGGAGTCGATCACCTGCTTGACCGAGAAGCCCTGCCCCGTTCCGAGGTTGACCTTGATCTGCTGCACGCCCGACTGCAGCTGCACGAGCGCGCGCAGGTGGGCGTCGGCCAGGTCCTCGACGTGGATGTAGTCGCGGATGCACGTGCCGTCCGGCGTCGCGTAGTCCTCCCCGAACACCGCGATCTCCTTGCGCAGCCCGGCGGCGACGTCGAGCACGAGCGGGATGATGTGCGTCTCGGGATCGTGGCGCTCGCCGAGGCTGCCGTCGCGCGCGGCTCCCGCCGCATTGAAGTAGCGCAGCGCCGCGAAGCGCAGGCCGTAGGCGCGCGAGAAGTCCTCGAGCATGTGCTCGATGTGCAGCTTCGTGCGGCCGTAGGGCGAGATCGGGTTCTGCGGATGGTCCTCGTCGATCGGGACGCGCAGCGGGTTGCCGTAGGTCGCGCAGGTCGAGGAGAACACGATCTCGCGGCATTCCGCGGCGCGCATCGCCTCGAGCAGCGTGAACGTCGCCACCACGTTCTCGCGGTAGTACTTGGCCGGGTCGGTCACGCTCTCGCCGACGTAGGCCTTGGCCGCGAAGTGCACGACCGCGCGCGGCCGGTGCTTGGCGAAGATGGCGTCGAGCGCCTTGCGGTCGCCGAGGTCGGCGACGACGAGCTCGCACCCGACCGCGTCGCGGTGCCCGGTCGAGAGGTTGTCGACGACGAAGACCTCGATGCCGCGCTGCTGGAACAGGCGCACGGTGTGGCTGCCGATGTATCCGGCGCCACCGGCGATCAGCACGGGCCCGGCGGGGTTCTGCGGCGTGTTCGAGGCGTTCATGGGCAAAAATGATAGCGCGCTCGTGCCGGGCAGCGCGATCTTCACGCAAGTGCCGCGAAATGCGACTTCCCGAAGTCGCGGGCGAGCCTGTACACCTGTTCTGCCTCGCGTCGAACGCGAATTCCTTTCCCTCGCTCTCCGGCACCCCTCTCCATGCAATCCCGCAAGCTCAGCAACGTGACTCTCGCGGCGCTCGCCCTCGGTGGCTTCGCGCTCGCCCAAGACGGCTCCAACGACCGTCTCCCGCCTCGCCTCCCGACGCCGACCGTGCTCGGTTCGCAAACTCAGACGCTGCTCCCCGTCGGCAGCGTGCAGGTGATCCACACGAGCATCACCGGCAGCCCGACGGCGGTCGTCCCCGGCATCCCCGGACTCACCTTCCCCAACACGAGCGGCCACCTCGGCCCCTTCGATCGCCCGTTCGGCAGCGCCAACGGCCACTGGATCATCGCCGCCGACAGCGATGCGCCGACGACGGCCGACGACCTCTTGCTCCTAGACAACGTCGTCGTGGAGCGCGAGGGCAACGTCGCCTCGTGGGCCACGGTCGCGGGCTCGACGATGGGACCGTTCCAGACCAAGCAGGGCGTCAACACCTCGGGCACGTACATCTTCAAGAACAACACGAGCGAGGCCTCGACCGCCGACGACTACGTCGTCACCAACTCGGCCGGCACCTACACCGTCAACGCGCGCGAAGGCCTCGACATCCCGCAGCTGCCGGGTGCGGAGCTGTGGAACGACAACCTCGAGAACGTGCAGGTGACGAACACCGGCGTCGTGTCCTTCGAGGCGAACCTGATCCAGAACCCGGTCTCCGCGAACAACGACGAGATCTTCGTCTCGGGCGCGAACCTGCTGTACCTCGAGGACACGACCGTGCCCACGGGACAGCTCAGCGGCCTGAGCGACGCCTGGGACAACCTCTTCTTCGAGGATGCCTGGGTGAGCGCCGACGGCCTGCACGTCGTGATGAAGGGCGACCTGCTCAGCGCGACGACGATCGACGACGTGATCGTCTACGACGGCGCCGTCGTGCTGCAGGAAGGCTTCGTGATCCCCGGCTCGGGCTTCGCGAATCCGGTCGACGCGAGCGGCATCGTCGAGGTCGGCATGGGCTTCGATGGCGCCTGGTTCGCGCGCGGCAACAACGACATCACCGAGGAGGACTGGGTCGTGCGCAACGGCGTCGTGATCGCGCGCGTCGGCGGTCCGGTGCTCACGAGCGGCACCGAGCTGTGGGACGACACGACCTTCGCCGACGGCTTCTTCGCTCACCAGGGCGACAGCAACGGCAACTGGGTCGTCGGCGGCGTCACCGACAACGTCGACCCGCTGCGCAACGGCGTGCTCGTGCTCAACGGCACGACCGAGCTCGTCCGCGAGGGTGACCCGATCGACGTCGACGGCAACGGCCTGTTCGACAACGACGCCTTCTTCAACACGTTCGGCAACGACGACCTCGTGCTGTTCGACAACGGCGACCTCGTGTTCGTCGCGTCGATCCGCAACGCGCTCGGCACCGCCTACGCGCAGGGCCTGTTCCGCGTGAGCACCACCGGCGGCTCGACTTCGGTCGTGTACTGCACGGCCGGCACGTCGACCAACGGCTGCGTCCCGGCCATCGCGAGCGCCGGCACGCCGTCGGCGGCGGCCGCGAGCGGTTTCACGCTCACGGTGAGCAACGTCGAAGGCCAGAAGCAGGGCCTGCTCTTCTACGGGATCTCCGGCCGCGCCTCGACTCCTTGGGGCATCAACGGCTCGAGCTTCCTGTGCGTCAAGTCGCCCACGCAGCGCATGGGCACGCAGCCCACCAACGGCACGCTCGCCCAGTGCGACGGCTCGCTCTCGATCGACTGGCTCAACTTCGTCGCCGCCAACCCGAGCTCGCTCGGCGCCCCGTTCTCCTCGGGCACCGTCGTTCAGGCGCAGGGCTGGTACAGGGATCCGCCGGCCGTGAAGACCACGAACCTTTCGGACGCGCTCGAGTTCACGCTCGTTCCGTGATGAGGGATTCGTGCAGCTGAGCTGCGCGGACTTCGAACTGCCGGAGGGCCCTCGGGTCCTCCGGCTTCGTTTTGGAACGAGCTAGCGACCGCGCGGATAGCTCTGAAATCCGCCGGCGAGCACGCTGGAGTTCGTGAAGCCGCGCGCGAGGTATTCGCGGGCGCGCTCGACCGAGGTCTTGTCGTTCGGGCATCGGCAGTAGAAGACGAGCTCGGTGTCGCGCGCGAGCTCGGGTTCGAGCTGGCGCAGCCGTTCGAGCGGAATCGCGCCGGGCAGCGGGAATTTCGGGAACGAGACGGGCGAGTCGTAGGCGCACACGAGCAGCGCTTCTCCGGCGAGAACACGCTCGCGCACGGACCGCGGATCGAGTCGTCGGGGTTCCGCCTCCATCGCAGCCTCAGTGCCCCACTTCGCGCTCTTCGACGCGAACCCCGAGGGCCGCGAGGTCCTTCCAGAAGCTCGGCCAGCTCTTCGAGACGCACTCGGGCTCGCGCAAGAACACTCCGGGACGCACGAGCCCGAGCAACGCGAACGCGAACGCCATGCGGTGGTCGCCGTGCGGATCGAGCACGACCTCGGCCGGCCGCTCGAGCCCAGCGCGCCACGTTCCCGCGCGCACGACGAGCTCGCTCGCCGTCGCCTCCGCCTGCCAGCCTGCGGCGCGCAGTCCCTCGCAGAGCACCTCGATGCGCGAACTCTCCTTGCCCGGCAGCGTCTCGAGCCCCGACAACCGGCTCGCGTGCGCCGGATCGACGAGCGCCGCTCCCGCCGCGACGGCCGCGAGCACGGGCGCGAGGTCCGGCTCGCCGCGCAGGTCGAGGCTCGCTGCATTCTGCGGGAAACCCGACGCTGCGAGGCCGCGAGCATCGAAACGCGCACCACAACCGAACGCTCGCAAATGCTCGACGACGCGCACGTCGCCTTGCGGCGAGTCCTTGCCCAACCCGAGCGCGACGACCTCTCCGCCTCCGAGGCACGCCGCCGCGAGCGCGACCGCCGACAACGACGCGTCGGGTTCGATCGCGAGCGGCTGCTCGGGCGCCACGAGCGGCCCGCGAATCCACACCGACGCTCCGCGGCGCTCGACACGCACGCCGAACTGCCGCAGCACACGCAGCGTCATCTCGAAGTACGGCGCGCTCGGCAGCTCGCCTTCGAGTTCGAGCTCGAGTTCGTCCGGCCACGCCGCGAGCGCGATGGCGAGCGCCGTCGCTTCCTGGCTCGAGCTCGCGCGCGCGAGCCGCACCGTCGGCGGCGGCGGCATCGGCGAGAGCCGCGCGGGCCACGGCCGCGACTCGAACTCGACGCCCGCGCCCGCGAGCGCCGCCACGAGCGCCTCGGCCTTGCGCCGCACGAGCGAACCCGACGCGCGCAGCTCAAACGTCTCGCCCACACGCCCGCACAGGCCCGCGATGCCGAGCGCGCAGCGTGCGAGCGTCGCGCTCTCGCCCAGTTCGAGCGGCGCCTTCGCGCGCCAGCCGCGGTGCGGTCCCGGCGGCGCGCCGACGACGCTCACCGCCGCCGGAGCGAGCTCACGCAGCTCACAACCCACCGCGCGCAGGACTTCCTTCGCCGCACGCACGTCGTCCCCCGCCGGCAGGCCCGCGATGCGCGTCTCCCCCTGCGCGAGGCTCGCCATCAGCAGCACGCGCTGCGCCAGCGACTTCGAACCCGGCGCCCGCAGGTCGCCGCGGGGCACGCCCAGGGGCGCGAAGCCGCGCGCGAGACTGCGAGTTGCGTTGGTTTCCACGGCGAGCACCCCACCGGCGGCGGGCCGCGGATTGTAGCCCGCCTCCCCCACGGTCATACTCCGCGGCTCCCCGCCGAAGCGACGCGCAACGCACGCCACCATGAGCACGAAGCCGATCTATCTCGGTCGCGAGAAGGCGATCCCCGGAGTCACCTGGCTCGCCAGCGGCAAGGTGCGCGACATCTACGCCGTCGACGCCGAGCACCTCCTGTTCGTCACGTCCGACCGCATGTCGGCCTTCGACGTGATCATGAACGAGGGCGTGCCCTTCAAGGGCGAGGTCCTCACGCTGCTCGCCGCGCACTGGTTCGAGAAGACGCGCGACATCGTGCCCAACCACCTCGTGAGCACGTCGATCGAGGACGTCGACGGCCTCACGCCGGAGTGGCGCGAGCGCCTGCGCGGGCGAGTGATGCTCGTGCGGCGCGCGCAGCCGACGCCGGTCGAGTGGGTCGTGCGCGGTTACCTCGCGGGCTCGGGGCTCAAGGAATACCAGCGCACGAAGACGGTCTGCGGAATTCCGCTGCCCGATGGCCTCGTGCTCGCGTCGAAGTTGCCGCAGCCGATCCTGACGCCGACGACGAAGGAAGACAGCCACGACCTGCCGTTGACGCCCGCCGAGGCGCGCGCGAAGGTCGGTGACGCGCTTTACGAGTCGGCCGAGCGTGCGGCGCTGGCGCTGTTCGCGCGCGCGAGCGAGAACCTCGCGAAGCAGGGCATCCTGCTCGCCGACACGAAGTTCGAGTTCGGCCTGCGCCAGGGCAAGCTGCTCCTGATCGACGAGGCGCTGACGCCGGATTCGTCGCGCTTCTGGCCCGCGGCCTCGTGGAAGCCGGGCTCGAACCCGCCGAGCTACGACAAGCAGTACCTGCGCGACTGGCTCGAGACGCTCGACTGGAACAAGCAGTACCCGCCGCCGACGCTCGCGCCCGCGGTGATCGCGCGCACGGTCGAGAAGTACCTCGAGATCTGCCGAAAAGTGACCGGTCGCCTCCCCGAAGGCGCGTCGCTGCAGATGTCCTGAGAGAGCCCCTCGATGCCCGTTCCGACGCTTGTGTGGGAAGGTGGCCGCCCCGGCCACGTTCGCCTGATCGACCAGACCCGCCTGCCGACCGAGTACGTCGTGCTCGACGTGCGCACGGTCGACGAGATGTTCGACTGCATCCGGCGCCTCGTCGTGCGCGGAGCGCCGGCGATCGGCGTCGCGGCGGGCTTCGGAGTGCTGCTCGGCGCGCAGCGGCTCGACGAGCGCGACCGCGACGACACGCTCGGCCGCGTCAAGGAGATCGCCGCGCACCTCGCGAAGTCGCGCCCGACCGCCGTCAACCTGTTCTGGGCGCTCGACCGCATGGTGGCGCGCGCCACGCGCGACCACTCGGCGAACAAGCCGATCGTCGCGGGCCTGTTCGAGGAGGCGCACGCGATCTTCGAGGCCGACAAGGC
Organism: Planctomycetota bacterium; assembly: GCA_026692705.1. Lineage (GTDB taxonomy): Bacteria > Planctomycetota > UBA1135 > UBA1135 > F1-120-MAGs118. The sequence goes on from JAPLOE010000249.1 coordinate 36,831, forward strand.
GATCTGCCGCAAGATCGGCGCCTACGGGGCCGAGCTCCTGCGCGACTCGATGACGGTGCTCACGCACTGCAACGCCGGGGGCCTCGCGACCGTCGACTACGGAACCGCGCTCGCGCCGATCTACGTCGCGCACGATCAGGGCAAGAAGATCGCGGTCTTCGCCGACGAGACGCGCCCGCTGCTGCAGGGCTCGCGCCTGACGGCCTGGGAGCTCCAGCAGTCGGGCATCGACGTCACGCTGATCACCGACAGCATGGCCGCGCGCGTGATGTTCGAGGGCCGCATCGACGCGGTGTTCGTCGGCGCCGACCGCATCGCACGCAACGGCGACGTCGCCAACAAGATCGGCACGTACGGTGTCGCGGTGCTCGCGCGCCAGCACGGCATCCCGTTCTACGTGTGCGCCCCGCTCTCGACCTTCGACGCCGCCATCGCGACCGGCGACCAGATCCCGATCGAGGAACGCGGGAGCGAGGAAGTCGCCTGCGGCTTCGGCAAGCGCACGGCGCCCGAGGGCGTGAAGATCTACAACCCCGCCTTCGACGTGACGCCCGCGCGGCTCGTGACCGGCATCGTCACCGAGGTCGGCGTGATCGAGCGGCCCAACCCCGCGCGCGTCGAGGCGGCGCTGCGCCGGGGCCACGTGCTCTGAATTCGCGGGTCGGGCGGCTTTTTCTGGGGCGCGGAGGCTTCCGCGAGCTCGCTTCAAGCGCGGCGGGGTCCGGTGGCCGATACAAGGCCTCCCCGGACCCGCACCATGAAGAAGAACTCCCCCAAGAGTGAACCCAAGGCCGAAGCGAAGCCCAAGCCCGCGAGCGCGAAGGCGCACCCGGCGAAGAGCTCCTCGGCCAAGGCGCACAAGCCGACTGGAAGCGGCACGCTGCCGCCCGAGGCGCAGCTCGTCGACGAAGGCGAGCTCGAAGGCGACGTGCTCGAGTTCGTCAACGCGATCGACACCTACAAGCGCGACAAAGGCCGCCAGTTCCCCGCGTGGAGCGAGGTGCTGCAGATCGTGAAGAGCCTGGGCTACCGCAAGGGCGCGTAGTCCGCGCGCGCTACTTGTAGATCGGGAACGAGCGGCACAGCTCGCCCACTTCGCCGCGCACGCGGGCCGCGACGGTCGCGTTCGTCGGTTCGGCGAGCACGTCGGCGATCCAATTCCCGAGCTGGCGCATGTGCGCTTCCTTGAGCCCGCGCGTCGTGATCGC
>JAPLOE010000250.1 GCA_026692705.1 Planctomycetota bacterium
TCAACCAGCGCGAGGTGCACCGCCACACCAAGTCCTTCAAGCGTGCGCTGCGTGCGGCGCTGCGCGAGGACCCCGACATCGTGCTGGTCGGTGAAATGCGCGACCTCGAGACGATCGAGATCGCGATCGAGACCGCGGAAACCGGCCACCTCGTGTTCGGCACGCTGCACACCAACACCGCGGCGACGACCGTCGACCGCATCATCGACCAGTTCCCCGCCGACCGGCAGAACCAGATCCGCACGATGCTCGCGAGCTCGCTCAAGGGCGTCATCGCGCAGACGCTGTGCAAGAAGAAGCCCAAGGGCCGCGCCGCCGCGCTCGAGGTGCTGATCGTCAACACCGCCGTCGCGGCCAACATCCGCGAGGGCAAGACGCACTGCATCATCTCGGCCATGCAGATGGGCGGGAAGCTCGGCATGCGCCTGCTCAACGACTCCTTGCTCGAGCTCGTGAAGGCCGGCACCGTCGAGCCCAACGAGGCCTACGTGAAGGCGGTCAACAAGGAAGACCTGCTCACGAAGTTCCAGGCCAACGGCTTCACCGTCGACCTGAGCAAGCATGGCGAAGCGAGCGAGCCCGCACCGGCCGCCGCGGCGCCGAGCGCGCCCGCGGCGGGCATCCAGCCGAATCCGCGCCCGAGCATCTCCGGCGGCTCGCTCGGCCTGAAGCCGTCCGCGCCCGCGCCTGCGCCCGCCGCGCCGGCACCTTCGATCTCCGGCCCCGCGTCCTCGAACCCGTCGATCTCGGGTCCCTCGATCTCGGGCCCGGCACCGAAGGCTCCGTCGGTCCCGAAGGCGCCCGCAGCTCCGATGCCGGCGCCGCGCGCTCCGATGCCGACGCCTCCGCCGACACCCGCCGCGGAAACCTCGGGCGCTCCGGCGCCGGAAAAGAAGGCCTGGACCGATCCGTTCGAGCAGTTCAAGCGCCAGCGGCCGGGCTAGCCCGAGCCTCAGCGCGCGAACTCGACTCGCGTTCCGCCGAGCACCGCGCTCTGCGGGATCGTGAGCATCCCGACCCGCGCCGTTCCGACGCGTCCGACGGCCCGCTCGACGCGAGCGGTGCCATTGGGCGCGTCGGTCGCATAGGGCACACGCAGCAGCGCGACTCCGTCATCGCCGACCTGTGCACTGTCGCGCCAGCGCAGGCGCCGCCCGTTGGGCAGCGCGACATCGAGCTCGACCTCGAAGCGCTCGCCTGCGTTGCCGCGCGCGAGCACTTCAGCGCCCGCGACGAGCTCCCACACCGTCGCCGCCGGCGCCAGATCGCGCGGACCGCGCAGCGCCCGGCCCGGATCGAGCAGCGGCGAGCTCCACACGAGCCGCAACCTCCCCCACGCGCGAATCCCCGCGTTTTCCGGCCCAAAAACCTCGCCGTCGAACAACGCGCGCGCGCCGAAGGTCCGGAACCAGGCCGGCAGGACCTCGCCGCCGCCGGAAGTGCCCGACTGCACGTAACGCGCGCGCCGCTCCGGCTCGACGCCGTCGAGCAGCGTGTTGAGCGCATTCGGCAGGTCGCTGTCGACGACCGCGAAACGCACGTGCAGGCGCTCCATCTCGGCGGTCAGAGTGGTCTCGTCCTCCTCGAGCAACAGCCGCGGCGACGCGCGGAAACCGCTCTCGCCGACATAAGACCCGAAGTTCGTCGCGAGGCTCCCGCGCTGCGCGACCCGCTCGATCACGTGCCCGTGGGACCACAGCGCGAGCACGCTCTCGTTTGCGGCGTGCGCCGGCTGCGCACCGATCCACTCCGCCGCGAGCCGGACGCCGATCGTCGCCGGGCGTTCGCTTCGGATCGCCTCGCGCCGCAGCGGCCAGCGCTCGACGCTGCGAGCGAGGGCGGGCCACGAAAGTGCGAGCGCGACGACGCCCGCGAGGGCCGCATGCGCTGCAACCGGCACTTTTCCCGGCATTTTCGAGCCCATCGTGCGCGCCAAGGCCACTCCGAGCCCGACCGCGAGCGGCAACGCGAGTCCCTCGGCGAAGCGCGCCTGCCCGAGCGCCTGCAACGTGAGCAGCGGCAACGCCACGGCCCACGGCAGCAGCTCGAACTCTCCCTTGCGAACGGCGCCGAGCAAGACGATCCAGCCGAGCGGCAGCAGGAAACCCGCGAATCCGAGCGTGCGCAAGAGCGGCGCCAGATCACCGTCGCGCACGAGCGGCTGCGACTCGCCGATGCGCGCCATGAACGAGTCGACCCTCGAGACCCACTCGAAGCCTTCGCGCACGCCCCGCGCCGGTGCCGCGTCGGAAAAGGCCGTCCACAGCGCCGCGAGCACGGCGAGGCCGACCGTGAGGGCCGGCATCCAGCGCCGCAGGCCGACGGACTCGGGGCGCAGCGCGAGTGGCACGAACAGCAGCGCTCCGGCGGCGAGGTAGACGAGGTGGAACCACGACAGGTTGACGACGATCCACGGAAACGTCGCCGTCCACGGGCTCGACAGGATCGCCGGCAACGCCAGCGCCAGCGCTCCTGCGTGGAACGCAAGTGCGAATGCACCCAGCCCCGGCAACGAGCGCCGCGTGTTGACCATGAGGAGCACGAGCAAGGCGAGTTGCACCTGCACGACCAGCAGCAACGACGCGACCCACGTTCCGAGCGACAGGCCCGCGACGGCTCCAGCGAGTGCGCCACAGATGAGGCCCAGCTTGCGCGAGCCCACGTTTTTCCCGCTGAATCCCGCACTCGCGAGCGCGAGCACCAGCCCGGCGAGCAACGACACGAACGCGTGGTGGTCGCCGTTGCCGAGCTTCCCGTACTCGATCGCGGCGCCGTTGAGCGCATGCAGCAGTCCCGCCGCGAGTCCGGCGCCCGCTCCCGCCAGTCGCCACGCGACGAACAGCGCGAGAAGGCTCGTGAGCACGCTCGCCACGCACGCCGCCGAGCCCGCGCTGCGCTCGATCCAGCCCGCACGGCCTTCGCTCGGAACGAAGGGCGCCAACAGCGTGTGCAGCACCTTCGTGTAGTACGGCGGCCACGGAATCGCCGCCCCCTCGGGCGCGTTGAGGCGCGGGTCGACTTGCGCGACCTCGCCACCTTCGTCGAGCGCACGCTCGAGCCGCCGCATGTGGTACTGGCTGTCGGGATCGGTCGTGATCCAGCCCGCGCGGTCGGGGAGCACGACGCGCCGGTTCTGCGCCTCGCGCGCGAACCACGACACCGCCGCCACGAGGACGACCAGCAGGAGGGCGAGGCTCGCGCGACGCATGGGCCGACTACCCTACCGAGTTGCAGCGACGATCCCAGCCGTCGCCGCGTGGTTCGTGGGTGCAGGACTCAGTCGCCGAGCAGGTCGAGCAGGCCACCCAGACCGATGTCGAGCCCCATTCCCAGCGTCGCGCTGTCGAACCCGTCGCCGAGCCCCGGCTGCCCCGGGGTCGTGAATGGCTTCGCGCGGGCGCGGGCTTGTTCCTCGCGCATGCGCCGGAGCAGGCGGTCGCGCGCGCGATCGAGCCCGCCCCCGCGCACGAAGGCGAGGATGCGCTCGAGCTCGTCCGCGTCGAGCCACACTCCGTGCTGGCGGCAGGCATCGATCACCACTCCGCTCGAGCCCGCGTAGTTGCGGCGCATCATCAGCGTGCGGCACACGAGGCACGGGATGTACTTCTGGCGCCCGTAGGTCTCCTCGCGCTGCTGTCCCGAGGCGAACTCGCCAGGAGCCACGGACTCCGCCTCCGCGCGGCGACACAGGCGCTCGAACGCCACGCCGTCCAGCCACAGGCCCGCGCAGGCGCCACACTCGATCAGGTGCAGGCTGCCCACGGCCCGGTCGCGCAACTCGCCGTCGCAGCGCGGGCATCGGGTGCCTTCGGCGAGCGCGAACAGGGCCTGCGGCTCGATGCGCACGCCACATTCCATGCAGTGCCGCGCTCCGCTCGAGCAACGCGCGAAACAGACCGGGCAGACCGCGTCGAGGCGCTGCTCGCGCAGCGTGATCTCGGCCGAGCAGTAGGCGCACTTGCGCGCGCCATCGACGAGATTGCCGCCGCAGTTGCTGCAGCGCAGCGCACGCGGCGCGTGCGGCTCGACATGCCGGACCTCGAGCGATTTCCCGCACGTGCAGCGCACGCGGCTGCCTCGTTCGAAGTGCGTCACGTCGTACTGGCGTCCGCAGGAGCCGCAGGACTCGACGATGCGCTGCGGGCCCATCAGAGCGGACCTCCGGTGACCGTCCTCGGTTGCGCGCTGGCAAGCGGCGCCGGCGCCTCGCGGGCCGCGCGCTCGACGAGCTCGCGCAGCGTCAGGTTGTGCGCCGAGGTGCGCCGCTCGTCCTCCAGCCGCGCGAGCGAACGATCGCCGGCCTGATCGATGGCTTCCGGCGGCGCGAGGTCGCCGTCCTCGAACTTGCCAGCCACGGCGCTGAGCACGTCGCTCACTCGGATCGACTCCGGCGAACGCGCGGGCTGCCAGCCGCCCTCGGGCAAACGTTCCGACGGCTCGAGCGACACGACGAGGCCACGCTCGCGCATCGGCACGAGCACACCCTCGATCGCCGCGCCGGACACGCCCAGCCGCGCCGCGAGCTGCGGCACGCTCGGCGCCGCCTCGCCCGCGAGGAACGCACCGCACAGCCGCGCCATCACTCGCACCGACAGGCGCTCGGTCACCGCATGCGACAGGTCCGTGCCGCGGCCGACACCCTGATACTCGTGGTTGTGCTCGTGCGCGTACGCGAGCTCCGCCCCGAACAGCACGATGATCCACGACACCTGCACCCACACGAGGAAGATCGGAACCGCCGCGAAACCGGCGTAGATCTTGTTGTAGTTCGCGACGCCGAGCTGGAACTGGATGTGCCCGACGAGCGCGAGCTGCCACAGCAGGCCCGCGATGAATCCGCCGAACAACGATGCACGCACGCTGCCGCGCCGGTTGGGCATCACGAGGTAGATCAGCGCGAACGCGAGCCAGCCGACCAGCACCGGCGCGAAGCGGATCATGGCCTCGAGCACGAACCCCAGCGAGAGCTTCTTCTCGAGGAACTCGACCACGCCCGCGTTCTGGGCCGCGGTCGTGACGCCGATCGCGATCACCAGGAATATCGGCGTGACGATCACCATCGTCAGGTAGTCCGACAGCTTGCGCACCCAACTGCGCGCGCGGCGGATGCTCCAGATGTCGTTGAACGAGCCTTCAACGGCCGAGAGCAGCCCGATCGTGGTCAGCACGAGCACGCCCAGGCCGATCGCACCCAGCTTGTTGACGTCAGTGCCGTCGACGATGTCGAGCAGCCGCTCGAACATGTCGCGCAGCTGCCCGCCACCCGCCGGCACCGCCGAGACCGACACCATGGGCGTCACCTCGATCGCGGGAGTGATCGCCTCGCTCGAAGGCAGGCCGAACAGGCCGTCGAGGTACGGCTCGATGTGCTTCTCGCGGAAATTCTCGTAGAAACCGAGCCCCTTGAGGATCGCGAACGAGAACGCGAGCATCGGCACGAGCGACAGCACCGTCGTGTACGTCAGCGAACGCGCGCGCAGCAGGCACTTGTCGCCGTCGAACCCGATGACCGCGAGGAACAGCACGCGGCAGGTCCGGTAGGCCCAGCGCCGCGCCGGCCCGAGCTCCTCGAGCCGCACGTTCCAGATCTGCTCCGCCAGGAACTTGAGCACGGCGCCCTGCGGACCGCGGCTGAGCAGCGGCAGTCGCGAGAGCTTGTCGGGCAGCGCGTGCTTGGAGTTCGTCGCCATCGTCCGGGTCTCCCTCATCGGCCCGGCGTCTGCGCGCCTTCAGCCGGGCGCGGCCGCAGCACGTAGGCCGTCCCACCGCGGGCCAGCCAGACCTTCGCGAGGTCGTCCGCGCGGTACACGCGCTTGCCCGTGGCCGCGTCCTCGACCGCGGGATCGTTGACGAGAACGCCACCCTTGCCGTCGAAACCCGTGACGACGAGCAGGTGCCCAGCGGTCGACGCATAGGGCGCGCCCGCGAGCTCGCCAGCCTTCGCAGCGATCGAGATCACCAGCGGCTGGCCGCGCTCGAGCTCCGCCGCGACACCCTTCCAGTCAGCGAAACGCGCGAGGTGCCCCGGCACGCCGAAGCTCCACGCGGCCTGCACGTTGCGCGTCCAGTTGCCGTAGATGTCGTGGCGCGCATCGAACGCGCGCTGCGCGACCTCCAGCGTCGGCCGCTCGACCCCGCGGAACGCGAGCAGCATCGCGAGCGACGTCGGCGAGCAGATTCGCCCGGCAATCTCGGGCTTTTCCGTCCTCTGGCTGCGGAACGGGACCTCGAGGGCACGCGCCTTGTCCGGCTGCCCCGGCTCCGGCGGCCCGTCGACGCGCCGGCTCGTGCACAGCGCCACGCGCTTGAGCTCGATGAACTTCGCTTCCGCCGGCTGCGCGTTCGTCACGCGCACGCGGTACTGCAGCCGCTTGTGGCGCTGCGCGCCCACGAAGAAGTCGACCTCGATGCGCCCCGCCTCGCACTCCACCGTCGGCGGCGCGGAGTTGTCGGCGCGCGGGCCACCCGGATCGTCGCGGCGCAAGTACACGGTCGGCGGCGTCGGGTTGCCCCACTCGCCCACGTACAGCCACGGCGACCACGGCGCCTTGCCGTCGGCGCGAACGCGCAGCTCGAAGCACATGCCACAACCCGCGGGCACGTTGACGTTCCAGGACGGGAGCACCTCGTCGAACCCGCCGGGCACGAGGATCTCCGCGGACTCGTAGAAGCCGTCGAGCCACTCGCTGCTCGCGGGCTGCGCCGCGTTCCAGATCGCGTCGATCTGCTCGCCACTGCCGGGACGATGGCCAGCCGTCAGGCGCACGGGCGCGAGCGCATCGAGCTCCGCGCGGTACGCGGCCGACATGCCGCCGGCATAGAAGTCCTCGAAGCTCTCGTGCAGCACGAGCTGGTGCTCCCACTTCTGCGGGGCCGGATCCTGCGGCACGGCGACGACGGAACCCGGACCGGAAACGAGCGGAGCGAACGACAGGACGAGAGCGAGCATGCGGCGGCGATCCCTTTCGAGGGCGCCATCCTCGGCTCCCCCACGGCCCGTTGTCGAGAGCCTGCCCGGAACCCTGCTCAGAGACCGTGAAGGCCTTCACGGTCTCGCCGTCCGGCGCCGCCAGGCGACGGCGCAGCAAGCATCCTGAGAGCTCGCAGAATCATCTCTTCCCGAGTTCTCAGGCGAAGTACGTGTCGGCGATCCAGCGCAGCACAAGGCCGAGCACGACCAGTCCCGCACCTCCGCCGACGACCCACAGCGCCGCGCGCCGCTTGCGCTCGCCCGGTTGCCACACGTACGGGTCGCCGTGGCCGTGCCCGTGCCCGTGGGGCGCCTCGTGGTCGTGGCCGTGCTCGGAATGAGGCCGTTTCGCCATCTAGCGCGCCTCCGCCGGTCCCCGCGCCTGCGCGACGAGATGCCCCGCTTCCTTGAGCACGATCTCGTCCATCGCGAGCCGCAGCGCCTTGGGCGAGCCCGGCAGCGCGAGCACGACCTTGCGCGCGAGCACGCCGCCGATCGCCCGCGACAGGATCGTCGCCGCGCCGATCTCGCGGAAGCTGAGCCAGCGGAACAGCTCGCCGAAACCGGGAATCTCGCTGTCGAGCACACGCCGCAGCGTCTCGAAGGTCACGTCGCGCGGTGCGATGCCCGTGCCGCCCGTGGTGAGCACGAGATCGACCTCCGCGTGCGCCACCGCGCGCCGCACCGCGGCCTCGATCTCCGCGCTCTCGTCCTTGACGATCTCACGCAGCGTCACGGCGTGTCCCGCGCCCGTCACCGAATCGACGAGGAACGGCCCGCCGCGGTCCGTGCTCGCATCGCGCGTGTCGCTGATCGTGATCACCGCAAAACGCAGCTGGCGCGGCGCCGTGCTCTTGTGCGCCTCGAGGCTCATGCGCTGCGTTCCTTGAGCGAATCGAACAGCCGCCGCAAGCGCTCGACGCGCGCGACGTCGACCGGCTCGTCCACGCGACCCGCGCGCTTGAGCGAAGTGCCGACGATGGCGCCAGAAGCGTGCGCGAGCAGCTCCCCCGCGTTCTTCTCATCGAGCCCCGAACCGATCAGCACCGGCGCGTTGCCGACGGCGCGCCGCACGGCCGCGACCCGCTCGACATCCGGCGCCGAGCCCGTCCCGCTTCCGCTGACGATCAGCGCATCGGCCATGCCGCGGTGCAGCGTGTCCTGCGCCGCCGTCTCGATCGTTCCGCCCGCCAGCGGGCTCGCGTGCTTGACGTGGACGTCGCACAGGAGCGCGACACCGGGGCAGAGCCGCGCCCGCTCGCGCACCGTCTCCGCCGCCTGCCCCTGCACGATGCCCTGATCGGTCACCGCCGCGCCGGTGTGCACGTTGACGCGCACGAACTTCGCCCCCGTCGCCGCGCACAGTCCAAGCGCCGCGCGCGCGTCGTTGCGCAGCACGTTGACACCCACCGGCGAGCCCCCGGCGACCTCGATCACCGCCTGCAGCGCGAGCGCCATCGTCGCCACGGTCTCCGGCGGCACGCGCTCGGCGAAGAACGGGACGTCGCCGAAGTTCTCGACGACCAGCGCGTCGCAACCGCCGCCGATCAGGGCGTTCGTGTCGTCGACGGCGCGGCGCAGGATGGCCCGGCGATCGCCGAAGTACCGCGGGGAACCAGGGGTCGCGATCAGGTGCACGACACCGACAAGAATCGGCCGGGAACGCATCAACTTGAGCATGGCGGCAGAGCCTACCGTCGCCCGTGCGGCGCGTCCCGTCCCGACAGCGCGGCCTTGATCGCCGCTTGATCTTCAGAGGATGTCGAGGATCCCCGTCCCGGAGTCCGGCGCGTGCAGGGTCGACGTCACCGCGCGGAAGTTCGCGTCGTTCGCCAGCCGCGCGTTCCACGGCAGCTGCTCCTTGTCGGCGCACATGCCGAGCGCGACCGCCGCGAAGGCGCGCGCGAGGTCGGTGCGTTGCCCGCCCGCGTGCGTCATCGCGATCAGTCCGTCGAGCGAACGTGCGTCGCCGATCAGCCCGAGCGCGGAAGCGAGCGCGGCCTGCGAGGACAGGCTCGTGGCGCGTGCGAGCATCTCGAGCAGCAGCGGCACGACTTCCTTGTCGCCGAGCAGCCCGAGCGCCAGTGCGCCCTGCCGCAGCAACTCCGGCTGGAAACGCGACGAGGCCACGAGCTCGCGCAGCCGCGGCGCCGACCCACGATCGCCGACGAGCCCGAGCGCGACCGCGAGGTACCCGCGGGCCTCGGCGTCGGACGCGCCAGCGAGGCACTGGCGCAAGAGCTCGCTCGCGCCGCGGTCGCGCGCCAGCCCGAGCGCGATCGAGAACGCCCCGGCCTCGTCGGGCGAGCTCGCCGCAGAGCACCGTCCCGAGCGCGATCACGCAGCCGGTGCGCACGTCCACGTGCTCGTCGAAGTCCGCCGCGAGCCGGGCCGTGAGGCGCTCGAGCACAAGCCTCCGCAGCACGCAGCGCCGACCCTGCGACGTCTGGAACAGCCGCGCAAGCGCCACGGGAACGTGGGCCCGCACGCGCGGCGATTCGCCGCGGTCCTCGAGCACCGCGAGCATCCAGCGCACCTGCTCCTCGAAGCTGCACATGCGTTGGGGCAGCTCTCCGACGCGCTGCAACGGCAATTCGAACGGATCGCTCGGCAACGGCACGAGCCCGATGGCGACCACGCACGCGACCGGAACGTCGTCCTGCGCGACCAGCGTCCGCTGCTCGCGCATCCACTTGCCGAGCACGGCGACGATGCGCTCCCGAACGGGCCCTTCGTTGCGCTGGCCGATCAGGCCGAGCCCGTAGGCCGCAAAGGCGCGCGTGCGCTCGCTGGGAGCCGATTTCAGCTCGATTCCCCGCTCCCGCAGCGCCTCCGGCCGCCCCTCGAGGATCTCGCGCAGCAACTCCACCTGGAACGGCGTGCCGAGGATGCCGAGCGCGACCGCCGCAGTTTCCGCCACTTCCTGGTTGGGATCCGCGAGGAACGGAGCGATGCGCGCCGCGACCACGTTCTTGCCCGGAGCATCGCCGACCTTCGCGAGCGCGACCAGCGCTCCACCGACGATCTCGTTCGAGCTCTCGTGCTCGAGCAATTCGACCAGCGCCGGCGCGACCTTGCCGAACACGTCGTCCGGCGCGGGGCGCAGTTCGCCGAGCGCAAACGCGCGCAGTCCGAGGAAGGCCTCGTCGCTTCCGAGCAGCACGTCCGCCGTGTGCAGGCGCGACTTCAGCTGCAGGAACTCGTCGCGGTTGAAACCCCACCACGCTTGCCACCGCAGCAGGTCCGGCCGCGCGCTCGGACCGCCGGAGATCGCCCAGGTCGTGCGTAGGTTCGCGTTCGCGTCCTCGGGCAGTGTCGGCAGCTGCACGTCCGGCGTGCGCCACCCGGCCACGGTCGGCGCGGGCCCCGATCGCCCCGGGAGCGCGTCGGCGGGCCGCGGTTGCCAACCCGGCACACCGTCACCGGGCCCGCGGTACGAGCCTCCGTGGGCAAAGGCGACTGTGCCGGAAATCAGCAGAAAAACGAGCGTTTCGAGCAGACGGCGACGGATCATCCGGGGAACTCGCGGATTGGGGGCGAGCGCATCGGGAAAGGCGCACGGACGTCGCGTCCGGGCCTGCGCTCGACTCGCAGAGTGCAAGCGTCATGCCGCGCCGCGACAGGCGCCCCCGATGGCCCTCCCCCGCGCTGGCGGGCCCTTCGACCGCCGCCCGCGTCTCGCTCCCGCACAATTCATCGCCGCGCCGGCGTGCGGGATCGCACGCCCACGCCTCACAGGATGTCGAGGATGCCCGTGCCGGTGTCGGGCGAGTACAGCGTCGACGTGTTCGCGCGATAGTTCGCATCGGTCGCGAGCTTCGCGTTCCACGGCAGGCTCTCCTTGTCGGCGCACATGCCGAGCGCGACGGCGGCGAAGGCGCGCGCGAGGTCGGTGCGGTGCTCACGATCGCGCGTCATCGCGATCAGGCTGTCGAGCGAACGGGCGTCGCCGATCAGCCCGAGTGCGGAGGCGATCGCGGCCTGCGAGGACAGGCTCGTGGCGTTGGCGAGCATGTCGAAGAGCTTCGGCACGACGTCCTTGTCGCCGAGCAGGCCCAGCGCGAGCGCCGCCTGCCGCAGCAATTCCGGCTGAAAACGCGAGGCCGCCACGACTTCCTGGATGCGCACGATCGCGCTGCGGTCGCCGACCAGCCCGAGCGCGACGGCCACGTGCCCCCGTGCGTCGGCGTCGGACACGCTCTCGAAGCGCTGCCGCAGCAACTCGCTCGCGCCCTTGTCGCGCGCAATCCCGAGCGCGATGGCGTAGGCGCCGACTTCGTCGGGAGCCTTGGCGTCGGCGAAGGCCTTGCGCACGGCAGAGAGAGCCGCTTCCGAGCGCGGCTGACCCGCTTCGTCCGCGGAGCGCTCGAGCACGCCCAGCGCGAGCGCCGCATAACAACGCGCGGCGATGCTCGCGCCCGAAAGCTGCTCGAGCAGGTAGGCGCGCGAATTGCCCGGGCCGCTGCCGAGCGCCGCGAACGGCTCTGCGCCGAACCCGGACCGACTGCTCGCCCGACCGAGCGCAATCAGCGCGAAATGGCCCAGTCCGGCCTCGTGCACGTCCCCGCGGACGCGCATCAGCCGGGTCCTCAGCGCCGCATCCTCCGCGCCCGCCGTCGCGAGCTGGCCGAGCGCGATCACGCACCCCACGCGCACGTCGGCGTGCTCGTCGAAGTCCTTGTTCGTGCGTTCCGCGAGCCGTTCCAGCGCGAGCTTGCGCAGCGGTGAGCGATTGCCTCGCTGCGAGCC
>JAPLOE010000251.1:0-7078 GCA_026692705.1 Planctomycetota bacterium
TCGCTCGCCTCCGCGGTCGCCGGAGCGGGTGCGGCCGGCGCGACCGCACCGGCGTCCTGCAGCGGCAGCGCGAGCGACGAGAGGACGAAGGTGGAGAGGGCGAGCGCGGCATGGGCCGCGCGGCGGAGGCGGAGGGTCATTCCAGGAGTTCCAGTTCGGTTTGCAGCGCTTCCTCGTGGGAAGGCCGCGGTCGCGCGAGCTTCGCGCTCCCATTGTGGACCAGCACTTCACAGGCGGGCAACTGGGAGTTGTAGCCGCTCGCCATGCTGGCCCCGTAGGCGCCGGCGTCGTGGAAACAAACGACCTCCCCGACGCGGGGGCGCGGCAGGAGGCGCGGCTCGAGCACGCCACCCTTGGATTGCGTGAAAACGTCGGCGGATTCGCACAGCGGGCCCGCGACGGCGAGCGGGACGCGCTCGTCCGCGTCGCGACCGACGACCGAGATCTCGTGGTAGGCGCCGTACATCGCCGGCCGCACGAGATTGTGGAAGCCCGCGTCGACGAACACGTACTCGACCGAGCCGCTGCGCTTCGAACCGCGCACCTCGGCGAGCAGGAGGCCCGCTTCGGCGACGAGGAATCGGCCGGGCTCGAGCTCGAGGCGAATCGTGCGGCCCAGGCGTCGCTCGACTTGTGCGCGTGCGCGGTCCCAGGTCTCGAGCAGCGGCGTCGGATCGAAGTGCGCCTCGGTCGGGCGGTAGGGGATCGGCAGGCCGCCGCCGGCGGAGAGCGTGCGCAGCGTGTCGCGGCAGAGCTCGGAAGCGGCGACGAGCGCGGCGGACGAGCGCGCGAGGTTCTCGAGGTCGGAACCCGAGCCGATGTGCACGTGCAGGCCGGTCACGGCGAGGCCGAGCGAACGTGCGTGCGCGATGGTGTCGGCGAGGTCCTCGTGCCAGATGCCGTGCTTGGAATGCTCGCCGCCGGTCGAGACCTTGCGGTCGTGGCCGTGGCCGAAGCCGGGGTTGACGCGCAGCACGACGTCGCGGCGCGGCGGGTTGGCGCGCGCGTACTGCTCGAGCATGAACGGCGAGCCCGCGTTGAGCTGGAACGGCGTGGAAGCGAGCAGCGCGAGCGTGTCGCGATCGAACAGGTCGGCGCAGAACAGCACCTCGTCCGACTTCCAGCCGGCCGCCAGCGCGCGGCGCAGCTCGCCGCCCGAGACCGCGTCGACCGCGCAGCCCGCCTCGCGCAACACGCGCAGGATCGCGAGGTTCGGGTTGGCCTTCTGCGCGTAGCGCACGGCGTCGAAGCCGCGGCCGGAGCTCGCGCGCAATTCGAGCAGCTGCTTCGCGCGCGCGGCGATCGTCGCGGCGTCGTAGACGTACAACGGAGTGCCGAACTCGCGCGCGAGGCGCAGCAGGAGCTCGTCGGGAAGCACGCGGCGCTTCGTGGGCACGCCGGAAGTCATCGCGAGCTCCCCGCGTGGCGTTCGAGGAGCTCGATCAGCCGCTCGATCTGCGTCAGAGAGTGCGCGGCGTTGACCACGATGCGGAAAAAGCCCTCCGGCGGGCCGCCGGGATAACGGATGTACGGAGCGAGCACTCCCGCGTCGCGCAGGTTCGCCTCGAGCGCGCGCATGGCCTCCGCGTCACCGTGCTGGAACGCGAACACGGGCAATTCCTCGCGCGGTGTCGGCATCCCGAGACGTTCGAGGCCGGAGCGCATCAGTGCGATGTTGGCGCGCAGGCGACCGACCCGTTCGGGCGAGCCGAAGGCGACGTCGAGCGCGACCCGCGCGGCCTCCGCGATGGCCGGCGGCACCGGCGTCGTCGCGAGGTAGGCGTTGGAACGCGTGCGGATGAGCTCGATCCACTTCGCGTCGCCCGCGACGAAGCCGCCGTAACAGCCCAGCGCCTTCGAGAGCGTCGAAGTCAGCAACACGTGCGGGCCCGAGAGCGCGGCGTGTTCGAGCGCACCGAGTCCGTGCGGACCGATCACGCCCGTGCCGTGGCAGTCGTCGACGAGCAACGTGCCGCCGTGTTCCGCCGCGAGGCTCGCCCATTCCGCGAGCGGCGCGATCTCGCCGCGCGAAGGGAACACCGAATCGGTCACGACGACCGCGCGCTGCGTTCCTGCGCGCTCGAGCTCCGCACGCAACGCGCTGGAGTCGCCGTGAGGGATGGAGCGCACCTCGAGCTTCGCCGCCTGCGCCGCGTCGAACAGGCTCGGGTGCGAACGTTCGTCGATCAGCGCGAGCGAATGGTCGAGCGCGAGCGCCTGCGCGGCCGCGAGGTTCGCCGTCGCGCCCTCGGGCAGCAGCACGGCCGCCTCGCAACGCAGGTGCCGCGCGAGGTCGCGCTCCAGCTCGTCGTGCACGAGCGCGTTGCCGGTCGTCTCGCGCGCGGCGCCGGAGCTCACGCCATGTTGTTGCGCCCCGGCGACGAGCGCTTCGATCACACGCGGGTGCTGCGCGAGCCCGAGGTAGCCGCACCCGCCGAAGTAGTCGAATTCGCGGCCGTCGATCACGACGGTGGAGCCGCGGCTCGACTGGATCGGAAGGCGCGCCATGCGGGCTATCGGCGCGCGCCCGAGTCGCTGCAGGTCGGCATCGGCACGGTGGCCATCGTGTGCAGGCCCGGAGTGGCCTTGAGCACGGCGCCGAGCGCGTTGAGCGCGATCGCGCTGGTCGCGACGTCGCCGTGGACGCCGCCGCGCAGCACGAGGTCGATCGGCGGGTCGCTGTCGAGCGTGACGCGGTCGTGCGGATCGGCCTGCCCGATCGCGGCCTGGAACTCGAACTCGAGCAACGGCTTGCCGCCGACGATGCCGGTCGCGGTCTGGCGCACGCCCGCGCACTGGCCGACGGCGATGCGGCCGAGCGTGCAGTCGAGCTCGCGCGTCGCGATCACGGGCTCGATCGTCTCGCTCCAGCGCTCGACCTCGAAGCCGAGGTAGCGCGCGCAGAAGTGCAGCGACTCACCGAGGCCCACGTGGCGCAGCCAGCCTTCGTCGATGCCCTTCTGAAAGCCCGCGCGGTCGAGACCGGCGCCGATCTTCTTCTGGAACGGCACGCGGCGCGTGGTCGCGTCCTGGATGCGCGCGATGCGGATCGAGCGCACGCGGTTGCAGACGGCGCTCGCGAACATCGGCAGCGCGTCCATCACGAAGCCGGGGTTGACGCCGGTGCCGAGCAGGCGCGCGTTGTGCTTGTGGCACAGCGCGTCGAGCTCGCGCGCGAGCGCGTCGTGGCGCAACCACGGATAGATCAGCTCCTCGCAGGTCGAGACGGCGGAGACGCCGTGCGAGAGCAACGTGCGGAACGTCGGTGCGCACAGGCGCAGGTCGGAGCTCGTCGTGACGAGCGCGACATCGAAGGCCTTCCAGTCGGGCAGCTCGTCGAGGCTGGCGGCGATGCGCACATCCGGCGCGCCGGGGACGAGGCTCGCCAGGCTCTGGCCCGCGAGTGCGGGCGCGGGATCGACGGCGGCGACCGTGTGTCCGAGCGAGCGGGCGGCGAGATCGCGCTGGATGCGCAGGCCGAGGGGGCCGAGGCCGACGTGCAGGATGCGGAGTTTCAAGGCGAAAGCGGGGGAAGTGTCGGAGAAGGTGCGGGGCGGACGAAAGGGACCGCGGAGTATAGGTTCCCGGCAGTCGCGCAGGCCAACGAGAAGGCGTGCGTGAAAGCCGTCCGTGAAGATGCGCTGTTGGAGGCCGAGCGAGCTTGCAATTCCCCGCGCGCTCGATTGGATAGCCTGCCCTCAAGGCATGGCGCTCCAGCTTCTCTCCGTCACGCGACGCTTCGGCGAGCAGCTCGCGCTCGACTCGGTCTCGATCCACGTGCGACCGGGCGACTGCTATGGCTTCATCGGCCACAACGGCGCCGGCAAGACGACCGCCATGCGCATCGCGCTCGGGCTGTCGGCGCCCGACTCCGGGCGCGTGATCGTCGACGGCTTCGACGCCGCGCGGCATCCGCGCGAGGCGCGCGCGCGCATGGGCGGCCTGATCGAGACACCGGGCTTCCAGCCGACGCTCGACGCCAGCGCGAACCTCGTGCTGCTCGCGCGGCTGCAGGGCCTGACGAGCGCGGACGCGAAGGCCGAGTCGAAGCGCCTGCTCGAGCTCGTCGGCCTCGCGCACACCGGCCCCAAGCCCGTGCAGGTCTTCTCGCAGGGCATGCGCCAGCGCCTGGGGATCGCGCAGGCTCTGATCGGACGGCCCGCGTACGTACTGCTCGACGAGCCGACCAACGGCCTCGACCCGCAGGGCATCGCCGAGATGCGCGCCATGCTGCGGCGCATCGTGCGCGACGAGGGCACGAGCGTGCTCGTGTCGAGCCACCAGCTCCACGAGCTCGCGGACCTGTGCAACCGCGTCGGCGTGATGCACCGCGGCAAGCTCGTGGTCGAGGCGGAGACGCGCGAGCTGCTCGCGGCGGCGCCGGGACGCTTCGAGCTCGCGACGAACGACGATCGACGCGCGGCGGAGCTCGTGCGCGAGCTCGGCATCCCGTCGCAGCCGTTGCCGGCCGGTGGACTCGAGCTCGACCTCGGAGCGCAGGCGCCCGGAGAGCTCGCGCGCCGAGTCATCGGCGCCGGACTCGAGCTGGTGCGCTTCGGCGCTCGACCGCCGTCGCTCGAAGAGATCTACCTGCGTTATGCGCGCGGCGAGACGATCCTCGCGCCGACAGCGGCGAAGCAGGAGAACGTGACGGTCGGTGCGCCGAGCGAACGCCGTGCGGCGCCGCGGCCGGTGTTGCGTGTCGTGCGCTACGAGCTCGCACGCATCCACTCGCGCTGGACGACTCCGGTGCTGCTCGTGCTGCCGACGCTCGCGGCGGCTGGCGCCGTGCTGATGGAGAAGAGTCGCGCCGCGTCGGAGGCTGCGCGCGTCGCGGCGGGCGAGCTTGCGAGCGCGACGGCGATCACGGGCTTCGGCACGACGGCCAAGGCGCTCGGCACGGGCTTGCCGTTGCTCGCGATCGTGCTCGCGGGCCTCGCGAGCCAGCAAATCGCCGGCGAACTTGCGCGCGGAACGCTGCGCAACGTGCTGCTGCGGCCGCAGACGCGCGTCGAGACCGTCGCGGGCAAGCTCGTGGCCGGACTGGTGCTCACGCTCGGCTCCTACGCGTTGCTCGCGGCCGTCTCGATCGGCCTTTCGGGCGCGTTCTTCGGCTTCAAGGACCTGGTCGAGATCCTGCCCAACGGCGAGGCCTTCCCGCTCGTGCCCGCGAGCGAGCTGTGGCCCGAGCTGCGCCGCGCCACGCTCGTCCCGCTCGCCGCGCTCGCGGGCTTCTTCTCGCTGGGCTTCTTCGCCGGTTCGCTCGCGCGCGCCGCGGCTTCGGCGCTCGGCCTCGCGGTCGGGCTCGCCTTCGGCCTCGATCTCGTGCGCGGCCTCGCGCGTGGGCTCGGAGGCGAAGGAGCGCTGCTCTCGGCCTACTTGCCGACGCCGCTGGGCGACACGAGCTACCTGCAGTTCTTCTCGGACCGCGCGCAGGGCATCAGCAACTCGGTTTTCCAGCACGGCGAGCTGCTCGCTGGCATCCTGCCGCAGGATGTGGCCGTTCCGCTCCTGTGGGCGTGTGCCGCCGCCGTCCTCTCCGCTCTCCTGCTCGTCCGTCGCGCCGTGCCATGAAATCCATCGTTTTCGCCGCCGCGGCTTCGTTCGCGCTGTCCGCCTGCGTCACGTCCTCGCTCCCGACCGAGCCGCCGCCGCTCGTCGCCATGGAGGAACCGACGGAGCTGCTCGACACGAGCGGCCTCGAGGCCTCGGAACAACCCGTCGCGCGGGGTTCGTTCACCGGCATCGAGGTCGGCGACTCGCGCACGTCGCTCGATGCGCTCGCGGGCGAGCCCGAGGGCGTGCTCGTCACCGCAGTGATCGAGAATTCGCCGGCCGATGCCGCGGGCATCGAGGTCGGTGACCTGATCGTCGAGGTGAGCGCACCCGTGCCGACGGCGCTGCACTGGCCGAGCGAATGGCGCCGGCTCGAGGAAGAGACCGAGCCGCAGGGTGAGCTGCGCCTCGTGATCGATCGCGCGGGCGCGGAGCTCGAGCGCCGCATCACGACGACGCGGCGCGTGCGGCCGCACGGTGCGATCAGCATCGAACGCTGGCGCGAGGAACGTCGAGTCGGCCTGGTCGTGCGCACGGCGACGTCTTCGGAAGCGTCGCGCGCGGCGCTGGGCGCCGGCGGAGGCGCGGTGATCGTCGGGATGACGCGCGAGAGCCCGTGGCGTCTCGTCGGGCTGCGCTACGGCGATCTCGTGCGCGCCGTCGGCGGCGTCGAAGTCGCGCATCCGCAGGTGCTGCTCGAGGCGATCCGCGCGGCGCCGGAGCAGAGCATGCTCGAGCTCGAGGTCGTGCGCGGCGGGCAGGTGATCGCGGTGACGGCACCGCTCTCGCGCCGCGACACGGAGCTCAAGGAGATCTCGATCCCGCTGCTGTACAGCATGGAGAAGGCGCGCGACCGCAAGACGGTGTCGGTGCTGCTCGGCCTCGTGAAGTACGAGAGCACTCCGGCGGCGTGGAAGCTGCGCCTCCTGTGGCTGATCGACTTCGCGGGCGGGGATGCGGACCGGCTGGAGAGCCTCGACTCATGAGCGTGTTGCTGCTTCTCGCGGCGCTCCAGCAGAAGCCGGAGTTCGCGCGCATCACCACGCTGCAGTTGGAAGCCGACTGGAAGCCGGTCGACGCGCTGGTGGCCGAGATCGACGGCGAGGGCGAGCCGGAAGTGCTCGTCGTCAGCTCGTCGCGCACGAAGGTCGGCGCGCGGCGCGTCGAGATCTGGAAGCTCGGTGGCGCCGGAGCGACGCTCGCGAAGGCCATCGACTTGACGCCCGACGTCGTCGCGATCGCGACCGGCGATGTGCTGCCGGCCGCGGGCGAGGGGCTCGTGCTGTTCAACGCGGGCGGGGCCTTCGCGCTCGCGCCGCTCTCGGCCAAGCCGCAGGCGGAACGCCTCGCGGAATGCGATTTCCTCTGGCAGGTGTCGGATCCTGCGCGGGCGTTCCTGTGGCAGGACGGCGTGAGCGACCTCGACGGCGACGGACTCGTCGATCTCGTGCTGCCCGAGCCCGGCGGCTACTCGATCGTGCTGCAGCAGCGCCCGCGCCTCGAGGGGCAGCCGTGGGGCACC
>JAPLOE010000251.1:7083-16332 GCA_026692705.1 Planctomycetota bacterium
CCCGAAGAGAGTGATGGCGCCGGAGTGTGGCTTTCGGCGACGCGCCGCGAGGGCCCGGCGGTGCGCGGCAGCCGGCGCCGGCCGAGCTTCACGCTCGAGCTCACCGGCGGAGAAGAGAACGAGACGCTCGGAGCGCGTCCGGCGCCGCTCGTGCAGACCACCGAGAGCGTGAGCGCGCCGTTCTTCCTCGACTGGGACGCCGACGGCGATCTCGACCTGTTCGTGCAGACCTCGCACCACCTGCACGTGTTCCTGCAGGAAAACGGCCGATTCCAGCCTGCGCCGGAGGTCACGCGGCCCCTGCCGTTCGAGATCGACGCGGGGCGACGGCTCGACACGTCCTACAGCTCGCACGTGGTCGACCTCGACCGCGACAAACGCGCCGACTGCGTGATCTTCGCGGGCGACAAGCGTTCCGAGGACATCCGCACGCAGGCGTTGTTCTTCGCGCAGGCCGCGGTGAAGACGCCGCCGCTGCCGTTCGGTCCCGAAGGCACGCCGACGAACCTGCTCGTGTTCGCGGGCTTCATCTCGGGCCCGCGGTTCGTCGACCTCGACGGCGACGGATTCCCCGAGCTCGTGCTGCGCGCGGTGCGGCCGGACCTGATCGACCAGCTGCGCAGCGTGTCGACGCAGTCGATCGAGGCGGACCTGCTCGTCTACCGCAACCGCAAGGGCGTGCTCGCGCGCCAGCCGGAGATCTCGCTGCGGCGCTCGATTCCGATCGAGCGCTTCCAGCTCACGGCGGAATTCTGCGGCGATCTCACCGGCGATGGCTTGAGCGAACTCCTGATGCGCGACGAGCCCGAGAAGCTGCGCGTGCTGTTCGTGCGCGCGCAGGGAACGGGCGACAAGCAGACGTGGAGCGTGTTCGAGAAGCCGCTGTGGGAGACCGCGGTGCACGAGGACGCGGCCATCGAGCTCGTGCCCGCGCGCCCCGGGCTCGCGCGGCCCGCGCTGCTCGTGACCGAACCCAACCAAGTGCTGTTCGTGAGGTTCAAATGAGCGCGACCCTGTTCCTCGCGCTCGCGGCGCTCGGCGCCCAGGGCACGCCCGCGCGCGTGCGCATCGATCCGGGCTTCGAGCTCGCGGGCCACCGCGTGGCCGACGCCGATTCCGACGGGCGCGCGGAGATCCTCGCGATCGGCCGCGACGGGCGCGTGCGCACGTTCGCGCCGTACGCTCCCGAGGCCGCGCAGGGCGAACTCACGCTCCCGACGCCGGAACGCACGTTGCTCGCCTTCACCAAGGCCGCGGGCACGGGCTACCTGCTCGCGCTGTCGCCGGCCGGTGCGCTCGCTTATCCCGTGCAAGCGGGTGGTGTCGTCTCCGCGCAACCGCAAGTGTGGGTGAGCCGCGCGCGCTTTGCGCTGCGGGTCGGCGCGCCGACGTTCTCCGGCATCGCGCAGGACGTCAACAATGACGGGCTCGATGACCTCGTCGTGCCGACGCTCTCCGGTGTCGAGTTGTGGCTCGCGAGCCTCGCTCCCGAGGCGAACGTGCCCACGTTCCGCAAGGCGGCGACGGTGTCGGTCGAGATCGGCCGCTGGGGCACGCACGATGCGGAGTACCTGTCGGACTCGCTCGAGAGCTCGTTCACCGTGCCCGGGCTCGCGACGCGCGACGTCAACGGCGACGGTCGGCCGGACCTGCTCGTCGAGCAGGGCCAGCGCCGCGCCTTCCACCTGCAGCGCGAGGACGGCTCGTTCCCCGTCGAGCCCGATGTGTCCGTCGACCTCGCGATCTTCCGCGACACGACCGAGGCGACCGGCTTCCAGCTCGGCGGCACGCTCTCCTCGGGCGACAAGGCCTCGTGGTCGAGCCGCGACATCGACGGCGACACGATCCCCGACTACGTGATCGGCCACCGCCGGAAAGTGTGGGTTTTCCGCGGGTCCAAGGCCGGTCCGCAGTTCACGCAGCCCTCCGCGATCCTCAAGACCGCCGAGGACATCACCGTGCTGTTCGTGCACCCGCTCGACAGCGACGCGCGACCCGACCTGCTGCTCGTCAAGGTGCAGATCCCGACGCTCGCGACGATCCTGCGCGGGCTGTTCAGCGAGTGGGACATCCGCGTGCGTGTGCTGGCCTACTCGAACATCGGCGAGGGGCGTTTCGAGTCGAGCCCGAGCCTGTCGAACGAGCTCTCGATGCGCCTGCCGGGCATCATCGGGCTCGCCAAGAATCCCGAGAAGCTGCTCGACCGCTTCACCGACCTCGAGAAGCAGGTGCGGCCGAGCGCACGCGGCGACATCGACGGCGATGGGGTCGAGGACGTGCTGCTGCAGAGCTCCGACGAGAAGCGCATCGAGGCCTGGATCGGCCGCAGCGAGTCGGACTCCGCGGCGCGCACCGGCGAGCGCAAGATCCGCGCGCTGCTGTTCGACGAACGCGACGCGGTGTGGGACATCGACCGCCTGCTCGCGACGATGGGCGGCCTCGCGCAGCGCCGCAACACGCTGCTCACCGGCGGGCGCGAGCCCGACCGCACGCTCGAGCTCGCCGACCCGGCGACCACCGACCTCGTGGCGCTGGAATGCGCGGATTTCGGCGGCGAAACGGGCGAAGAGCTCGTCGCGGCCTTCAAGCTCGCGGGCCAGCCGCGCTCGGGCTGGTTCGAGGTGCTGACCTTCCGGGAAGCGGGGCGCTGATGCTGACGCGCGAGGAAGGCTGGAAGCAGCTGTGCGAGTGGACCGCGAGCGACGCGCTGCGCAAGCACGCGCGTGCGGTCGAGGTCGTGATGCGCGCGGCGGCGCGGCGTTATGGCGGCGAAGGCGCGGACGTCGAGCAGTGGGGGCTCGCCGGGCTCCTGCACGATGCCGACTACGAGGCCTGGCCGGAGGAACACCCCAAGCGCATCGTCGCGTGGCTCGGCGAGCGCGGCGAAAGGGAGCTCGCGCACGCGATCAGCGCCCACTACACGAAGTGGGGCGTGGAGTATGTGTCGCGGCTGGATTGCGCGCTGCTCGCGTGCGACGAGCTCACCGGCTTCGTCGGCGCCTGCGCGCGCGTGCGGCCCGATGGGCTCGCGACGCTCGAGCCCAAGAGCGTGATCAAGCGCCTGAAAGACAAGGGTTTTGCCGCCAAGGTCGAGCGCGACGAGGTCACGCGCGGAGCGGAGCTGCTCGGCGTCGAGCTCGCAACGCACATCGAGTTCGTGATTCTGTCGCTGCGGCCCCACGCGGCCGAGATCGGGCTCGCGAGCCCCAAGGAAAACGTCGGATGATCGCGCTCCTGCTCGCCCTGCCGCAGTCGCTCACGGACCTGCCGCGCATCGTGGTCGACCGCGACGACCTCGTGATCACGCAGAGCTGCGTGCTCGAGACCTCCGGTGCGGCCATCGAGGATCGCAACGGCGACGGGCTGATCCAGATCGTCGGCGATGGCCTGACGGTCGCGTTCATCAACCGCACGATCCGCGGGACGCCGGAGGGCACGCCGCCGGATCAGGCCAAGGGCACCGGGATCGTCGTCACCGGCAAGAACGTGACGCTGCGCGGGCCGAATCTGGCCGGATTTCGCTGCGGAATTCACGCGAAGGGTGCCGACGGGCTGGTGCTCGACGGCGCCGACGTCTCCGACAACTTCGCGACGCGCCTCAAGTCGACGCCGCGTGCCGAGGACGGCGCCGACTGGCTCTGGCCGCACGAGAACGACGCCAACCAGTGGCTCGAGCGCTACGGAGCAGGCATCTACATCGAGGAGTCGAAGGGCGTCACGCTGCGCGGCAACCGCGCGCGACACACGCAGAACGGCATCTGCCTGCGGCGCGTCGACGAGTCGTTCGTCCACGACAACGACATGAGCTTCCTGTCGGGCTGGGGCCTCGCCATGTTCCGCAGCTCGCGCAACAAGGTCAGCCGCAACAGCTTCGACTTCTGCATCCGCGGTTACAGCCACGGCGTGTACTCGCGCGGCCAGGACTCGGCCGGGATCCTGTTCTTCGAGCAGTGCAACGACAACGTGTTCGCGTTCAACTCCGCGACGCACTCCGGCGACGGTTTCTTCGGTTTCGCCGGCAAGGAAGCGCTCGAGCGCGACGGCGTCGCGGCGGGCACGGGCTGCAACCGCAACGTGCTCTACGGCAACGACTTCTCGTACGCGGCGGCGATCGGCATCGAGCTGACCTTCTCGTTCGACAACATCTTCGCGCGCAACCGGCTGGTCGGCTCGAACTACGGCGTGTGGGGCGGCTACTCGAGCCGCACGCAGGTGCGCGGCAACGAGATCGCGGACAACACGCTCGCCGGCATCGCGGTCGAGCACGGTTCGGGCTGGTCGATCGCCGGCAACAGTTTCGCGCGCAATGAGCGCGCGATCGAGCTGTGGTGGGACGAGGACAAGGACCTGCTCGAACGGCCGTGGGCGAAGCTCAACCCGACCTCGAACTCGAGCCACTGGATCCGCCTGAACCAGTTCGACGCGGACAAGGTGCAGTTCGAGCTGCGTGGGCCGTCGGAGCGCATCGCGTTCGACGCGGCGCAGAAAGGCTTCGAGCGCGCGCGCTGGAAGTTGCCGGCGGACGCGGCGATCGCCGAGAGCGTGACCGACGCGCCGGCGCTGACGAAGCTCGACGAGACGGCGCTGATCGCGTTGCCGGGCCAACGACAGGCGGTCGGGATGCGCGACCACCTCGCGGGCCGCGAGACGATCGTGATGACCGAGTGGGGGCCGTACGACTGGCAATCGCCGTTGCTCGTGCGCAGCGAGGACAAGGGCGGCGCGCACGTGTGGCGCTTCTACGGCAACGAGGCGCCGATCGCGATCGACGCGGGGCCGGAAGTGCGGCTGAAGATGGACGCGAGCGTCGATCCGGCGCTGATCCTGCTCGAGCCGCGCACGCCGGGAAAGGTCACCGGCTACACGCTCAAGGTGCGGCTGCCCTTGCGCACTCTCGAAGGCAGCGGAACGCTGCTCGGCACGCGCTGGAACGTCACGTTTGGCCGCTGGCAGACCGATCCGCGCGAGAACGAGGCGCGCTGGCGCGAGGAAGTCGCCAAGGGCCCGTCGTTCGAGACGACGGCGCTGCACTTCCCGTTCGGCGCGGGCGGCCCGTCGGAATTGCCGGGAATTCCGCAGGAAATCGCGGGTGGCGCGCTCGGTCGCGAGCGCTTCGGCACGCTGGCGAGCACGGCGCTCGCGCTGCCCGCGGGCCGCTGGCGCGTCAGCGTGACGTCGGACGACGGCGTGCGCGTGAAGGCCGACGGCAAGGTCCTGATCGAGGACTGGAGCCACCACGGCCCGAAGGTCGACGTCGCGGAGCTCGCGCTCGACGCCGCGCGCGAGGTGCGCTTCGAGGTCGAGCACTTCGAGCTCGACGGCTGGTCCGTGCTCCAGCTCGAGCTCGAGCGGATCGACTAGCAGCCCGTTGAAGAAGTCATGCGGCAGGATTCCGCGCCCGGAAGGGCCATGGCTGCGTCGGCCGATCCTCAACGAATCCACTTGGATTCGCCACCGGTCGGCCTCCTTGCCCTGACCCTTCCGGGTCGGAATCCAGCTCGCAGCACTTCTTCAACGGACTGCTAGCGCGGACGCCCGAGCACCACGCTCGCGACCGCGTCGGCCACCTTGCGCGCGCCCGTCGGCGTGAAGTGCAGGTAGTCGTAGTAATTCTCGAGGTTCGGCTCGACGATTCCGCGCAGGTCGAACTCCTCGACGCCCAGCCGTTGCGCCGTGCGCTGCGCGCGCTCGTCCAGCAGCGTCAGGAGCCGCCGCACCAGCGGGTGCGGGTAGTAGTCGGTGGTCTTCTCGACATAGGGCCGCCCGACGCAGAAGTTCCACATCACGGCTTCCTCGGCGTCGCTCAGCTCCTTGTCGAACCACGGCTGGCGCACGATCACGACGCGTGCGCCGCGCGCGCGCGCGAGCTCGACCATGCGCGCGAGATTCTCCTCGAAGCGCTCCAGCATCGGCGCGGGATCCGGAGTGGTCTCGATCCAGCGCACGGCATTGCGGCGGCGCTCGCGCAGCTCGACCAGCTTGGCGCCGGTGCGCTCGCGGATGCGCGGAGCTCGCGAGCGGCGCGTGAGCCGCGAGGCGAGCGTGCGCAACGCGAGCGAGCCCGGCGACCAGCCGAAGCGGCGCTCGCAGTGCTCGTCGAACATGTAGTCGAGCCCAAAACGCGCGGGCGGCAGCGGCACGGGGCAACGCTGCTCGAGCCACGTGACGGCGTCCGAGGCGCCGACCATCAGGAGCACGAGGTCGAGCTTCTCGTAACGCGGCAGCGAGCGCTCGAGCATCGTGACGATCGTCTCGCAGGGCACGAGCGAGCGCGCGATGTTGCCGACGTGCACGCGCCGCGCATCGAGCCGCTGGAGCGCGGCGGGCTCGCGCAGGCGCGACTCGAGCACGCCCGGCCACGAGCTCGGCTGGTCGAGCATGTAGCCCTCGGCCGCGCTGCCGCCGGCGACGAGCACGCGGTACAGGCCCGTGCGATCGGCGGGCAGCTCGGGGCCGCGCTCGCCCGCGGCGTTGATCTCGAAACGCACGAGCGGCTCGAGCGTCGGCAGCGCGTTGCGGTCGAGCTGCATGTGCGTGCGCTCGAAGGGCCGCCACACGTAGTAGTCCTTGCGCGAGCGCCACCAGGCGCGCGCCGCGAGCTCGAGGATCACGAACGTCGCGGCGATCGCGGCGAGGCCGAAGGTGGCGGCCAGCACCATGACGCTTCCCGCCGCAGCGATACCCACGCCATCATGAACTGTCTGGAGAGCGTTCATGCCGACCTCGTGAGGCGCGCGAGCGGCCCCGGAAGCTGGATCAGCGTGTCGTTGCGCAGGCCGAAGAGCAGCACTCCCGCTCCGTAGCAGGCCGCGAGCAGCGCTCCGCCCGCGACGAGCTCGCCCCACGTGTCGACCTCGACGAAGCGCGCATAGGCCACGAGCGCGAGCGCCGCCGGCAGGGCCGCGACGAGCGGACGCAGCAGCACGTACCGCGCGAAGGCGAAGGCGCCCAGCCCGAGTTCCCGGCACGCGAGGCTCGCGACGAACAGCGAGAACGCCACGTTGGGAACCGCGGTGCCGAGCGCGACGCCCAGCAGCCCGAGCGGCTTCACGAGCGCGACCGACACGATCACGTTGACGACGCCCATCACCACGAGCGCGACAGCGGGCCGCACCGGTTGCCCCAGGCCCATCAGGACCGGCAGCGCGACGCCGCGCACCGGCATGAATGCGAGGAACGAGAGCATCAGCACCTGCAGGACCTGTCCGGCGGGCCCGCGGAATTCGGGCCCGACCCAGACGCCGAGGAACTGCGGCCCGAGGATCAGGAGGTAAAGCCCAACGAACAGCACGAACGTGAACGAGAGCTTCGACCACTTGAGCAGCACCGGCGCGAGCTCCGTCGTGCGGCCGGCTGCCTTGAGGCGCGTCGCCAGCGGCATCACGACGGCACCGATGCCGATCACGAAGCCGAGCAGCGGCTCGAAGAACTTGTTGCCCATGTCGAACTGCGTCGTCGCCTCGGCGTCGATGAAGTAGCCGATGACGAGCGCATCGCAGCGGAAGGCGAGCAGCGTGCCGACGTTGAGCAGCATCGCGAACACGCTGAAGGACAGCACGCCCTTCACCATCGAACGGTCGAAGCTCGCCAGCGACAGGCGCACGCCGCGGTGGCGCAACGTGACCGCCAGCCACGAGCCGACGAACTCCGCGAGCATCGTCGCGACGAGGATCCACGCCAGCGTGTCGAGCGTCGGCGCACGCGGCAGGAAGAACGCGATCAGTCCGAAACGCAGCAGCAGCTCACCCGCCATCAGCACGTTGCGCACGGGGAAATCGTCGTGCGCCTCGAGGATGCCGTAGGGGAGCCGCGTCGCGAAGGCCGCCGCGACCTGCACGGCCGAGAGCAGGAAGGCGAAGCGCGCGGCGTCGCGCTGCACGTCGGTGAGCCCTTCGCCCAGCGCGCCCGCGAGGTAACCCGACTCGAACGCACCGCGCTGCAGCCAGCCGATCGCGAGCGCGACGACACCCATCGAGAGCGTGATCGCGAGGCAGGTCGACACGGCGCGGTTGACGCCCGCGAGGTCGCCGCGGCCGCGCGCCTCGGCGATCGACTTGACCGAAGCCATCGGGACGCCGAGCACGAGCAGGCGCAGGATGCCCGTCATCGACACGATCGTGATCCACGTGCCGTTCTGCTCCTCACCGACCGTGCGCAGCACGAACGGCGTCAGCAGCATGAGCACGCCGATCTGCAGCGCGTTGAGCGCCCAGTTCGAGCCGATGCTGCGGATCACCGCAGGCCTCCAGCCCGGGACGACTCGTTCGTGGACGGCATCGGGTTGGGCGCCTGGGGCGTTGCGGCGGGAGAGGACGAGGGGGACGCGAGGAGGCCCGCGAGCGGCGACGGCGGGGTGCCGATCGCGCGCGCGAGCTCGGTGTACCCGTCGGCATTCAGGTGCAGGCGGTCGGAGGAAAAAAGTTCCGCAAGAGAGCCGTCGGGCAGCGCGAGGGGCGCAAAGTCGGTCGTGAGGAAGCTCGCGCCGAGCTCGCGGGCGCGCGCGGCGAGCTGGCGGTTGAGCTCACGCAGTTCGGTGACGCGCTCCGGCGGCATCGCACGTTCCGGCAGGATTCCGAGCACGAGCACCGTGGCCTGCGGCCGCAGCTCGCGCAGCCGCGCGACGAACGCGCCCAGCTCCCGCACGATCGCCGCCGCGTTGCCCGGCGGGCGCTCGCGGAACTCGACCGAGCCCGCGTACAGCACGACTGCCGCCGCATCCGCGGGCACGCTCGCCTCGAGGCGTTCGTCGAGCTCCTCGAGCAGCTCGTCGCCGATGCCGCGGTTGAGCGCCGGAGCGCCGGGGAAACGTTCGACGAGCGGGAAGCGCTCGATCGTCGACGAACCGAGGAACACGACCGCACCCGGGGCCGCGCGCTCGCCCGCGAACGTCGCGAGACGCTCGTTGCGGCGCGCGAGGTAGCGCTCGGCCGCCTCGTCCCGGCCCGCCAGCCGACGCAACGTCCAGCCCCCGGGCAACAGGTCGAGCCACGCGCCCGCGAGAACGAGGGCGCCGAGCACGAGCGTGAGGGCGAGGACCTTCTTCACGGCCCGCGAAGATCGCAGGCTCCGCCTTCCAGTTCCAGCCTTGCCGGGGCCTTGGAAAGCGCGCGCGGATTTTCCAAGCTTTTTGCCCCATGCCTTCGCGCGCAGAGAATTCGCAACCGTGAGCGGCTCCGCCATCTCCATCCGCGGCGTCGAGAAGTCCTTCGGCGGCCGCATCGCCGTCGCCGGGCTCGACCTCGAGATCCC
>JAPLOE010000252.1 GCA_026692705.1 Planctomycetota bacterium
CGCGCCGCCGCGAGGAGCGTTCCGAACGCCCTGAGCGTCGCGAGCGCCGTGACGAGCCCAACCGCCTGCCGCCCGGCGACACCCGCCGTCGCGACGACCGTCCGCGTTTCGAGGACGCGCCGCGCGAGGCTCGCCCGCAGCGCGAAGAGCGTGGTTTCCGCGACGAGCGCGGTCCGCGTGACGACGCCCCGCGCCGCGACGACCGTGGCCCGCGCGATGATGCCCCGCGCCGCGACGAGCGTGGCCCGCGCGAAGAGCGTCCGTTCCGCGAGGAACGTGCGCCGCGCGACGAACGACCGGTGACCCGCGACGAACGCCCGGTGCGCGAGGAGCGTGGCTTCCGCGACGAGCGTGGCCCGCGCGACGACGGCCCGCGCCGCGACGAGCGTGGTCCGCGAGACGACGGCCCGCGCCGCGATGACCGCGGCCCGCGTGACGATCGCCCGCGCCGCGACGAACGCGGTCCGCGCGAGGACCGTCCGTTCCGCGACGAGCGTGCCCCGCGCGAAGAACGTCCGGTGGCCCGCGACGATCGCCCCGTGCGCGATGATCGCCCGGTGCGCGACGAGCGTGGTATCCGCGACGAACGGCCGCGCGAGGAGCGTCCGTTCCGCGACGAACGCGCGCCGCGCGAAGAGCGCCCGTTCCGCGACGAGCGTGGTCCGCGCGAAGAACGTCCCTTCCGCGAGGAACGTGGCCGTCGCGACGACCGTGGCTTCCGCGAGGATCGCCCGCAGCGCGACGACCGCCGGGCTCCGGCCGGCTTCGACGCCCCGCGCCCGCCGGCGCCGCGCGAGACCCCGCCGATGGTCGTCCGCACCCAGCACGGTGGGGACACCTCGGGCTTCGGGCTCGGCATCTTCGAGGAAGAGGCCAAGGCCTCGGCTCCCAAGCCGAAGCCGGCTCCCGCTCCCGCGCCCCGTCCTGCTCCGGTTGCGCCGCCCGCTCCGGTGGAAGACGACTCGGGCTTCGGCGCCGGCATCTAGCCTGCGTCGAGAGGACTCCGCGCCAGCATGCGAGGCATCGCCGAGCCGCTGCCGGAGGGCTTCGAGCTTCGCGAGGAAGCGCACGGCTGGCTCGTGTCGCGCACCGACGCGGCCGCCGAGCTCGCACAGGTCGGCTTCACGCTCGACTCCGACGGCGCCGCGACTTCCGCGGGCCTCGCGGGCCGCAAGTCCATGCCCGTGCTGCGTTCGTCGCGCGGTGAGTTGGTGCTGCGTCGCTTCACGCACGGCGGCCTGCTGCGCTGGCTCACGGGCGCACGTTTCTCCGATCCGCAACGGCCGTTGCGCGAGCTGCGGGACTCGCTGAAGCTCGCGCAGGCGGGCGTGCGCACGCCCGAGGTCGTCGCCGCACGTGCCCGGCGCGCCAGCGGGTGGGGCTGGGAACTCGCGTTGCTCACGCGCCGCGTCGACGGGGCGCGCGATGGGGGAGCGCTGCTCGAACGTGGCGCCTTGCCGGCGCGCGAACGCGCAAGGCTCTTCACGCTCGCGGGAACGCTCGTGCGGCGCCTGCACGAGCTCGGTTTCCTGCACGCGGACCTGCACCCCAAGAACCTGCTGTTCCGGCGCGAGCCCGACGGCGAGTGGGGCGCACCGTGGGTGCTCGACCTCGATCGCTCGCGCTGGCTCGTGCCGCTCGAGGCGCGCGAGCGCGACTCGAACTTGGCGCGCCTGTTGCGCTACGCCGAGCGGCGGCGCGCCTCCGGCCAGTTCGAGTACTCGCGCGCGGACCTGCTGCGGTTCCTCGCTGCCTACGAGCCCCGCCGCGCGACCCGTCGCGAGCTCGCGAGCGCCGTGGTGAAGGCCTACGCGGGCTCGCTGCGCTGGCACCGCCTGGGCTGGCAGGCCGAGCGGGCCTGAGCGGCGCCCGAAGGACCTCGCGAGCCGGGCGCCGGGCCGGGAGCGGGCGCTCGGAGTGCGGGCCTGTGCGTGCGCCCTTGGCCCGCTCCAGCTTCGCCACAGTTCGCACTTGATGCGGCATTTCCCCCGGCGTACCCTGCTTCCGTAATGAGACTGCGTCTCAATTGCATGGTGGCGGCCGGGCTCGCGCTGGGCTCCGTGGTGCAGGCCCGGCAGGCGCCGGTGCCCACGGTCGAGCGCCTGGCGGGTTGCATGGGGACGAGCCTGCGGCTCGTGGTCGAAGGGCCGTCTCGGAAGGACGCCCTGCTGGCCAGCGAGGCCGCGTTGCGGGCCGTGGAGGCCGTCGAGGCGCGCCTGTCGACCTGGGGGACGACGAGCGAGCTGGCGCGGCTCAATGCGACGCCGGTGGGGACGCCCTTCGAGCTCTCGGGCGAGCTGGCGGCCGACCTCGCGGGCTGCGTCGCGTGGCAGCGGGCGAGCGCCGGGGCCTTCGACCCGTCGGTCGGCGCGCTGGTCGCCGCGTGGGACCTGCGTGGAGCGGGACGCGTGCCCGACGAGTCGGAGCTCGTCCGGGCGCGGCAGGCGACGGGGCTCGAGCGCACGTTCCGCATCGAGGGTCGGCGCGCCACGCGGCTCGTCGAAGGCGCCCGGATCGAGGAGGGTGGCTTCGGCAAGGGCTGTGGGCTCGACGCGGGGCTCGCGGCGCTGGCGCAGGCCGGTGCCCGCGGCTCGCTCGACCTCGGTGGGCAGGTGGCGACGCTGGGGCGCACGCTCGAGCTCGAGCTCGCCGACCCGCGCGATCGCAACCGTCCGGTGCTCGCGTGGCGGCTCGAGTCGGGTTCGGTCGCGACGAGCGGCAACAGCGAGCGGGGCCGCGTGGTCGACGGCGTGCGCGTCGGGCACCTGCTCGACCCGCGCACGGGCCGTCCGGCGCCCGACCACGGCTCGGTCGCGGTGTGGAGCGCGAGCGCGGCGAGCGCGGACGCGTTCTCGACGGCGGCCTTCGTGCTGGGGCCCGACGCCGCGCTGAAGTGGGCCGCGGAGAGCGGCGGCGAGACGGGGCGCGTCGAGCTGGTCGTGCTGGGCGTCGAGGGCGACGTGCTCGTGGCGCGCGCGACGGCGGGGCTCGCCGGCCGGCTGCGCGTGCTCGCGCCGGACGTGCGCCTCCAGCTCGAGGGACAAGCAGTGCAACGAACGGGGCCGCAGCGCGAGCAGCGCCCCACGAAACCCTGAGGAAGGAACCGGTCATGCAACATCTCTTCACCGCCACGGCCTGCGCGCTCAGCTGCGCGCCGGCGTTTGCCCAGCAGGAATCCAGCGCGGCGCAGGGCGCTCCGCAGTCGCTCGAGGAACGGCTCACGAAGCTCGAGCGCGAGAACGGCGAGCTGGCGCGCAAGCTGGGTCTCGTCGCCGACGAGCTCGAGAAGCAGGAACTGGGCAACGTGATCCAGCCGCTCGGGCAGGGCATTTCCGGCATGGGCCCGGCCGCGAGCAAGATCTACCAGTCGCCGGGCGGCGTCTCGATCGGCGGCTACGGCGAGGCGCTCTTCACCGAGAACCAGTCGGCGGCGGACGAGGCCGACGCGCTGCGCACGGTGCTCTACGTCGGCTACAAGTTCGACGAGAACTGGCTGTTCAACTCGGAACTCGAGTTCGAGCACGGACAGGCGGGCGAGTCCAAGAACGGCGAGGTCGCGGTCGAGTTCGCCTACCTCGATGGGCGCCTCTCCGACGCCGTCAGCCTGCGCACGGGCGTGCTGCTCGTGCCGATGGGCTTCATCAACGAGCGGCACGAGCCGACGACCTTCGTCAGCACGAATCGGCCGTACGTCGAGCGCAACTTGCTGCCGGCGACTTGGCGCGAACTCGGCGCGGGCTTCTGGGGCACGGCGGGGTCGGTCGACTGGCGCGCCTACGCGATCACCGGCCTCGACGCCTTCGACTTCAAGGCGGGCGGACTGCGCGACGGGCGCCAGAACGCCGCCAAGGCGGTGGCCGAGGACTTCGCGCTCGTCGGTCGCGCGGACTGGCACGCGCTCGAGTGGCTCGACCTCTCGGGCTCCGTGTACTGGGGCGATTCCGGCCAGGGCCGCGTCGGTGCCGACGTCAGCACGCTGATCTGGGAGACGCACGCCGAAGCGCGCTGGCGCTCGTTCTCGGCGCGCGCGCTGTACGTGCAGTCCGAGCTCGACGACGTCGCCGCGCTCAACGCCTTCAAGGGCTTCACCGGCAACGCCTCGGTGGGCGAGCGCCAGGTCGGCGGTTACGTCGAGGTGGCCTGCGACCTGCTCGCGGCGCTCGACGTCGGCACGAAGCGTTCGCTCGAGCCGTTCGTGCGCCTCGAGACCTACGACACGCAGGCCTCGGTTCCCTCGGGTTTCAGCTCGAATCCCGCCAACGATGTCGACGTGCTCACGTTCGGGGTCGCCTACCGCCCGACGGACGCGATCGTGTTCAAGCTCGACTACTCCGACTTCGACAACGGTGCCAACAATGCGATCGATCGCCTCACGCTGGGCATGGGCTTCGTCTTCTAGCGTGCGGCTGGCGCTGCTCCTGCCGCTGCTCGCGAGCGCGAACGTCGCCCCGACGGTCGCGCCGCGCGAGCACGACGAGCCGGCGCTCGCCGCAACTCCAGAGAAGGTCTACCTGACGGTGGACGAGGCGCTGGAACTCGCGTTCCCCGGCGCGCAGATCGCCAAGGACACGGTCTACCTGACCGACGCCCAGCGCGAGCGCGCGACGAAGCTCGCGGGCGCGGAGGTCGAGCTCAAGATCGCGCGGCCCTACGTCGCGACGAAGGACGGCAAGGTGCTCGGCACCGCGTACATCGACGTGCACCGCGTGCGCGCGCTGCGCGAGACGATGCTCGTCGTCGTCGATCCCGAGGGCAAGGTGGCGCGCGTCGAGCTGCTCGCGTTCGGCGAGCCGACCGAGTACGTGCCGAAGGCGGAGTGGTACGGGCAGTTCAAGGGCAAGAAGCTCGATGATGAGCTCGAGCTCAAGCGCGCGATCCGCGGCATCGCGGGCGCGACGCTGACCGCGCGGGCGACGACCGACTGCGTGCGGCGCGTGCTCGCCGTGCACGCGGCGCTGCAACCCGAGCCCGTTCCGGAGCCGCAGCCCGAGCCGAAGCCGGAACCTGCGCCCGCTCCGGCGCCGACACCGACACCAGCGCCGACGCCTGCACCGACTCCCGCGCCGAAACCCGAAGGAAGTGGCCGATGACCCGCACGGAAGCGTGGTTCTTCCACGGCGCGAACGCGCTCGTGGCGCTGACGGGGATCGCCTGGGCGGTCACGCTCTGGCTGGTCGAGCCCGAGGATCCGTACGCGCTCGTCAACCATCCGCTGCAGCCGACGTTCCAGCACGCGCACGTCGTCCTGGCGCCGTTGCTCGTGTTCGCGCTCGGCCTCGTGTGGCAACGCCACGCCTGGGCGCGCGCGCGTTCGGGCGCGAAGGCGCGACGCTGGAGCGGGCTCGGGCTGCTCGCGCTGTTCGTGCCGATGGCGCTCTCGGGGTACGCGCTGCAGGTGAGCGCCGATGAGGCTTGGCGCGCAGGCTGGGTCGCCGTGCACGTCGCGACCTCGGGCCTGTGGGTCGTCGCGACGGCGCTGCACGTGCTGCGGCCGGCGCGCGCCGCGGCTCACTCGCCTTCGGTCTCGGCCTCGGAAGGCGCCGGTGCCTCGAGCCCGACGCGCGGGTAGATCACGCCTTCGGGCGAGAGCACGGCCCCGAGCAGGCGCGTCGTCGCGCTGCGGTGCACCTTGCGCAGCTCGACGTCCTTGATGCGGTCGTTCTCGCGTTTCATGCGGCTCTCGAGCGCCTCGAGCAGCTCGTTCGCTTCGTCGTCGTGTCCTGCACTGCGCAGCACCAGCACGCGCGTGCCGACGACGACGATGCGGTCGGGCAGTTCGGCGCCTTGGCGCGCGAGGATCTCGTCGGCGAGGCCCGAGAGCTCGAGCGCGCGCTCGAGCTGGCCCTTCTCGCGCTCGATGCGCGAGCGGATCGCGAGCGCCAGCGACTCCGCGCGCTGCAGGCCCATCTCGTTCGCCATGCGCTGCGCGCGGTCGAGCGTGCCCGCCGCCTCGGGATCGGCCTGCTCCCACAGCAGCGTGCCGAGCCACACGAGCGCGAGCGTCTGCCCGCGCCGGTCCTCGATCTCGCTCGCGATCAGGAGCGCCTCGCGCAGGCGCGTCTCGGCTTCCTCGGGCTCGTTCATGTCGAGCAGGAGCCCACCCAGCCGCGCGGTCGCCTCCATCTCGAGGCGGCGCTCGCCCGACTGCCGCGCGAGCGTGACGGCGCGCTTCATCGAGCCGAGCGCGCGCGCCGGTCGGCCGCAAACGCGGTAGATGCGTCCGCGCAGCATGTGCGCCGCCGCGGTGATGCCCGGCAGGTTCCACTTGCGCGCGCGGCGCTGCAGGCGCAGCGCGATATCGACGTGGCGCAGCGCTTCCTCGACGCGGTTGTCGAGCAGCTCGACGATCGAGAGCTGGATCAGCGCGAGCGCACGCTGCGGCTCGTGCACGGCGCGTTCGTGCGCCTGCTCCAGCAGCTCGCGCGCCTCCTCGAGCTCGCCGACGTGCGCCTGCACCGCACCGAGACGCCGCAGGGCCTCGCTCGCGATCTCGTCGCTGCTGGCAGCATCCGCGAGCTTGACCGCGTTGCGCAACATGCCGCGTGCGAGCCCGTACTGGCCGGTGCTGGCGGCGTAGCGGCCGTGCAGGATGTACACGCGGGCGAGTGCATCGGGGTCGCGCTCGGCGTCGAACTGCAGGTCGGAGAGCTGGTCGAGCCAGTTGCGCTGCTCGGTGCGGTAGCCGAGGCGATCGGCGGCGTCGGCGGCGGCCTCGAGGAATTCGATGCGCCAGCGGTCGCGCGCGCGCGACGTTGTGACCTTCGCGAGCGCGTCGATGCCCCAGCGCGAGAGCACGTACACGCGTTGCGGCTGTCCGCGGCGCAGCAGGGCGTGCAGCAGCGGCCGCAGCAGGCGCAGCAGGTCGAGGTGGCGCTCGGCGGCGCGCAGGTGGAAGGCGCGCTGGAAGGCGTCGCCGATCGGCAGCTTGCGCGCGCTCGTGTCCTCGCCCTCGGTTTCCGGCGCGAGCAGCGCATCGGCGGCGAGCGAGTGCAGCTCGCGGCGCCGCGCGGGTCCGAGCGCCCGGTACACGGCCTCGCGCAGCGCAGGGCGCGCGAAGCGATAGCGGTCGCCTGTGGAGACGAGCCAGCCCGAATGCGCGAGGCGCAGCAGCGCAGAGTCGATCTCGCCCGGGCCGGAGTCGTGGAACGTGCGCGCGAGGAACGCGCTCTCGATGCGTCCGCCGACGACCGAGAGGCGCTCGAGCCACTTGCGATCCTCTTCGCTCGCCTTGGCGAGGCGCTCGGCGATCAGCGTGTGCACCGATTCCGGCAGCGGCAGGCGTTCCGGAGCGATCTCGAGCACGAGCTTGCGGTCGACCGGCCCGTAGGGGCGCGCGTCGCCGCGTTCGACGAGGCTGCGGATGGTCTCGGCGACGAGACCGGGATTGCCGCGGCTGCGGTCGAACAGCACCTGCGCGATGCGCCGCCGCGGCTGCGAGTGGTGGAACAGCGCGTTGGTGAGCTCGGCGATCGCGGGCTCGTCGAGCGCCTCGAGCGCGAGCTCCTGCAGGGCCCCGTGGTCGGCGAGCGACTGCTTCAGGCGCGCCAGTTCCGGCGGCGGTTCCGTGTCGTGCGTGCGCACGCCGAGCACGAGCAGCATGCGCGTCGTGCGCAGGACGTCCGCGACGTGGCGCAACACCGCGATCGAGCCTTCGTCCGCGAAGTTCGCGTCGTCGAGGAACACGACCAGCGGCTCGGCACGCCCGACGGCCTGCAGCCAGTGCGCCAGCGCGGCCGGCACCGCGATCTCGGTCGAGCCATGGAAGCTTGGCGTGAGCGCCTGCGCGAGCGTCGTCGCCACGGCCGTCGGCAGGACGCGCGCGAGTTGCTCGCGCTCGCGCGGCCCGATCTCGGCACCGGGCGGCAGTCGCAGGTAACGCTCGAGCAGCCGCAGGATCGGCGTGCACGGACGTTGCTCCTCGAACGGCGAGCAGCGGGCGTACAGGTACAGCGGCGGCGGCTCGAGGCGGCGGCGCGCGGCGCTGGCGACGTCGCTGACGAGGCGCGACTTGCCCATGCCGGATTCGCCCGTGATCCAGACCGCGGTGCCGTGTGTGGCGGCGGCGATGCACTGCTCGAGCAGCAGGTCGCGCTCGCGCTCGCGTCCCACGAGCGGCGTCAGGTGCAGTGAATCGGTCTCACCGAGCGTGCCGCGGCGCGCGGTCGGCCCGAAGTCGAGTTGCGAGCGCCACCAGTTGCCCTTTTCGCCCTCGGCGAAGCGCTGGTCGAACTCGGCGGCGGTCGCACGCAGGCGCGGGTCGCGCCGCAGGGCCTCGAGCAGGGCCGCGTCGAAGAACGGCGAGAGCTGCGGCACGAGGCGCGAGGGCGGGACGTGGCGCGCGGTGGCGATCTCGGCGAGCAGGCGGTCCGCACCTTCGTCGACGACGCCGCGGCGCAGCAGCTTTCCGCTCGAAAAGCCGGTCGCGGCGCTGATTCCGCCTTCGTCGTCGTCGGCGAGGAACGGATGGCGGCCGGTGGCGGTCTCATACAGCACGAGCCCGAGCGAGAACACGTCGCTCGCGGGCTCCGCGGGCAAGCCGCGCGCGCGTTCGGGGCTCAGGTACGCGAGGCTGCCGGGGTTGACGGCTTCGGCGAGCGCGAGCTCGGGCGCCGGCATCGCGCTGCCTTCGGGCGCCACGGCGCTGACCGACTTCCAGGAACGCGCGTGCGCGCTGGCCTGCTCGGCGGGCGAGAGCGCGAAGCCGAGGTCGAGCAGCACCGCGCGCCCCGAAGGCTCGATGCGGATGTTCTCGGGCTTCACGTCCGCGTGCACGAACCCGGCCGCGTGCAGCGCCGCGAGCGCTCCGTAAATCGAATGCGCGATGCCACGCACGACCGGCTCGGGCACCGGGGCGCTCGAGAGGATCAGCTCGCGCAGCGAACGGCCGGCGACGAACTCCGTGACGAGGTACGGCCCGTCGAGGTCCTCCCCGTCGGACACGTGGCGCACGAGCGAGGGGTGCCGCACGAGCCGTCCGACCCGCGCCTCGGACTGCAGCGAGCGGCGCGCGGAGGGATCGAGGCGCAGGTGGGGGTGGAGGCGCTTGATCGCGACCTCGGTGCCCGCCGGCCACTCGCGCCAGGCGGTGCGAAGCGTGCCGTGCACGACGCGGCCCACGGCGCCGGCGCCGATCGGGGCCCCGAGCGCGATGTCGAGGCCGTCGGCCGTGGAGAGCATCTGGAGCATGCTGGAGCGCGGAGAATAGCACGGCAGGGGAAGCTGATCGCGCTCGCCCGCGACGCTAGACTGCCGCGCCGATCATGAGCTTTCAGGTCTTCAACAGCCTTACCCGCAAGCTGGAACCGTTCCGCACGCTCGAGGCGGGCGTGGCGCGCATGTACAACTGCGGGCCGACGGTCTACAACCGCCCGCACGTCGGCAACTACCGCGCGTTCCTGTTCGCCGACACGCTGCGCCGCTGGCTCGAGTACCGCGGCTTCCGCGTCGAGCAGGTGATGAACATCACCGACGTCGGCCACCTGACCGACGACGGCGATGAAGGCGAGGACAAGCTCGAGAAGCAGGCGAAGAAGGAGAAGCTCGACCCGTGGGAGATCTCCCGCAAGGTCGCGGCGCAGTTCTTCGCCGACCTGAAGGCGCTCGGCGTCCGTCCCGCGAAGGTCTATCCCAAGGCGAGCGACCACATCCCCGAGATGGTCGAGATCATCGAGGGACTGCTCACGAAGGGGCACGCCTACGAGACCGGCGGCAACGTCTACTTCGACGTCAAGTCGTTCCCGAGCTACGGCAAGCTCTCGGGCAACAAGGTCGAGGAACTCGACGCGGGCGCGCGCATCGCCGTGCGCGAGGACAAGCGCAACCCCGAGGACTTCGCGCTGTGGAAGTCGGATCCGGCCCACATCATGAAGTGGGCGACGCGCTTCGGCCCGCATGGCTTCCCGGGCTGGCACATCGAGTGCTCGGCCATGGCGCGCAAGCACCTCGGCGATCGGCTCGACATCCACACCGGCGGCGAGGACAACATCTTCCCGCACCACGAGTGCGAGATCGCGCAGTCGGAGAGCTTCACCGGGCAGCCCTTCGCGACCTTCTGGATGCACTCGAAGTTCCTGCAGGTCGACGGCGGGAAGATGTCGAAGAGCCTCGGCAACGTGTACACGCTCGACGACGTCGCGGCGAAGGGCTACCAGCCGCGCCAGCTGCGTTTCGCGCTGATCCGCGGGCACTACCGCGCGCCGCTCAATTTCACGTGGGACGCGATGAAGGACGCCGCGAGTTCGCTCGAGAACCTCGACGACCTCGTCGTGCGCCTTCGCCGCGCGGCGAAGGATGCCGAGGGCGATCCGGCGCGGGGCTTGGAGCTCGTCGCGGCCGCGCGCGCGACCTTCGAGGAGGGCATGGACGACGACCTGAACGTCAGCCGCGCGCTGCCGGGCCTGTCGTCGCTGCGGGCGCTCGTGCTCGAAGGCAAGCTTGGCCGCGAGGCGGCGGCGAAGGCGCTCGAGTTCGTCACGAAGGCGAACACGGTGCTCGGCTGCATCGCGGTCGAGGAAGAGCTGCTCGCGGCCGACATCGAGGCGCTGATCGAGAAGCGCCAGGCCGCGCGCAAGGCGAAGGACTTCAAGGAGTCCGACCGCGTACGCGACGAGCTGCTCGCCAAGGGCATCGTGCTCGAGGACACGCCCAAGGGCGTCGTCTGGCGCAAGAAATAGCGCGTCAGAAGAGCTCGCGCTGCTGCGGCGCGGACTCCGCTTTCGCCGCGCCTTCGTGCACGCCGCTCAACCGTTCGGTCGACAGGCCGAGCTTGCGGCAGTGCAGCGCGAACAGCTGGCGGATCGTGTCGTAACGCGCACCTTCGCCGCGCATGCGCTCGCCGAAAGCCGCGTTGTTGAGCCGCCCACCGCGCATCTCGCGCAGCGCGTTGAGCACTTTTTCCGCGCGCAGCGGGAACGTGGCGCGCAGGCGCTCCTCGAACACCGGCGCCACTTCCTTCGGCAGTCGCAGCAGAACGAGGAAGGCCTGCGTCGCGCCGGCGGCCTTCGCGCGCTCGAGAATCTCCGGCACGGCCGAGTCGTTGAGCCCCGGAATCACCGGAGCGAGCGCGACTCCGACGGGCACGCCGTCCTCCGCGAGGCGCCGCAGCGTCTCGAAGCGCGTGGCGGGCGACGGCACCCACGGCTCGAGCGCGCGCGAGTCGCGCTCGTCGGCGAAAGCGATCGAGAGCGCGACGTGCGCGCCGCCGCGGCGGGCCATGCGCGCGAGCAAGTCCGTGTCGCGCCGCACCAGCGAACCCTTCGTGATGATCCCGACCGGATGGCGGAACGAGTCGCAGGTTTCGAGCGCGCGCCGCGTCAGCTCGTAGCTCGCTTCCAGCGGCTGGTAGCAGTCGGTCACGCCCGAAAACGCGATCATCTCGCGCCCCTTGTTCCATTTGCGCGAGCTGAGCTCGCGCGCGAGCACTTCCGGCGCGTTGCGCTTGACGACGAGGCGCGTGTCGAAGTCCGTGCCCGCGCCCCAGCCGAGGTATTGGTGCGACGGCCGCGCGTAGCAGTAGGCGCACGCGTGCTGGCAGCCGCGGTACGGATTGAAGCTGTAGCGGAACGGCAGGTCGGGGCTGTCGTTCTCGGAGAGCGCGCTCTTGCACTCCTCCTCGTGGACCTCGACGGCGACCGGCGGCGCTTCGTCGAGCCACTCGATCGCGCGCGTTTCCCACGGATTCGGCGGGTTCGCGACGCGGCGGGGCGCGCTCGTCATCGCACGCGCGGCTCCTTCACCGGCCGGCAGCGTGTGGCGCGCATGCGCAGCGCCGGCGGCTGCACTCCTTCCGCGACCGGAAGGCCGCCGACCTGCAGCGTGCCCGTGACTTCCATCTCGACGTAGCGCAGGTATTCGGCGTGCGCGTCGGGTTCCATCTCGACGTGGATCCACTCGTCGAAGGTCGGCATCGCGCCGAAGCAGCAGGCCTGGTTGTCGCGCACGAGCATGAAGTCGCGCACGTCGCGCTTCTCGATGCGGCCGGGAATCATCCAGCCGCGGATCGCCGCGGTGGCGCCGTCGAGCTCGCGCACGCGCGCGGGGAAGGCGCTGGCCGGCAGCTGCGTGCGCCCGTTGTCCTTGAGCACCTGCGCGATCGCCGCGCGCTCCTCGTCGGTCATCCGCAGCGCCTCGAAGCCATCGCGCGCGAGCCGCTCCGCGGGCGCGAGCTCGACCTGCGGTGCCTTCATGGCCTGCAGCGCCGTTTCGTCGGGCACTTGGGGCGCGGGGGCGGCCGTCGGCTCGGGTTCCCTCGCCACGTTCGACTCCGCGATCGGCTTGCCGCGCGGTGCGGCGTCCGGCACCGACGCGGGCTCGTCGCCGCAGGCCGCGACGAGGAGCAGGGGGAGCAGCGCGACGGAGGATTTCACGCGACTCAAGCCTAGCGGTTGCCTGCTCTCCGTTGCGACGGCCGACCCCGGGCCTACCATGGGCGGCCCCAAGTCCGCCCGTGGACGCCCCCAGAGGAGATTCCCGGTGAATTCGATTGCCCCCTTCGTTGTGTGCCTCTCGTTCTGCGCTCCCGCGCTCGCGCAGGACACGCACCCCTTCTCCGTGAACGACATGCTCGCGATGGATCGCATCTCCGATCCGCGCCCGTCGCCGGATGGCAAGTGGATCGCCTTCGGCGTGAGCGTGACCGACCTCGAGGGCAACAAGCGCAAGAGCGACCTGTGGCTGATGGCCGCCGACGGCTCGAAGGCACGCGCGATCACGACGCATCCGGCCGCGGACGTCAACGCGCGCTGGCTCGACGACCGCACGCTGGTGTTCCTCTCGTCGCGCTCGGGCTCGATGCAGGTCTGGAAGCTCGCGATCGACGGTGGCGAGGCGCAGCAGCTCTCGAGCTTCCCGCTCTCGGTCGAGAACCTCGACGTGATTCCCGGTGGCGAGCGGCTGCTCATGTCCTTCGACGTCTGGCCGAAGGCGGCGACGCTCGCCGAGAGCGCCGAGCTCGACGCGAAGGAAGCGAAGAAGAAGCACTCGGGCCAGACCTACGAAGGCTCGCTCTTCCGCCACTGGGACTCCTGGGAGGAGGGCAAGCGCAGCCACGTGTTCTCGTGGAAGATCGGCGAGGCCACCGCGGTCGACCTGATGCCCGGCATGGACTGCGACGCGCCGACCAAGCCCTTCGGCGGCTTCGAGGAAACCGCCATTTCCCCCGACGGAAAGTGGGTGGCCTTCACGACGCGCGACGCCGGCAAGGCGGAGGCGTGGAGCACGAACACCGACGTCTACCTCGTGCCGGCCGCGGGCGGCACGGCGCCGCGCAACGTCACGACCGACGGCCCGGGCTACGACCTCGCGCCGTCCTTCTCGCCCGATGGCGCGACGCTCGGCTACCTGTCGATGCCGCGCGCGGGCTACGAGGCGGACCGCCAGCAGATCGTGCTGATGGACGTCGCGAGCGGCGCCAAGCGCAAGCTCGCCGAAGGCTGGGACCGTTCGGCCTCAGAGATCGTGTGGTCCGCTGACGGCAAGACGATCTACACGACCGCCGCAAACCTCGGCCACCAGTCGCTGTTCGCGCTCGACGCCACGTCGGGTGACGTGCGCACGCTGGTCGAGCAGGGCACCAACGCCGGTCCGGTCCTGTGCGGGCCCAAGCTCGTGTTCAGCCGCGACACGCTCAAGATGCCGGTCGAGCTCTTCGCGCTCGACCTTGCGAGCAACGACGTCCGCCAGCTCTCGCACCTGAACGACGCGAAGGTCGCCAAGGCGCGCATGGGGGACTACGAGCAGTTCAACTTCCCCGGCGCGAAGGGCGAGACCGTGCACGGCTTCGTGCTGAAGCCCGTCGACTTCAAGGAAGGCCAGAAGTACCCGGTCGCGTTCCTGATCCACGGCGGCCCGCAGGGCAGCTTCGGCGACCACTTCCACTACCGCTGGAACCCGCAGGCCTACGCCGGGGCCGGTTTTGCGGCCGTTTTCATCGATTTCCACGGCTCGACCGGCTACGGCCAGGCCTTCACGGACGCGATCCACGACGACTGGGGCGGCGCGCCCTTCGAGGACCTGATGAAGGGCCTCGACGCCGCGCTCGCGAAGTACGCGTTCCTCGACGGCTCGCGCGTGGCGGCGCTCGGCGCGAGCTACGGCGGCTACATGATCTGCTGGATCGCGGGCAACGCTCCCGAGCGCTTCAAGTGCCTCGTCAACCACGACGGCGTGTTCGACACGCGCATGGGCTACTTCGACACCGAAGAGCTGTGGTTCCCCGAGTGGGAGCACGGCGGCACGCCTTGGGATCGCCCGGAGGCCTTCGACAAGCACAACCCGTCGCGCTTCGTCGGCAACTGGAAGGCGCCGATGCTCGTCGTGCACGGCGGCAAGGACTATCGCGTCGTCGAGACGCAGGGCATCGCCGCGTTCAACGCGCTGCAGCGCCGCGAGATCC
This sequence comes from Planctomycetota bacterium, assembly GCA_026692705.1. GTDB lineage: Bacteria > Planctomycetota > UBA1135 > UBA1135 > F1-120-MAGs118. Next base: position 14,393 of record JAPLOE010000252.1, read on the forward strand.
CGTCGAAGTTCCTGTACTTCCCCGATGAAAACCACTGGGTGCTCAAGCCCCAGAACTCGATCCACTGGCACGAGACCGTGCTCGACTGGATCCGGCAGTGGACGAGCCAGTAGGGGCGGGCCGTCCGCGCTCCGGCCCGGCTCGGGCAGGGGACGATTTGACGGCCAACGACCTCGTCTGGTGAAGTAGTCGCCCCATGGGTGCCAAGACGACCTCGCTCCGCACGGGCCGCGCGATCCTCGCGTGGCTCGTGCTGTACGTGGTCGGCCTGTTCGCCCAGGGCGCGCACGTCGCGTTCGAGCGCCACGAAGTCTGCGAGCACGGCGAGTTCGCGCACGTCGAAGAAGCGGCGGAAAGCGCCGGAATCCACGGCGCCGAAGCGCACGACGAGGGCGAGCACCTCCGCGGGACCGAGTCCGCGGGCGAGGACGAGCACCACCACTGCGGCATCGCGCTCGCGAGCCCGGTGGTCGCCGCCGAATTCTCGGCTCCGGCCGGCCTCGAGCCGCTTGCGGCGCCCTGCGCCGTCGTGGCTCGCGCCGACACCCCGCGCGTGGACGGCATCGAGCGCCTGCGGCTCGCTCCGCACCATTCGCCCCCGCGTTCCTAGAGGCAGAGCTGTTTCCCCGCGCGCGCTGACCCCCGGGTCTCGCGCGGCCTGGTCGCGCTGCGCCGAGCTGGCGCGCGCCGCTCTCCACGGGCCCCGCCGGACCTCCGTCCGGCCCGGGCTCCCGCCTCTCTTCCTCAGGGAAGTTCCATGGACACGTTCGTCTCCGTCGAGTCGCCCAGCGCGCTCGAACCTGCAGTTTCCGAGGGCGCCCTCGGCGCCGCCAATTTTCACGTTCCGCGCCTCTTGCGCGTCGCCCGCTCGATCCTCGGTTGTGAGGACCTCGCCTGGGACGCCGTGCAGGACGCCTTGATGTGCCTGTGGCACGAGCGCGAGGCTCCGCCGGACCTCGGCGGCTGGCTCGTGCGCACCACGGTGCACCGCAGCCTCCACCACGCCCGTTGTCGCGAGCGCCGCCGCCGCCACGAGGACCTCGCCTGGCGCGATCGTGCGGGCGAGTGCGAGCCCGACCCGCTCCTGGGCCTGATGTCCTCGGAGCTGGCGCGCCTGATCCGCATCGAGATTGCGGCCCTTCCGAGCGAGTTCCGCGAGCCCTTCGCGTTGCGCGAGCTCTCCGGGCTCGATTACTCCGAGATCGCCGAGCGGCTCGCGCTCGCGCCCGGCACCGTTCGCTCGCGGATCCACCGCGCGAAAGCGCTCCTGCGCGGCCGTCTGGCGACGCTCGTGCACGACCCGCGCCGCTGCGGGCACTGCCTTCCGGAGCCGAACCCCACCGAGGGCTAGTCGCGCGCTACACTCTTCGGCCCACGGTCCGAGCGGCGGTTCGCCACGGCCCCTGGTCCAAGCATGAAGCACGCACGCGAGGGCGCACCGCGCTCGAAGTTCCTTCCCCGCACCGTCGACCAGATGCGCGAGCGCGGCTGGGACGAGCTCGACGTGCTCCTCGTGACCGGCGACGCCTACGTCGACCACCCGTCGTTCGGCGTGCCGGCGATCGGGCGGTTGCTCGAGAAGCGCGGGTACCGCGTCGGCATCCTCGACGTGCCCGAGCTCGAGCCCGATGGCTCCGGCTGGAAGCGCCTGCCGGCCCCGCGGCTGTGGGTGGGCGTGAGCGCGGGAACCATCGACTCGATGGTCACCAACTACACCGCCTCGAAGAAGCTGCGCCATCAGGACGTGTACCGGCCCGGTGGCAAGCCGGGTCGGCCCAACCGCGCGACGATCGCGTATACGGCGCAGGCGCGGCACCACTTCCCCGGCGTGCCGGTCGTGATCGGCGGTCTCGAGGCCGGGCCGCGCCGGCTCGCCTACTACGACTACTGGGAGGACAAGCTGCGCCGCTCGATGCTGGTCGACAGCAAGGCCGACCTGCTCGTGTGGGGCATGGGCGAGCGCACGGCGGTCGAGATCTCGCGCCGCATCGCGCGGGGCGAGTCGCTGCGCGGCATGCCGAACACCTGCGAGCTCGTGAAGCCCGAGGACGTTCCGGCCGACGTGCGCGTGGCGCCGTCCTTCGAGGAGCTCATCGCCAATCCCGACCTGCAGATCGAGCTCTTCAACGCGGTGCGCGAGGAGAACCTGCCCGAGGGCAAGGTGATCGCGCAGCGCCACGGCGCGCGCGTCGTGCTCCAGCACCCGCCGCTCGTGCCCGCGTCGCAGGCGGAAGTCGACGAGTACTACGACCTGCCCTACACGCGCGAGTGGCATCCCGACCACACGGCCGGCGGCGGCGTCCCGGCGCTCGAGCCCGTGCGCTGGTCGATCAACACGCACCGCGGCTGCCTCGCCGACTGCACGTTCTGCTCGATCACGTTCCACCAGGGCCGCTCGATCCAGTCGCGTTCGGTCGAGAGCGTGTTGCGCGAGGCGGCGAGCCTGTCGGGCATGCACGAGTTCCGCGGCACGATCACCGACGTCGGCGGGCCGACGGCGAACATGTGGGGCATGGGCTGCAAGCTGCTCGAGGCCGGCAAGGGCTGCCTCGACCGCGACTGCCTGTCGCCGGACGTGTGCCCCGCGCTGCGCGTCGACACGGCGAGCGAAGGCTACCGGCGGCTGCTCTCGCTCGTCTCGCGCACCAAGGGCGTCAAGCACACGTTCGTGAGCTCCGGCGTGCGTTACGACATGCTGCGCAGCACGAAGAGCGCGACCGAGGGCGAGCTGCTGCCGCTGCACCGCCAGCTCGTCGAGCAGCACACCTCCGGCCGCATGAAGCTCGCGCCCGAGCACGCCTCGCCGGACGTGCTCAAGCTGATGAACAAGCCCTCCTTCGACGTCTACGAGAAGTACGAGGAGGACTACAAGGCGACCTGCGAGGAGCTCGGCCGCGACCAGCACCTCGTCAACTACTTCATCGTCGGCCACCCGGGCACGACGATGCGCGACGCGGTCGTGCTGTTCGAGCGCCTGCTCGAGCGCAACTACAGCCCCGAGCAGGTGCAGGAATTCATCCCGCTGCCGATGACGCGCGGCTGCGTGCAGTACACGACCGGCAAGGATCCGATCACGCGCGCGGAGATGTACGTGCCCCGGGGCGGGCGCGAGCGGCGCCTGCAGAAGGCGCTCGTGCGCTGGAAGGATCCCGAGAACCGCCGGCTCGTGCTCGAGGCGCTGCGCGAGGCCGACCGCGAGGACCTCGTCGAGCCGTTCTTCAAGGCGCTCAAGCGCGGCGGCCCGCCGCGGCGCGCCCCGGCCCGCAAGAACGTGCCCGAGGGCGCCGAGCCCGAGCTCGACGACCTCGACACGTGCGGCTGAGCGCCTTCGCGCGGCCGCGACGGTGCTGCTAGCATCGAACCGGCATGGCCGAAGTGAAGGAGCAGCCCAGCTCACGCGAGTTCGAGGGTTTTCCGCTCGCGCGCGTGGGGTGGTGGATCGCGGTCACGCTGCTGCTCCTCGTCGGGCTGACGCGCGCGCGCGGAGCGTGGTACAGCTACGGGCTCGACGGGTACGCCGACGAGCCCGAGGTGATCGACCCGGCGTTGCGCGCGGCGAAGGGTGACTTCCGGCCGGAGCGTTTCCTCTATCCGGGCTGGACCTCCTACACGATCGGGGCGACCTACAAGGTGCTCGATGTCGTGGGCTTCGGCGGTGAGGCGGGTTTCCTGCCCGACGAGCCGAGCGCGGACCACTTCGTCGTCGGGCGGCTCGTCGTGTTCGCGACCGAATTGCTGTCGGCGCTCGTCGCCGCGCTCGTCGGGCGCCGGCTGTTCGGGCCGTGGGCCGGCGTCGCGGCCTGTGCGCTGTTGCTCGCGAGCCCCGAATTCGTGTCGATGGGCTACGTCGTGCAGGTCAACACGCCGGCGAGCTTGTGGACCGCGCTCGCGATCCTGTTCGCCGCGAACGTTTATCGACTCGGACGCAGGCCACGCGACTACGTGCTGGCCGGGATCTGCGCCGGCTTCGCGGTCGGTTGCAAGTACAACAGCTATCCAGCGGCGTTCGCGCTGCTCGTCGCGCACCTCGGCGCGCCGCGGGATTCGCGCGGCTGGCGGCACGCGTGGTTCCTCGTCGGTGGCGCGCTCGTGCCCGTGGCGTTCCTCGCGACGACACCCTACGCGTTGATCGACTTCGAGCGCTTCCAGGAGTCGATCCGCTTCCTCAATCAGGTCTACCAGGACCAGAACTGGCCGCTGCACACGAGCACGTCCGGTGGAAGCTGGCTCAACTACCTCGAGCGCATCTGGAAGGCCGGCTGGCCCTACGAGCTCTCGCTCGCGGCGATCCTGGGCACGCTGGTGTGGAGCGCGAAGGACTGGCGCCGGCCGCTGCTCGTGCTCGGCGCCGCGGCGCTCAACCTCGGCTTCCTCGGGTTCTACAAGGTCTACTTCCTGCGCCACCTGCTGCCCGTGTTCCCGCCGCTGGCGGTGATGTCGGGCGCGGCGGTGCAGTGGGCCGTCGACCGCATCGATCCGGCGCGCGTGCGGCGGGTCGCGACGGGCGCAGTCGCGCTGCTCTTCGTGTTTGGCCTGGGATTCCGCGCGTTCATCGACACGGAAGCGCACCTCGAGGGCAAGACCAAGGTCGATTCGCGGCAGGCGGCGAAGGCCTGGATCGAGGAGCACGTGCCGAAGGGCGCGCGCATCGCCTGCGAGGAGCGCTCGCCCAAGCTCGAGGGCTACGAGGTCCTGCCGACGCGCTCGATCGCGGCGCCGGAAGACCGCACGGCGGAAATCGAGGCCAAGGCCGACTGGGTCGTGGTCACGCTGATGAGCGAGCGCCTGATCGAGCGCGATCCGGCCTGGGCCGGCGCGCGCGACGTGTACGAGCGCTTCGCCGCGCGCCACGAGCTCGCCGTCGAGTTCCTCGGCCGCGGCGTCGACTACGCGGGCCGCGACATCCGCATCTACCGCATCGTGCGCTGAGGCTCGCGAAAGCGAGCGAGGCCGCCGCGATCGCTCGCGCCGGCCTCGCCGTGGAACTCTTGAGTCGCGCTGGCGTCAGCTGGTGATGCGCTCGCGGAACTCGAGCGTCACGGGATCGATGCGCACCTTCTCGCCGACGTTGACGAGGTTGGACACCTTGACCTTGATGCCGTTCTCGAGCATCGCGTCCTTCCACGACGCGTTGGCGCCCTTCATCGGCGGCGCGCACTCGGCGACCTTGCAGACCACCGACGACGGCGGGCTGATGGTGACGAGCTTGCCGTTGACGAGGAAGCCGATGTACTTGTCCGAGCCCCAGACGAGCGCGTCCTTGGCGGCCGCGATCGTGCAGCGGAACTCGTTGCCGTCGCCGTCGTAGAAGACCTCTTCCGGGCCTTCCTGGTAGGAGTGCGACAGCTCGACGTTGTCCTTCTCGAGGACCTCGAACTTGGTGTCGCCGTGCTCCTTGAGTTCGGTCACGCGACCGGTGAGCAGGTCCTTCAGCGTGACGAACACGTACTGGCGCCGGTCGTTGCGCATGATGCTCCAGTCGATGACGGTGCACATGCGGCCTTGGTGGTCGACCAGGTAGCCCTTGCGGATATCGAGCGCGGATGCTTGCACGGAGAACTTCCTCGGAACGGAGAGCTTGGAGGGCGAAAAGTGTAGCGTCGATCCGCTCTCAGAGGAACTCGATGCGGCCCTGGGGCAGCAGGTAGACGATCAGCATCGTCCCGCCCTTGACCGTGGGCACGTGCTGGGAGCCCGGGGGCTCGACGACCCAGCCCGCGGGCTGGTCCATGAAGGTCGGCGTGCCCTCGAGGGCCATGCAGAAGTTGATTTCGCCGTTGGGGTGGCGGTGGAGCGGCCCGGCGCCGTTCATGTGGACCACGTCGATCGAGTAGTCGCCCGTTTCCGGCGTGGCCTTCGCGGCCCGGCCGTAGCGCACGGGCAGCTCGCCGCGGTTGGCGATCTCGCCCTTTTGGAGCAGATCGACCAGCCGCGCCTGCAGCGCCTTGGCGGCCGGACCCGCGGGGTCGAGGCGCTGGGTGAGCGTCGCGCGCGCGGCGACGGGGTCGGCGGGGGAGACGCCCTGGGCGGCGTCGAGCAGGGGACGGAAGGTCTCGATCAGGCTCGTCATGCCGCGCGTTGTAGCCGCACGCGGGCTCGCGCTCAACGGCGGAAGCGGATCAGGAGCAGCGCACTGTCCGGGCGGAAGCCCTGCGCCTCGTCGAGCGGCACGAGCTCGAAGTCGTACTTGGCCCGGATCGCCTCGTTGGGTCCCGTGCCCGCGCCCTGCTCGTCGAGCGTTTGCCACGACTTGGGCAGGACCTTCCACGGCTCGCTCGCGCTGACGATGCGCGCGTTGTAGTAGGTCGGCAGGTACTTCTCGAAGGCGGCGATCTCGACCTTGCGGTCGTGGCCGGGCATCTCGCGCGCGGCGGGATCGAGCGCGAGCAGCGGCTCGCGGTTGGTGAGGCCTTGCGTGTCGTAGACGACGAGCTCGGGCGCGTAGTAGCCGAGCGCACCGATGTTGCCGATCACGATCGACTCGCCCGGCTTCGACGCGAGCCCGAGCGCGCGCCCGTCGAGCTGCCAGTTCTCGATGTCGACCACGCCCTTGGCCCACATCTCGAACTCGCCGCGGAACTTCTGGCTCCAGCGGAAGTGGGCGAGCTCGCGCCCGGTGTGCGGCACCGCCTGCACGTCGAAACACGGCAAGGCGCCGAG
>JAPLOE010000253.1 GCA_026692705.1 Planctomycetota bacterium
TGGTACCTCGACGACTTCGTGCGCATGTTCCACGAGAACAAGCGCAAGCTCGGCTCGCCGGGACTGCCGCATTCGTTCTTCTGGGCGCTGTGCAAGCGCTTCCGCGACGACGTGCGCATCCACATGGTCCACCGCGGCCGCGAGCCGGTGGCGGCGGTGATGAGCTTCCTCTACCGCGGCGACCTGCTGGCGTACTACTCCGGCGCGCTCGAGGGCGCGGACCGCGAGTGCAGCGCGAGCAACTTCATGTACATGGCGCTGCAGGAGTGGGGCGTGCGCAACGGGCTCAAGCGCTTCGACTTCGGCCGCAGCCGCCGCGACTCGGGCGCGCACGGCTTCAAGGAGCACCAGGGCTTCACGCCGATGCCGCTTCAGTACCGCTTCCACCTCGTGCGCGACCGCTCGCTGCCGTCGCTCACGCCCTCGAACCCGCGCACCAAGATCCTGCGCGACACGTGGGCCAAGCTGCCGCCGCGCCTGACCCGCAAGCTCTCCGAGGAGCTCTGCCGCTACTTGCCTTGAGCGCCCGCGGTCTCGCGCAGGATGCGCCTCGCCGCCGCGGCGATGTCCGGCTCGAGCAGCGTGCGCGGCGCGAGTTCCGCCGGAAGTTTCTGGCGCTCGAGCTCGCCCTTGCCGGTCGCGACGAGGATCGCGCGCAGTCCCAGCGCGAGTCCGGCCGCCACGTCGCGCACCGCGTCGCCGACGATCCAGCTGCGCGCGAGGTCGAGGCCGAGGTCGCGCGCGGCGAACTCGAACAGTCCGCTCGCGGGCTTGCGGCAGGCGCACGGGCGCACGTAGGGCGGCGAGCCGCGCTCCGGATGGTGCGGGCAGAAGTAGCAGCCTGCGAGCTGGAAACGGGCGATGAGCGCGGCGTTGAGGCGCGCGAGCTCGTCGATCGACACGTCACCGGTGGCGACGGAGCTCTGGTTGGTGACGAGCACGAGCGCGAAGCCGGCCTGGCGCAGCTGCGCGAGCGACTCGTCGACGCCGGCGAAAAACTCGAGCTGCGCGAGCGTGCGCGGCGCGTGCTCGAGCTCGCGGTGCAGCGTGCCGTCGCGATCGAGGAAAACCGCGGGGAGGCCGCCCACGGCTTACTGGCCGCGGCCGCCGCGGCGCGGCGCGTCGGCCTTCGGCGCGGCGCCCGACTTGCCCTGGCTCTCGGCGAGGCGCAGGTTGACGTAGATGCGCGACGGCTCGAAGTTGCGCTCGACCTTGACGGGGAACAGGCCGTCGCGGCCGTTGAGCCACAGCGGGAAGCGCCACGTGTTCTCGTTGATGTAGGCCTCGTCCCACAGGATCAGCCACGTGTCGCCAGTGGCATCGATGTGCACGCTCGCGGGCGAGTGGCCTTCGAGCACGAGGTCGATGTCGTGCGCCGCGCGCGGGATGTCGATGTGGCAGGGCGTGACGAAGCCGGAGTCGACGCCGTCGACGACGACGCGGGCGCCGGAGGGGTTGCTCGCGAACATCACGCCCGGATCGCGGCGGATTTCCACGCAGGCGGAGAGCGCGGCGAGCAGGGCCGAGGCGGCGAGGGCCCGGGCGGGGAGAGCGCAGTGTCGGGACATGGCGGGTGCTTGGGGCTGCGCAAGAGTGTTGCCAACCGGAGCGCACTTTGAAAGGCTCCAACGTCGTGGAAACCCCGCTGGGAGCGCGCCCGCGCCTGCGAGCGGAGCCCGGCTCCCGGTCCGACGCCGCCGCGCGCACGACGCGCTGGCTGGTCGTAGCGCTGGCCGGGCTCGCGCTGCTCCGTCTGTGGGGCCTCGACCGCTGGGGCCTGTGGATCGACGAGGCCTTCACGCTGCACGACGCGCGCGCGCTGTCGTGGACGAGCGTCACCGACTTCCCGCTCAACCTGTTCCTGACCTCGGTCTGGCTGCGTTTCGTCGACGGGCCGCCGAGCGAGGCGACGCTGCGTGCGCTGCCGTGCCTGTTCGGAATCCTCGGCATCGTGGCGACGTGGTGGGCCTTCGAGCCGCTGCTCGGGCGCCGGCGTGCGCTCGTCGCGGCGCTGATCGTCGCGCTCTCGTCCTACCACCTGTTCTGGTGCCAGAGCGCGCGCCACTACACGCTCGCGCAGACGCTGTCGCTCGTCGGAGCGGGGCTCGCGCTGCGTGGCCTCGCGCGCGGACGGCCGAGCGGCTTCCTCGCGGGACTGTCGATCGCGACGATGGCGTCGTTCGCGCATCCGTCGGCGGCGCTCGTCGTTCCGGCGCTGCTCGCCGCGCCGTGGCTGTGCTCGCGCGCCGGCGTCCAGCTCGCGTGGAGCCCCTCGACGCGCTGGATCGGCGGGGCGGCGCTGGTCGGGCTCGCGCTGGCGGCCGTGTGGGGTTCCGACGTGTGGAGCGAGTACGCCTCGAAGAAGGGCGGCTCGAGCGTCGTGCACCTCGCGCTGACGAGTGGGTTCTACTACGGCCCGCCGCTCGCGCTCGCGGCGCTGCTCGGCACGCTCGACGCCTGGAAGCGGCGCGACCGCGCGCTCGTCGCGAGCGCCGTGTTCACGCTCGCCTTCGGCGCCGCGCTGCTGGCGTCGCTGTTCGCCAAGGTCGCGGCGCAGTACGTGTTCGTGATGCTGCCGTGGGCCGCCGCGGCCGCGAGCTCGATCGTGCTGCCCGAGGAGCGCCGCGGCTGGCTCACGCGCGCCGTCTCGATTCTCGTGATCGTCTGGGGCGCGGCCGACGTCGCGCTGTACCTCACCACGCGCCACGGCGATCGCCCGCGCTGGAAGGAGGCCTACGCGCTCGTCGCGCGCTCGCGCGGGCCCGACGACCTCGTGTACGGCATGGCCGCGCCGGTGGGCGAGTACTACCTCGATCCGGGCACGTCGACGCCGCGTGCGACGGTGCACCTCGCGCCGCTCACCAACTACGACGACCGCCGCATCGACACGTGGGCGCGCCGCGAGCGCCGCGTCTGGATCGTGCTCAACCGCGAGATGTTCGGCGACTGGACCAAGGAGCAACGCGAGCGCTTCGAGCGCTTCCTGCGCGACCAGTGCGAGCGCGTGCGCACCTTCCCGGTCGGCATGACGCCGCGGGATCTCGACGTCGAGGTCTACCTGCGGCCCTGAAGTCTGGCCCACAAGCCGGCGCGGGAACGGCGCGGGCCCGCCCGCGATCGCTCGCCGGCGGGCCCGCGCCCGTGGATCTCGTTCGAGCGAGATTTCAGTCGTTGACGCGACCGAGGAACTCGCCGTCTTCGGTGCGGATCTTCACCTTCTCGCCCTTGGAGATGAAGATCGGCACGCGGATCTTGAGGCCGGTCTCGACGACCGCGTCCTTCTTGACGTTGGTGGCGGTGTTGCCGCGCACCGCGGGGTCGGCCTCGATCACGAGCAGCACGACCGCGGCCGGGAGCTCGACGCCGATCGCGCTCGTGCCGTGGAAGGTCACGACGCAGCTCGTGTTCTCCTTGACGTACGGCATCTTGTCGCCGACGAGGTCGTCGGGCAGCGTGAACTGCTCGTACGTCTCGCTGTCCATGAACACGAAGCTGCCGTTCGACTCCTTGTAGAGGTACTCGCAGGGCTTCTTGTCGAGGTACGCGACCTCGAGCACGTCGCCGGAGCCCAGGCGCATGTCGCGCGTGCTGCCCGTGCGCAGGCTCTTCATCTTGGTGTGGATGATCGCGCGCAGGTTGCCCGGCGTGTGGTGCATGTACTCGGTGATCAGCCAGAGATCGCCGTCCTGCTCGATCACCGTGCCCTTGCGGAGTTCCGTCGCCTTCACGCCCATGAGGATCTGCTCGAGTGTCGTCCTGGAATCCTGAAGCGGGAAACCCCCGGTGGGCGCTCCCGCGAAAATGAGGGCAGGGAGGATAGCAGCCGGCGCGCGGGCTGGGCAGGGGGCAGGGCGCGCGCCGGCAGCGGGGCGCGGGCCGCTAGAAGGTCTTGCGCTGCGTCGAGGAGGGGATCTGCAGCGCCTTGCGGTACTTGGTGACCGTGCGGCGGGCGATCTGGATGCGGTCCTGCTCGTGGAGCAGGGCGGCGATCTGGTCGTCGGAGAGCGGGTTGGCCCGGTCCTCCTTCGAGACCAGCTCGGCGATGCGCTGCTTGATCGAGGCCTGGCTCTCGACCTCGCCGTCGTCGGTCTCGGTGCCGCCGGTGAAGAAGTACTTGAGCGGCAGCGTGCCGCGCGGCGTCTGTGCGTACTTGCCCGACACGGCGCGGCTGACGGTCGAGATGTGGACGCCGACCTCGTCGGCGATCTCCTGCATGCGCAGGGGCCGCAGGCCGCGCACGCCGCGCTCGAGGAACTCGCGCTGGTGCGCGAAGACCTTCTGCGAGATGCGCAGGAGCGTGCTCTGGCGCTGCTGGATCGCGTCGATGAACCAGCGTGCGCTCTCCAGGCGCTTGCGGACCCAGTCGCGCTCGCCCTCGCCCTTGCGCGCGAGCTTCAGGTATTCCTTGTACTGCGGCGAGAGCACCAGCGTCGGCACGGTGCCGCGGTTCAAGCGCACCTCGTAGACGCCGTCGGTCTCCTCGACGAGAACGTCGGGAGTGATCGCGGCCGCCGAGGAGCCGGCGTAGGACGCCCCCGGGCTGGGGTCGAGCGAACGCAGCACCTCGAGCGACTGCACGACCTCGTCGAGCGAGCGCCCGGTGGCCTTCGCGATGCGCGGCAGGCGGTTGGTGATCACGTCGTCGAGGTGGCGCTCGACGATCTCGTGCACGAGCGAGTCGTGGTGGCTGTGCGCGTCGAGCTGCAGCAGCAGGCACTCGCGCAGGTCGCGCGCGGCGAGCGCGGGGTGGATCTGGTGGCGCAGGTCGGCGAGCGCGCGCTCGACCGTCTCGGCCGTCGCGCCCGCGACGCCGCACTCGCGCGCGACCTCGTCGGGCGTGGCGCCAAGGAAGCCGCGGTCGTCGAGCGAGTTGGCGATGTACTCGGCCACTTCGCGCGCCTGGTCGTTGAGCGTGCTGAGCGCGAGCTCCTCGCTGATCGCCTCGCCCAGGGTCTTGGGCTGGTTCTCGGCGTTCTGGAGCGCCTCGTGCTTGGGGTCGATGTCGTCGGTGTAGCGCGCCGGACGGCCGTCGGCCCAGCGGTCGCGGTCGAAGCGCTCGAGCTCCGAGAGGCGCGCGTCGAGCACGGACGGGTCGCTGCCCGCGGTCGCGGTGCCGTCGCCACCGGCCTCGAAGCCACCCTCGAACCCGGCCTCGGCGCCGCCTTCGGGGCTGACCTCGGACTTCTCGAGCAGCGGATTCTCGTTGAGCTCCTGCTCGATGCGCTCGACCAGATCGAGCGCCGGGAGCTGCAGGATCTGCATCGCCTGGATCATCTGCGGCGACTGGATCAGTCGCTGCTCCATGCGTGCGGATTGGTGGAGGCCGAGCTTCAAGGCGGGATGCTTTTCGCGAAGAAGTCTACACGGTCGAAGGCGCCGGGGCTCGCGTCCCCTGGGCGCCGCACGAGCGGTCGCGGGGCGCGTTCGTGCTCCCAGGCGTCATTTGGCCGGCGTCAAGCCCACCCGCAGTGCCGGACGGGATCCCGAGGCCTCGATCAGTTCGCGGGCGGAGCCGCCCTCGATCCGCGCAGAGCCGGAGCGCAGCCCACGATCGAACAGCTCGAGTGCCGCGAGTCCGGCCGCGTGCCGCTCGACGCGCGTGTTCGGCGCACGCTCCGAGCTCCAGCCGCGCACCGCGAGACCGCCCGACTCGAGCTGACCTTCGACCGAGAAGCCCGCGAGCATGCGCTCGATGCGCGGCGACGGCGTCCAGCTCTTCTCGGCGACCTCGACGTCCTGATCGACGAGCACGGTCGTCTCCGTGACCGAGAGCACACGCAGCGAGCCACCTTCGCCGAGCGGACCGCGCACGTGCACGCTGCCGTGCTGCACGTCGAACTCGCGGCCGGCGCTGCGGCTGCGCTCGAGCGCGGCGATCAGCGTGCCGAGCTCCGTCAGCGCCTCGCCGTCGCCCGTCGGCACGAGCAGCAGGCCCTCGGACCACTGCGGCCCCGAGCGCGCATCGCGGCCCTTGAGCGACGACAGGCGCGACTCGCCGGCGCGCGACGCTTCGTCCGCCACCTGCGCGAAGGCTGCGGCGTCGAGCTTCTCGCGCCCTTCCGATCCGTAGTCCGAGTCCCGCTCGTCCTCCCACGGCAGCGGCGCGGGGCGGCGCTGCGGCGTCGCGTTCGCGAGCGCAAGGTCGAAGGCGCGCCAGCGGGCCGGAGTCGCCGGATCCGCCGTCGTCGCGAGCTGCAGCAGGAGCACGCCCTCGAACGGCGCGCGCCCCTCGACGGAAACCGCGAGCCAGCCGCCGGAATCGACGGTCCCGGAGAACCCCAGCTGCAGCGCCTCGACCACCGGCTGCTGCACGATGCCGAGGTCGAGCGTGTCGGGGTCGAACTCGACCTGCGCGGTCTCTTCCGCGAGATCGAGCAGGGCGTCGACGTGCACGGCGCGTCCGCCGCGGGCGCGCGCGACGTCGAGGTGCAGCGTGCGGCCCGTGAGCACGCGCCCGATCCACGGATCCGGCGCGTTCGAGTCGCTGGCGACCTCGACCCAGAAACCGGCCACGAAGCTGCGCTCGCGCCGCTGACCGAGATCGACGCTGCTGCCCGAGCGCACGCGGGCGACACCGAGCGGCTTGGCCGCGGCGATGAGCTGGCGCGCCGTCGCGTCGTCGGGGCGCACGGGCTGCGCGGGAGCTCCGGGCAGCCACCACGCGCGCACCTCGACCTCGAGCGCCGCCGCGAAGGCGGAAAGGTCCGCGAGGGTCGCCTCGGTCGCGGCGAGCGCTTCCGTTCCGCCGCGCGCGAGCAGGGGCGTGCTCCCCGGCATGAAGCGCAGCGGCGTCTTGGCGCGGGCCGCTTCGCTCGACAGCAGCGAGAGCAGGTCGCCGAGCGGCAGGAACACGGGCGAGCGGCGCTCGAGCAGCTCGAGCTCGTCCGACTCGAAGTGCACGTGGTAGCCGCGGTCGAGGCGCGCAATTGCGGCGGGGCTGGGGCACTTCAGGGACAGCGCCGGCACGTCGAAGGCGCGCCAGCTCTCCTGCGCCGTGGCGGGCGCAGAGGCCGCGAGCCCGAGCGCGAGGCTGGCAGCGAGTCCGAAGGCGCGCGAGAGCGGGAAATTCGTTCCGTTCGAGACGTGGGGGAGATGCGTGTTCGGCACGGCGAGCCAGATCCTTCCGGGGCGCCCGCGTGGGCGGCCTGCGGGCACCATAGTGAGCGAGGGACCCCGGCACTACAGCACCAGAGCCGTGCAACCCGCGCGCGGATCCGCTATCCCTATGCCGCGTGAGCCAAGCTTGGATCGAGATCGTCGGCACGGACGGCGTCCGCCGCCGCCACACCCTTCGCGAAGGCCTGACGACCGTCGGCGGCAAGCGTGGCGACGTCGTGATCGGCGAGACCGGCAACGACCAGCTGCACATCTGGGATCGCCCGCCGAAGCTCGTGTTCGTCGGCAGCGGCGAGCCGCCGCGCGTGCGTGGGCAGGCGGTGGAGGAGCTCGCGCTGCATTCGGGCGACCGGATCGAGTGGCGCGGCCTGCAGATCGAGTTCGCGGGCCTCGCTTACGCGCAGCTCGAGGAAGTTCCGCTGCCGGTCGAGGCGCCCGCGGCACCCGTCGCCCCGCCGCCGGTGGCGACGTGGTCGAGCGGCGATGAGCAGGCCTGGCGGCGCCTGAAGGCGGGCATGCTCGTGGAACTGGGGATCGCGGACGCGGACACGACGCGGCGCTGGCAAGACGCGGTGCTGCGCACCGAGTTCGAGCCCGATTCCTGCGCGCGCGACCTGCTCGCGGCGACCAAGGTCGATCCCGGCGACCCGCGGCTGCTCGAGCGCACCGCGCGCCTGCAGCGCGACCTCCTGATGAGCCCGATGCAGCGCGGCTCGCGCGGCGGCATGCGCAAGCTGCGCGCGACGACCAGCAGCTGGCTCGCGATGGCGATCAGCCAGCTCGTCGTGCTCACGGTGTTCGTGCTGCTGTTCCTCGTCGCCCTGTTCGTCGTGCGCATCCGCTGGTCGGTGAGCGTCGACGCCTACCTCGACCGCGTCGCGGAATCGATCCGCGGCGGCTAGCCCCCTTCAGGCTCTCCCGATGACCGAATTCTCCAGCGCGCAATTCCAGGACGGCGACCCGGGCCTGTTCTCCCTGTCGCAGATCCAGCACCTGATCCGGATCGAGTTCGGCCGCGCGCAGCGCTACCGCTACGCGCTCTCGGTGCTCGTGATCGCGATCGATCGCCTCGGGCACCTGCGCGACCTGTACGGCTACGAGTCGAAGGAGGCCGTGCTCGACGAGGTCGCGCGGCTGCTGCAGGGCGCGACGCGCACCTGCGACTTCCTCGGGCGGCTCGCGGACGACCGGCTGATGGCGGTCGTGCCGCACACTCCGGGGGAAGGCCTCGGCGTGCTCGCGGGGCGCGTGCTCGCCGGAGTGCGCGGCATCAACTTCGAGTCCGACGGCCGCCGCATCCCGATCAGCGTCTCGATCGGTGGCGCGACGATGCTCGACGGACAGACGCTGTTCTTCGACCAGCTGGTCGGAGCGGCCGAGCAGGCGCTCGAGGATGCCGCGAATTCCGGTGGAGATCGCTTCATCGCGCGTGACCCGGCGCGCATGTGAGCGCTAGGGCCCCCATGCGGATCCTTCTCGCAGAAGACGAGATCACGATCGTCATCACCCTCCGCGACGCACTCGAGGACGCGGGGCACGAGGTCGTGCATGCAGCGGACACCAACGCGGCCCTTGCCGCGCTGGAGCGCGAGGATCCCGATGTCGTGCTGACCGACATCCGCATGCCCGGAGAGGGCGGGATGGCGGTGCTCAAGCGCTCGGTCGAGCTCGACCCGCGCAGGCCGGTCGTGCTGATGACCGGCTACGGCACGATCGATCAGGCGGTCGAGGCGATGCGGCTGGGCGCGGTGAACTACGTGCAGAAGCCGTTCCGCAACGAGTCCCTGGTGCAGATGGTCGGCACGTTCTCACGCGTGCGAGCCCTCGAGCAGGAGAACGAGAGCCTGCGGGCTCGGCTTCGATCCGTCGAGGCTCCAGGCGATTTTGTCGGCGCTTCGGACGCCATGCGCGCCGTCTTCGACCGCATCCGGACCGTGGCTCCTACCGATGCCACCGTCCTGATCGAGGGCGAGAGCGGCACGGGCAAGGAACGGGTCGCGCAGGCGCTGCACGCGGCCTCGACACGCGCCGAAGGCCCGTTCGTCGCGATTTCCTGCGCGGCGCTGCCGGAGACGCTGCTCGAGGCCGAGCTTTTCGGCCACGAACGGGGCGCCTTCACCGACGCGCGCAAGGAGAAGAAGGGGCGCTTCGAACTCGCCGACAAGGGCACGATCTTCCTCGACGACATCGACGACATGCCGCTCGCGATGCAGGTCAAGCTGCTGCGCGTGCTGCAGGAGCGCCGCTTCGAGCGCCTCGGTGGCGAGAGCACGCGCCGCATCGACATCCGCGTCGTCGCCGCGACCAAGGTCAACCTGCGCGACCACGCGCGCGCGGGCAAGTTCCGCGAGGACTTGTTCTACCGCATCAACGTCGTGCCGATCGTGCTGCCGCCCTTGCGCGCGCGCGTCGGCGACGTGCCGCTGCTCGTCGCGCACATGATCGAACGGCACGGGGACGGCCGGAAATTCCGCGTCAGCCCGCCGACGATGGCCGCGCTCGAACGCTACCCGTGGCCGGGCAACGTGCGAGAGCTCGAGAACGCCGTGCAGCGCGCGATCGCGCTGTGCGAGCCCGGTGGCGAGCTCGCGCTCTCCGACCTCGTGCCGCTCGATCCGCGCTGGCGCGGCGCGATGGAGCTCGCCGGCCCCGTGCGCCCGCTGCGCGAGGTGCTCAAGGAAGCCGAGCGCCGCCACATCGAGCGCGCGCTCGAGCAGACCGGCGGCCATCGCTCGCAGACCGCCGACGTGCTCGGCATCTCGCGCAAGGTCCTGTGGGAGAAGATGCGCGACCACGGGATGCTCGCGCAGGACGAGCCGAGCGAGAGCGCTTAGCGAGAAATCCCGAGCGCGAAAAATACCGAGCCAGAGCAATTTTTTCGGCAAACGGTGGCCTG
>JAPLOE010000254.1 GCA_026692705.1 Planctomycetota bacterium
CTTGCCGTCGGGCGTGATGACGACGGTCGTGTCGATGTCGCCCGAGCCCGTCTTCGCCGCCATGCGGAAGCCGAGCTCCCCCGCGTTGAGCGCGGGTTGGCCCGAGCCGCCGGACTCGTTCGCGACGGCTTCCATCGCTTCGCGCACGAACGCGAGCGCGGACGGAGCGAGCGAGAGCGGGCGCGCGCCCTGCGGCTGCTCGACGCCGCCGATCGAGCGCACGAGGCGCATCTGCGGGAGCGCTCCGGTCGCGAGGCCCGCCGTGGCGCGCGCAAGCTGCATCGGCGTCGCCTCGACGACCGACAGGCCGTTGCCCGCGAGCCGGCTCTCGCGCTGCGTGAGGTCGCGGCGGAAAAGCTCCGGCGTCGCGTGTTCGCTCAAGCCACTGCGGGTCCCGAGCGCCCGCACGCCCGTCGGCTGGCCGAAACCGAACTCGGCGGCCATCGCGCGCCAGTCTTCCGACGAGTAGCGCTCGCCCAGCCGCGCGAAGTACGAGTTGCACGAGTGCTGGATCGCGTAACGCAGGCCGACCGCGCCGTGGCCTTGCGTCTGCGCGCAACGCACGTCGACGTAACCGGCGCCGCGGCCCGAAGGCAGCGCGGCGCACAGGGTCGTCTGCGACGGATCGAGGCTGAGCTGCGAGAGCGCGTAACTCGCGACGAAGGGCTTGAAGCTCGAGCCCGGCGGCTCGAAGGCGCCCTTGCGCAGCGTGCGCTCGAGCGGCAAGTCGCGGATCTGCGGCGAATCGCCTTCGTCGCGCAGGAAATCGGGAAACGACGCGGCCGCGAGCACGTCCCCGTCGACCTGCGCGAGCACGATCGCTCCCGTCGGTCGCTCGAGCCACGCCGTGTCGCGCGCCAAGGCGTTGGGCGGCCCTTCGGGCTGCGCGAGGCAGGCCGTCGCCGCCTGCTGCAGGTCGAGGTCGAGTGTCAGCACGAGGTCGAGCCCGTCGACGGGCGCGACGTCGACGAGGTACACGCCCTCGAGCTGGTTCTGCAGCCCGCGCACCTCGCGATAGCCGTTGCGGCCCGCGAGCTCGTTCTGGAAGTAGCCCTCGAGCCCCGAACGTCCGCGCAGCTCGTCGTCGCGCACGATGCGGCGGGCGAGGTACCGCAGCTCGCTTTCCTCGGCCTCGCTGCGCTGGCTGCGCGAGCGGAGTTCGATGAACTCGCGCCGCAGCTCGCCCTCGACCAGCTGCTCGCGCAGGTCGAGCTGGCCGACGCTGCCGACGAGCCCGCGCGCGATCGGGATGCCGCGCTCGTCGCGCTGCACGACACGTTCGCTCGACTCCTCGACGCGCAGGCCCGCGAAGCTGTCGGCGTGGCGCGAGAGCAGCAGCACCGTCGCGTAGCTCGGCTCGCGCATCACGACTTTCTCGCGGCTGCCGCGGTCCTTGAGCACGTAACGCGCGCGCTCCGCCGCGCGGTCGAGCCGCCCTTCCGCCGCCGTGAGCCGCGTGCGCCCGTCCTCGCGCGCCGTCGCGAGTCGCGCCGCGAGCGCGGGCTCGAGCGCAACCTGCAGGTCGTGGTCGCAGCGCGCGAGCAGCGCGAGCGTGTGCTCGCGCACGAACTTCGCGTCGACACGATCCGAGAGCGCCTCCGACCAGTCCGCCGCCAGCGCCGCGACGTCGTCGGGAATTGCATCGAGGCCAAGTTCCGCGCGGGCGAGCGTGGCCCACGAGGCGCTGCCTTCGTCCTCCGCCTCGAGCGCACGCGCATCCTGCCACGCGAACAGGAGCGGCCGCGGCCCGCTGGACTCGCCCTCGAGCAGCTCGTCGAGCTCGTCGAGCACCGCGAGCTTCTTCGCCTCGCGCCAGCCCTCCAGCAGCGCGAGCTCGGGATCCGCCGCGAAGGCCGCGACCCAGCGCTCGAGCACGAGCTCGGGCCCGTCGCGTTCGGGCGTCGAGACCTGCAGCTCGGCCACGAGCCGCTCCGGCACGCGCTCGAACAGGCTCGCACGCCACGCCGCACGCGCGCGCTCGAGCCACGCGAGGCTGCGCGCCGCATCCCAGCCGAGCAGCGCCTCGATCCAGCGCAGGTCGAGCGTGCCGTGCACGAGCGCCGGCTCGACACGACCGGGCGCGAAGCCGTAGACCTCCTCGAACAGGTCGCTCGCCGTGTCGTCCTCGACGCTCCCGCGCCACTGCTCGAGCCGCGTCAGGAGGTGCGCGAGCGGATCGTTCGCCGGTTGCGCCCCGCGCGCGACATCGTCGAGGTCGAGCTGCTGCGCGAGCTGCCGCAGGTCGCCGCAGGCCGCCGCGAGCTGCGCGTCGATGCGCTCCGCGAGCTTCGCCGCCGTCAGGGTGCCGCGCGCACTCGCCGCGAGCTCGATCAACGGCGTGTCCGGATGTTCCTTGCAGGCCGTCGCGAACTCCTTCAGCTTGCGACGCTCGACGCCGAGGAACTGCACGATGTAGAAGCGCGCGTCGCTGCGGCGCATGCGGCGCGCCTCGCTGTCGGGATCGCCGGCCGGCACCGTCGCATCGGGCAGGACGAGCGGTTCACCCTCGGCAAACTGGTCGAGCTGCGCGGGCGAGAGCCGGCACAGGTCGCGCGTCCACTGCGCGAGGTTCGCGAACGTGCGGTCGAGCGGCTCGGGCTGGCCGAGCAGGGCCGTGCGTGCGTGCGCGATGCGCCCGAGCGGATGCTCGCGCCGAAAATCGCGGTAGCTGAACATCACGCGGTAGATGCGCTCGTCGTGCGCGAGTTCTCGCCCACGCGCGTCGCGGATCGCACCACGCTGGTAGGGCCGCACGGCGCCGGAACGCACGAGCGTCGCCGCCTGCGACGTCCACACCGAGGCCTCGGTGATCTGCACCTGGTACAGGCGCACGAGCAGCAGCGCGGTGCCCACGAGCACCAGCAGCATCAACGGGAGGATGCGCCGACCCGCCACGGTCGTTCCCTCCACAACGGGGTCAGGCCCGGCAAGTACGCGAGCGCACCGCCGAACGCGAGCACGAACAACGCCGTCGCCGCCGCCGCGCGCGCCGCCGTCGCGAACACGCTCGGCAGCGCCAGCTCCGGCGTGCCACCGAGCGCCGCGAGCGCCTCGTCGCGTAACCGCGCGAAATGCGCCAGCGTGAGCCACAACTCGGCTCCGAGCACGATCACGAACGTCAGCAACGCCCGCGGCAGCAGGCGTTGTGCGTCGACGATCCCGCGCAGCGCGCGCGCGAGCGCGACGGCGCCGAACGCGACGGCGAGGCTCGCCACCGGAGGATCGATCGACACCGCCACGCGCGCGAAGCCGAACACGAGCGCGAGCCACGGCAGATCCTCGCGCGGCGCGCGGGCGCACAGCATCACGAGCAACGCGAGCCCGAAGTCGGGCACCCACGAGTGCAGCGCGAGCGCCTCGGCGCAGAAGCCGCGCGCGGCGAAGCTCCACGTCGCCCACAGGGTCACCCACACCCAGGCCGCGAGGCGCTCGGAACTCACGGCTTGCGCTCCTTGGGCTCCGAGTCCGCTTCCGAGTCCGCTTCCGAGTCCGACTCCGATTCCGGCTCGCCCGTGGCCTGCGGATCCTGCTTCTTCGCGTCCGGCGGCGGCGGCGGCCCGAGGCGCACGCGCACGTGACCGATCGAGAAACGTTCGTCGGCGGATTCGACGCGCACGCGGTGCGGCCCGACGCCCGTCGGCAGCTCCGCCTCGCCGAGCAGCAGTCCACGCGGCACGAGCGGCTCGCCCGCGCCGGTGAACAGCGTCGCGCGCACGCGCTCGCCCGCCGCTCCCGGAATTCCCAGCGGCGCAGGCCAGTGGAACAGCAACGCGCCCTCCTCGTCGCGACCGAGCGACACGATGCGCCCGAGCACGACCGGCGCCGCGCGGCCTTCGATACGCGCGAGCGCGTGCACGCTGCCACCCGGATCGCCCAGCCGCCGCGCGTCCGACGACAGCGCTCCCGCGTGCACGATCTTGCCGAGCAGGCGCGCACCGACGACCAGCGCCGCTCCATCCTGCGCGCCCTGCCAGCTGCCGAGCGCGAGCTCGAAACCATCGCGCCGAGCCGAAGGCTCGCCGATCGAGATCACGCGCGCTTCCGCCCAGCGCTTGTCGCCGAGCTCGTCGGCGAGCTCGCGGTCGGGCTCACGCGCGATGTCCGCGGGCGCGACGATGCACAGCTGGTACAGGCCGCTGGAGAAGTCGACCAGCGGCCGCAGCACCCACTCGCCATCGCCGCCGGGCTCAGGCATCCCGAGCCGGAAGCCATCGGCCTCCGCGGCAAAACGCGCGAGCGGCGAGAGGCGCTCGTCGACACGGGCGAGCGCCTGCGGCAGCACACGCGCGCTCGGCGCCGTCACCGACAGGAACAGCCGCCCGCTGTCCGCGCGCGACATCGACGCGAGCCCACCGACGACGCAGCGCACTTCCTCGCGCGTCCCGTCCGTCTCGATGCGCGCTCCGACGGCGAAGCGCCGCGCGGTCGCGAGCTCGATCCACGCGCGTCCCGTCTCGGGCACGTCGATCTCGACCACGCGGCCGACGTACGCATCACCGCTGCACACCGGCATGCCGGGCTCGATGCCATCGCACGTCGCAGAATCGAGCCGCACCTCGAGCTGGTCGAAGTGCTCCGGCCGGCGTCCGACCACTTCCGCGTGCACGAAGCGCCGCCCGAAGGAAAGCTGCGGCTCGGTGGGGAGCGCCGCCGCGCGTTCCGCCTCGTGCAGCGCGCGCCGCTGCGCGATCTCGCCGTCGACTTTCGCCGCGAGCTCCGCTTCCGCTGCGCGCACGGAACGAAGCCTCATCCAGCGCCACGGCGCCAGTGCCTCGGCCAGCGCACGCGCTGGCGCGAGTCCGACATCGATCCATGCCTCGACGCGCGCATCGGGGCGCAGCGAAAGCCACGCGCACCCGCACAGCGCGACGAGGAAGGCGGTCCTTCCCCTCGAGCCCCCCACTGGGGCCGAATCCTACGCCGCGCACGCTTCCAAGTCTCCGCCGCCGCGCGCTCTCCCGAGCGAGCGCGCCCGCGCTCAATCGTCGTCGTCGGTCGACAGCACGCGCGAGAAGACGTCGAGCTTCTCGAGGAACACGCCGGTTCCGCGCGCGACCGCCGTCAGCGGGTCGGGCCCGATGCGCGACGGGATGCCGAGGTGGTCCGCCATCGCCTCGGCGATGCCGAGCAGGAGCGCTCCACCGCCGACCAGCGTGACGCCGGTGTCGACGATGTCCGCCGACAGTTCCGGCGGGGCTTCCTCGAGCACCGTGCGCGTCGCCTCGCAGATCTGGCGCACCGGCTCGGACAGGGCCTCGCGGATCTCGATCGAGGTGACGACCGTCTTGCGCGGCAGGCCGCTGATCGTGTCGCGGCCCTTCACTTCCATCGACAGTTCCTGCGCCATCGGCCAGGCCGAGCCGATGGTGAGCTTGATCTTCTCGGCCGTCAGCTCGCCGATCGCGAGGTTGTGGTGGCGCCGCAGGTGGTTGACGATCGCCTCGTCGAGCTCGTCACCGCCGATGCGCAGGCTGGTCGCGGCCACTTCGCCGGCGAGCGCGAGCACCGCGATCTCGGTCGTGCCGCCGCCGATGTCGACCACCAGCGAGCCCCGCGGGTCGGTCACGGGCAGCTCGCAGCCGATGCCGGCCGCCATGGTCTCGTTGATCAGGTACACGCGCCGCGCGCCCGCGCGCTCGGCCGAGTGGATCACCGCGCGCCGCTCGACCGCCGTGATGCCGTAGGGCACCGCGATCACGACCTGCGGCTTCACCCACGTCTTGCCCTCGTGGACCTTGGTGATGAAGTAGCGCAGCATGCGCTCGGTCACCTCGAAGTCCGCGATCACGCCGTTGCGCAGCGGGCGAATGGCCTCGATGTTGCCCGGCGTCTTGCCGAGCATCGCCTTGGCGGTGTTGCCGACGGCCATGCCGTCGAGCAGCACCTCGTTCGTGCCCTTCTTGACGGCGACGACGCTGGGCTCGTTGAGGATGATGCCACGGCCACGCACGCACACGAGCGTGTTGGCGGTGCCGAGGTCGATGCCCATGTCGACCGAGAAACGGCCCAAGGCCCATTCGATCGGCTTGAAGACGCTGCCCATGCGAGGTGAACGCTTGGCTAGGGGCCGGCGATGCGCGCGCGGACCCAGATCAGGGGGAATCAGAGGCTCTGAGAACTGCGGGAAGATCCCGGTCCGCCCCTCCCGTGCAGCCCGCGCTGGGCGCACTGGAAGCGGAACGCGTGGATTCTAGGCACAACTGACGCCGCTGCGCTCGTTCGGGCAGCGATCTTTCGCGCCAGATTGCGAAAACCTAGGCGGCCGGCGCCCCGCGAGGAGCACCGGCCGCCGTGGATCCGGTGGCGATCCGGCCCGGGACTTCTAGAAGAAGATGCCCTGGCCGATCGCACCCAGCTCGTGATCGACCAGCACGATGGCGGCGATCAGGACGAGCGCGATGATGATCGAGGCGCCCTCGAGGAAGCCGAGGCCGGCCGATTCCTCGACGACCTCGACGTTGGTGGTCTTCGAGGACTTGGCGGAGGCCTTCTTGTCGGCCTTCGGCGCGCGTGCGGAGCTCTTTGCCATGGTCAGGTTCCTTTCCTTGAGTGGAAGGAGAGAGGCCTAGAGGCGCGACGCGGCGCTGTCGCCGGCGTTCATCGTGGCGCCGTCCTTGGCGAGGACCACGAGGCCCGCGCAGGTGTCGTCGGTGACGGTCTCGACCTTGATCTGGCCCTTGTACTGGGTGCCGTTGTAGATCTCGAAGGTGAAGCCGCGCTTGATGCCGTCCTTCTTGCCCTTGTTGAGGGCGACCAGACCCGGCTTCAGGCTGTAGTCGACCTTGACGACCTGAGCCGCGATGTCGGGCTGGGCCGTCACGTCGCTCTCCGACATGCCGGTGATCGCGATCAGGTTCGAGTACTTGGTCTCGACGGCGGCGGTGGCCTTCTTCTGGCTCGTCAGCGACTTCTCGAGGTCGGCGATCGCCATGTCGGCCTGCGCCTTCGCCTCTTCGGCGTTGCGCTGGGCGACGAGGGCGTCCTGCGCCTTGCGGTCAGCGGCGTCCTTCGCCTGCTGGGCGGCGGCCTTCGCCTCGAGGGCGGCCGTCTTCTCCTGGTCGAGCTTCTTCAGCGTCTCGGAGACGTTGGTCAGCGACTCGCCGATCTTGGCGACGTCACCGCGCAGGCCTTCGTTGGCGCGCTTGGCGGTGTCGAGGTCCGACTGCAGACGCTCGACGTCGCTCTTGAACTGGCGGCTTTCCGACTGGGCCGAGTCCTTGGCCTGACGCTCGGTGGAGAGCGCGGCCGAGGTCGAGTCGAGTTCGGCCTGAACCTTGGCCTTGGCCGCGTTGGCGGCTTCGACCTGGGCGGTCAGGGTCTTCTTGAGCTCCGCCGTCTTGTTCAGCGAGTTGGCGGCCCACCCGAGGAAGGCGCCGGCGAGGAGCAGGTTCAGGGCGATCAGGATCTTACCGATGGTGCTCATACGTCTCCGGAAAGGCGGGGGTTCCGTTCGTCGCGCGGCGTTGGGCTGCGTAACCGTCGAGGCGTCGTGCTTCGAGGTTCGCGAGGTTCCGTCGGCGAGGGTGTCGCGACGGGACCGCGACGCGCTGGGTTGGGACTGTCGTTTGGGGGGTGGGACAGGTGGGGCGGGAGTATAGGTGCGCGGAATCTTTGGGGTCAAGATCGAGCGCGACCTTGCCGCACGAGTCTTTGCTTTCCTGCTCCCGGCGGCCCGCAGGACTCCGCGCCTGCAGGACCGGGCGGCGCCCCCTCGCCCGCCCGGGATGGCCCCCCCGGGCATCGCGCCCAAGGTGTCCGCCGCCGGCCGGAGAGGTGGAAACCGGGAGAGGAGACCCCTCCCGGACGCGGACGCCGACCCGCGCTCCCCCATTACCCCGGTTCGTTGCCGGGTAACCGCCGCGGTGCGGCGCGCAGGGCCCACAGCAGGGCGAGCAGCGGGAGGCCGGTCCACAGGGCGAGCCAGAGCAGCTCGAGCCGTACATAAGGTATGGGCGCCGGGCGGTCGTGGCCGTCGCCCGCCGCCTCGAAGGGCGAGCGCGCCCCGACCGGCACCGGCACGGTGGCGTACAGGGTCCCGCGCACCATCTCGTCCTCGCCCTCGGCGTCGACCAGGCGCGCGACCTCGCGGCCGTCGGGCCCGAACACGATCGAGGTGCCCGACTGGGTCGCGCGGACGACGCTCCGGCCGCTCGAGATCGCGGCGAGGCGCGAGAAGGCGAGCATCTGCTCGGTCTCTTGCGTGCGCTCGAACCAAGCCTCGTTCGACACGACCAGATGGAAGTCGACGTCGGAGCGCTTGACCGGCCCGGTGAAGGCGTCGTCGAAGGCGTTGTCGAAGCACACCGCGATGCCGAAGCGGTAGTGGCGGCCGTCGCGCGCCGAGAACGAGAGCACCGGATCGTCGCCGACCGGCCCCAGGAAGTCGGGGATGTAGCCGGCGAGCTCGAGGATCACGTTGCGCACGGGCTCGAGGTGCTCGAGGCCGAGCATCGTCTCCGCACCCGGCACGAGGTGCAGTTTCGCCGCAGGTCCGACGCGTTTCTCGCCCGGGCCGTTCCACAGGAGCGCGGCGTTCTGGAAGCGCACGCGGCCGTCGAGCGCCCGCAAGTACTCGGCGCCCGACACGAAACGCGTCCCCGGCGGGATCACGGGCTCGCCCCCGCGTTTCCCGGCGCCGAAGAGCAAGCCGTCGATCCAGTCGCGCTCGACCTCGAGCGCGCGCCGCGCCCAGACGGCGTCGAGCCCATCGCCGCGCCAAGAATCGAGCTTGGCGCCCGCTTCGAGCGCCTGCGGCAGGTCGTCGGCGACGATCGGGATGCGCAGCATCGTCTCGGCCCAGCACACGAGGTCCGGCGCCGGCTCGCCGCGTTGCTCCACCGCCGCCAGCCCCTCGGCCGTCAGCACGATCTGCTCGCGCATCATCGCGCCGGCCTGGCCCGACTGCTTGCGCTTCTGCTCGAACCCCGGCTGCACGAGCAGCACTCGCGGGCCATCGACCGTCGCCGGCGCCGGCACGAGCCGCGTGAGCACGATCCCGCCGACGAACGGCAGCAGCCCGAGCGCGATCGGCCAAGCGCGTGTGCCCTGCGACTTTCCGCCGCTGCGCCGCTCCCACAGATCCGCGATCGCTCCGCCGAGCGCCGCCAGCGCGAGCGACAGCCCACCGGTCCCCCACACGCGCGCCGAGCCGACGATCCAGCTCGTGTCGTTCAGATACGTGCCCAGCCGCATCCACGACAGGCCGAACGGCGGCTCGAGCATCGCGCGCAGCGTCTCGAACAGCATCCACGCCGCCGGGGCCGCCAGCACGAGCGGCAACTTGGCGCGCAACCGGCGCAGCGCCCAGCCTTGGCACAGGAAGTAGAGGCCGTGGCCTGGGCCGATGAAGAGCATCGTCTGCGGCGCGACCTCGGCCCCCCACGACAGCAGGAAGCCCCAGCCCACCGACGCGCACAGGAACTCGATCCCCGCCGCCCAACGGCCCGGCGCGGACGCCGCTCGCGCCCAGCAGGCGACACCGAGCAGCGCGAGCGGCCAGAGCCCGTTGTCGGTGACGATTCCGGGGCTGGCGAGCCACAGGAACGCGAAGGCGAGCACCAGGATCCCAAGGCGCAGGGGACGCGACATTTCCATCGGGAGCTGATTCGCGCGCCCTGCACGCTCGAACGCAAGAGAAAAGCCGCGCCGCTGTTTTCTCGAACAGCCTGTCCAGCCCGGCCCGCGCCGCTCACTTGGGAGGTGTCCACGGTCCCCAAAAACGCCTCACCCCTCTCGGTGACTCCATGTTCAAGTTCCTCGCCCCGCTCGCCGCAACCTTCGCGCTCGTCCTCGGCGCCGCTCCCGCGGCCGCCCAAGGCTTCTGCGGTCCCGACAACCTCGACGGCGGCCCCTGCTGCCTCCCGACCGGCGTCAACCTGCCGTCCTTCCCCAAGATCCAGGGCACCGACGCCAAGTGGATCGCCTTCGACAACTGCGGAGTCGCGCTCGCCAAGCCCTACTGCGTCGACCTCGGCAAGCCCAAGCCGCTGACCGCCGCCGGCGCCATCTACTGCGGCCAGTACGACGTGCGCCTGCAGCTGCGCGATTGCCTGACCGGCGTCCTCCACTGGTCGGGTGGCCTGCGCATGTCCTACTCGCGCAACTGGCAGGAGATGACGACGCCCGGCGCCATCGGCACGACCGTGTGGCGCTTCCTCCTGAACGGCGACATCCTCCCGACCGCCGCGGTGCCGATGAACCCGCTCGACCCGATGCCCGGCGCCATCCCGGTCAGCGACGGCCCGGTCCAGCAGGGCAACTTCCGCTACAACAACTGGGCGGCCGGCTCCAACCTGTGCACCTTCCGCGAGCCCGCGCCGCAGGGCAACGTGGTCGCCAACGCGCTCTACTGCCTGTGCGCCACCTCGACCGCCGCCGCCGGACAGTTCGTCGACACCTTCGTCGCCGTCGCCGGCCAGTGCGGCAGCTCGGTCTTCCCGACGCCCGCCTCGCGCTTCACCCAGAAGACCATCGGCACCTGGACCAACCCCAACCAGTTCCCCGGCGTCGAGGCCCTGCTCTTCGACTACGGTGATCTCCAGTACACCAACGGCTGCAACGGCAACGTGTCGGTCGAGTGGTACGAAGGCGTCGAGACGATCGGTGGCTTCCCGGCGATCGACTTCACCGGTGTCCTGCTCGGCCGCCAGTTCGAAGACTGGGGCTCCTGCAACAACTCGCCCACGAACCCGGCGCGCCGCATCGGTGCCCCGCACGTGACCTACTCGCTCGTCACGCTCAACCTGCCCTGATCGCAGCTCCTCTCTCCCTCCCTGTCGCTGGGCCCTCCGTCGCGCGCGCGCCGGGGGGCCCTCTTCATTTCGATTCGCTCGTGTCGGCGCGTCGACCGATCGGGGAGGAGAAGGGAGGAGGAGGGAGCGAGCCGGAGAGGTGCGGGCGGGGTGGAGCGGAGGGATCGGAAGAGGGGTGCGGGCGCGAGGTCAGCGATGCGGCGCGAGGAGGGCGCCCCGGTGCGAGTTGGCAAGCGCGGGCTGGGGAGATGGGTGCGGCGCTTCGCGCAGCGTCGGGAGAAGTGGGAGAGGGTGCCGGGGTTGAGGTAACGGGGGGCCAGACGGCGTCAGGATTGTTGGACGAGAGCAGGCCCCCGCCGCCGGTATCGCCCCCAACCCAAGGGCCGAACCCGCGCTCCCATCGTTCGCGCGGCTCGCTGCAAGGCCGAGCAGAAGGACACCGAGAACCGTGAGCTGCTTCACGAGCATGTTCCTCCGAGGCTGCCGCCACTGCGCGCGCTCTTCAGAGCAATTCGGACCGGGTGCGCTCTCGCGTTACGCAACCCCGTCTTCCGTGCTTCTGGCGCTCCGTTCTCCGGCCCTTCGCCTTCTTCCATCTTCGGCTCGCGCTTCTTCGCTCGCGCCGCGCCTTCCCTCTCTCGCCGTCCTTGTGGCAACGCGTCACCGCCCGCCCCAACGCCCTCCGCCGCCTCTCCCCTTCTCACACTGGCTTGCCCCCTCGCCGGCAAAGCCTCGCCGCTCCACCCCTCCCGCATCCCTCCGCTCCCTCCCTTCTCCTCCTTCTCCTCCCAAATCGGTCGACGCGCCGCTAGCCGAGCGAGCGATAGACGACGACATCGCCGGGCTTGAGCAGCGTGTCGATCGGCTGAACGGCGAGTGCGGAGCAGTTGGAAATGCCGACGACGTCGGCGGAGCCGTTCCACTTCACGGGTTCGAGGCGCGTGACGCCGTCGACGCCGGGGACGACGCGCACGGGGAGGTATTGCTCGCGAGGATTCGTGCCGCGAGCCGGGCCAGCCCAGACGGCGCGCAATGGAGTGGAAAAGACATCGCTCGCGCGCTCGCCACCGAGAACTCGCAGCGCGGGGCCGACGAAGACCTCGTGGTTGACGAGGCACGACACCGGATTGCCCGGGAGCGCGAAGACGGGCTTGTCGCCGGCGAGGCCGAACCAGAGGGGCTTGCCCGGCTTGATGGCGACGCGGTGGAAGTCGCCGCGGACGCCGATGCGCTCGAGGGCGGCGCCGACGAGGTCGTATTTGCCCATGCTGACGCCGCCGGTGGTCACGAGGACGTCGCAGCGCGCGAGGGCGGCGGCGAAACAACGCTCGAGCTCGCGCTCGTCGTCGCGCACGACGCCGCGTTCGGTCACGAAGGCGCCGGCGGCGCGCGCCATGGCGGCGAGGTGCAGCGTGTTGCCTTCGCGGATCTGGCCGAGGCCGGGGCGCTTGGACGGCGGGACGAGCTCGTCGCCGCTGGTGAGCACGGCGACGCGCGGGCGGCGCACGACGGGCACGGGCTCGCAACCGACGGCGGCGAGCAGCGCGAGGTCGACGGCGCGGATGCGGCGGCCGGGGGCGAGCACCGCCATGCCGGTCGAGAGGTCAGAACCGCGGTGGCAGATGTGCTGGCCGGGCGTGGGACGGTCGCGCAGCGTGACGAGCGCCTCGCCCGCGGAGGTGCTCTGCTCGACGATCACGACGCTGTCGGCGCCGCGCGGAAGTTCAGCTCCTGTATAGATTGCAGCGCAGGTGCCGGGCGCGAGCTCGCCCGCGAAGGGTGCGCCCGCGCGGGATTCGCCCACGATGGGCAGCGTCCGCTCCCCCGCCGGAGCGCTCTCGGGCCCGAAATCCGCGCTGCAGACCGCGAATCCGTCCATGGCACTCTTTTCGAAGGGCGGCAGGTCGACGTCGGACACCGCAGCGCGCGCGAGGACCCGACCGACCGATTGCTCGAGCGGAACCTCCTCCATCTGGGAGAGGGGCCGCAACGTCTCTAGGATTCGCTTTAGGGCGTCGGTCGGTGTGAGCATCGTGGGCCGTCGGCAGTCTACCGGCAGCCACCTCTCGCGCTCTCCCCATCCCGCGCCCATCCCCCGGCTCCCTGCATGCGCCGTCCCCTCGCCTTCCGTGCCGCCCTCCCGCTTCTTGCGCTGACGCTGCTCGCGAGCGCCTGCACGCAGGAGGCGTCTTCCGCCAACAACGAACCGCTCGCCGGTGCCAAGCGCCGCGAGCCGACGCGAGTCGTCGTGCACAACCTCGAGCAGCGCGAGATGGTGCGGCGGCTGGAGACGACCACGCGCATCGAGAGCATGTCGGCGGTGCAGGTCTACCCGCGCGCGGGCGGCATCGTCGCCGCGCTGTACGTCGAGGAAGGCAGCCGGGTCGAGATCGGGCAAGTGCTCGCGCAGCTCGACGATCGCGATGCGAGGCTGCGCCTCGACGACGCCAAGGCGCAGGAAGTCGACGCGAAGTCGACGCTGCCCAAGCTCGCGCTGGCGGTGCGCGAGGCCGAGGCGCGGCTGGAGACGGCGCGGCGCAACGGCGATCAAGCCAAGCGCGACCACGACCGCAACGTCGCGCTCTCCAAGGGTGAGGACGATCGGCCGGCCTTGATCTCGCCCAAGGACCTCGAGGCGAGCCAGCTCGCGCAGGACAGGGCGCAGGCCGAGGTCGGACAGAACCTGCTCTCGCTCGAGCGCGCGAAGGTCGAGCAGTCGACGGGCGAGACGGCGCTGGTGCGCTCGCGGGTCGCGGTCGAGCGCGCGGAGCTCGAGTTCAGCTACACGCGCATCGTCGCGAGCATCGCGGGTGTCGTGGCCGAGCGTTCGGTCAAGGTCGGCGACACGGTGTCGACGGCGACGCTGGCCTTCGCGCTGACGGACCTGTCGCAGCTGCGCGCCGTGTTCTACCGACCGCAGCGCGAGTTCGGGATGTTCGTCGATGCGCTGAGCGGCCATTCGACGCCGCGCAACGGCGAAGGCGAGAAGCCGGTGGCCGAGCTGTCGCTCGAGGCGACCACCGAGGCCATGCCGGGCCTGCGTTTCGCGGGGCAGATCGAGCGCATCGCGCCGACCATCGACGCGGCCTCGGGCAACTTCCGCGTCACGGCGCGCATGACGCCGGAGGCGGTCGGCAATCCGGGCGCGCGGCTCCTGCCGGGCATGCTGGTGCGCCTGGAGATCATCACCGAGCGCCATCCCGATGCGCTCGTCGTGCCCAAGCGTGCGGTGCGCCGCGAGGGCGACCGCGCCACGATCTTCGTCGTCGAGGGTGCGGTGGCGCGCGCGCTGCTCGTCACCGAGGGTTTCACCGACGACGAGCGCGTCGAGGTGTTCCCCGCGGCCGGCGCGAAGCTCGCTCCCGGCGCGCGCGTGATCGTGGTCGGCAACCGCGACCTCGAGGACGGCGCCGAGGTGCAGGTCGCGCAGGACGAGAGCGCTCCCGCGGCCGAGACGGCGCGCTAGATGGAGCCGCAGCGGATCGAGCGCGAGCGCGCCTCCGGAGTGTCGAGCTTCGTCACGGACCGCCCGGTCGCGGTCCTGATGCTCATCGTCGCCATCGCGGTGTTCGGCTTCGTGTCGCTGGGCAAGCTGCCCGTCGACCTGCTGCCGGAGATCAGCTACCCGACGCTCACGGTGCGCACGACCTACAAGGGCGCGGCGCCGGCGGACGTCGAGGACCGCATCTCGGTGCGCCTGCAGGAAGCGCTCTCGACCCTGCCGAGCCTTGTGCGCGCGACGTCGATCTCGCGCGCCGAGACGAGCGATGTCGTGCTCGAGTTCGACTGGGGCACGCCGATGACGTTCGCGGTGCAGGACGTGCGCGACAAGCTCGACGGCGTGTTCCTGCCGCAGGGCGCGGAGCGGCCGCTGATCCTGCGCTACGACCCCAACCTCGATCCGATCCTGCGCATCGGCCTCACCGCGGCGCCGGCGCGCCTCGCGGAAGGGCGCGTCGAGAGCCTGATCGGGCTGCGCTGGCTGGCGGAGAAGCGCATCAAGCGCGAGCTCGAGTCGATCCCCGGCGTCGCGGCCGTGCAGGTGCGCGGCGGGCTCGAGGAAGAGATCAAGGTGCGCGTCGACCCGTTCAAGATGGCGGCGCAGGGGCTCGACCCGGCGGCGCTGGCGGCGCGCCTGGCGGCCGAGAACATCAACGCTTCCGGCGGCCTGATCCGCGAGGGCTCGACCGAGTACCTCGTGCGCACGCAGAACGAGTTCAAGGACCTCGACGAGATCGCCGACCTCGCGCTCGAGCGCCGCGGCGCCGCGACGATCCGCGTGCGCGACGTGGCGACGGTCGAGCGCACGTTCGCCGAGCGCGAGGTGACGAGCCGCATCGGCGGCGACGAGTCGGTCGAGATCGCGATCTACCGCGAGGCGGGCGCCAACATCGTCGCGCTGGCCGAGACCGTGCGCGGGCGAGTGTTCGGCACCGCGGAGCAGCAGAAGGCGGCGGCGGAGCTGGGCGAGGGGCAGGCGGGCAACTGGGGCGACCGCGAGAAGACCGATTTCCTCGCGCACCGCTTCCGCTCCGACGCGCGCATGGCGGTGCTGAGCGACCAGTCGACCTTCATCCGCGCGGCGGTCGACGACGTCAAGAGTTCGGCGGTGATGGGCTCGATCCTCGCGGTGCTGGTGATCCTCGCCTTCCTGCGCCAGCTCGTGCCGACGGTGATCATCGCGCTCTCGATCCCGATCTCGGTC
This sequence comes from Planctomycetota bacterium, assembly GCA_026692705.1. Classification (GTDB taxonomy): domain Bacteria; phylum Planctomycetota; class UBA1135; order UBA1135; genus F1-120-MAGs118. The sequence goes on from JAPLOE010000254.1 coordinate 15,457, forward strand.
GTGGTCACGTTCGCGCCGATGTACATCGGCGACGTCTCGCTCAACATCATGTCGCTCGGCGGCCTCGCGCTGGGTGTCGGCATGCTGGTCGACAACGCGATCGTCGTGCTCGAGTCGATCACGCGCTGCCGCGACGACGGAGACAGCCTGCGCGACGCGGCGGTGCGCGGCACGCGCGAGGTGGCGGGCGCGATCACGGCCTCGACGCTGACGACGGTCGCGGTGTTCGCGCCGATCGTGTTCGTGCACGGCATCGCGGGGCAGATGTTCGGCGACCAGTCGCTGACGGTGGTCGCGTCGCTGCTCGTTTCGCTGCTGGTGGCGGTGCTGTTCATCCCGATGCTCGCGTCGCGCGAGTGGCTGTCGCTCGAGTTCTACGCGCGGCCGGAGTCGGGAGCGGATGCGGAGCTGTTCCGCGGGCTCAAGTTCGAGGGCGCGAAGTCGACGGCGGCGAGCCTCGGGAAGCTCAGCTTGCGCCTGCTGTGGCCGTCGTTCGGACGCGAGCCGTGGACACTCGCGGGCGCGGTGCCGCGGCTCGGCGGCTGGCTGTTGCGGCTCGTTTTCGGCTGGCTTTCGGCCCTCGCGCTCGTCGCCGCGGCCCTCGTGGTCGCGCTCGGAGGAATTCTCGGCTGGCTGCTGCGCGGACCGGGCTGGCTGTTCGACAAGGCCTGGACCGCGTTCGAGAACGGCTACCGCCCCGTGCTGCGCGCCGCGCTCGCCGCGCCGCTCACGGTGTCGCTGGTCGCGCTCGCGCTGTTCGGCTGGTCGCTGTGGAAGGTGCGCGACCTCGGCGTCGAGCTGCTGCCGGAAATTCGCCAGGGCGAGTTCACGGTGCACGTCGGCCTGCCGATCGGCTCGCCGCTCGAACGCACCGACGAGATCCTGAACGAGCTCGACGCGCGCGTGCGCGCGGTGCCGGGAGTCGCGCTCACCGCGCTCACCGTCGGCGTCGAGAAAGACGCGCTGACGCGCGAGATCGAGGGCAAGCACACGGCGCGGCTCACGGTGCGGCTCGCCGAGGATCCGGCGGTGCGCAAGCGCGAGCAGGAGATCGTCGACGAGGTGCGCGCGCTGGTCGCGGCGAGCCCGTCGGTGGCCTCGGTCGACATCTCGCGACCGACGCCGTTCGCGCTCGACGCGCCGGTGACGGTCGAGGTGCTCGGGCACGACCTCGAGGCGCTCGAACGCGTCGGCGGCGAGGTGCACGCGCGCCTGGCCGCGATGGACGACCTGACCGACGTGCGCACCAGCGTCCGCGCGGGTTTCCCCGAGATCCGCGTCACGTTCGACCGCGACAAGGCGCTGCAGTACGGCCTCGACCTGACCGCGGTGTCGAACCTCGTGCGCGATCAGGTGCTCGGCAACGTCAGCACGCGTTTCACCGACGGCGAGGAGAAAATCGACGTGCGCGTGCTCGGCGACGAGGTGCGCCTCGGAAAGCTCGAGCGCGTGATGCACCTCGTCGTCAACCCGACTTCGGCGACGCCGGTCGAGCTGCGTTCGGTGGCCGAGCTCGAGCCCGTGCAGGGCCCGGCCGAGATCCGGCGCATCGGCAACACGCGCGCGGTGGTCGTCACCGCAGCGTCGAAGAGCGCCGACCTCGGCGGCATCGCGCGGCGCATCGAAAGCCAGCTCGCGACGCTCGAGCTGCCCGACGACGTCACGGTCGAGCTCGGCGGCCAAAAGCGCGAGATGGACGCGGCGCAGTCGAGCATGCGCGGCGCGCTGCTGCTCGCGCTGTTCCTCGTGTACGTCGTGATGGCCTGCCAGTTCGAGTCGCTGCTGCAGCCGCTCGTGATCCTGCTGACGATGCCGCTGGCGGTGATCGGCGTCGTCGCGGCGCTGGCCCTGCTCTCGATCCCGGTGTCGGTGATCGTGTTCATCGGCCTGATCCTGCTCGCGGGCATCGTGGTCAACAACGCGATCGTGCTGATCGACCGCTGCAACCAGAACCGCGGCAACGGCATGGGGATCGTCGCGGCGGTGCTCGAGGCCGGGCCGACGCGCCTGCGGCCGATCTTCATGACCACCGGCACGACGGTGATCGGCCTGATCCCGATGACGGGCTGGCTCGAGGGCGTGCCGCTGCTGAGCACGCTCGGTGGCGGCGAGGGCGCCGAGATCCGCGCGCCGATGGCGATCACGGTCATCGCGGGCCTCGCGACCTCGACGCTGCTCACGCTGGTGGTGATCCCGGCGCTGTACGCGCTCACCGAGGGCTGGCTCGAGCGCCTGCGCGGCCGGAGCGACGCATGAGCGGCGCCCACGGCTTCTACGACGCGCTCGTGCGGCGTCCGGTGACGCTGCTCGTGATCTTCGTCGCGCTGCTCGTGATCGGCGTGCTCGCGTACATCCGCATCCCGGTGCAGATGATGCCCGATGGACTCGTCCAGCCGAGCCTGCAGGTGTGGATCGCCAATCCCGGCGCGAGCGCGCAGGAAAACGAGCAGAAGGTCGTGCGCATCATCGAGGAGCAGCTGCGCACGCTGCCGGGCATCGAGGGCCTCGACTCGACGGCGAGCGACGACAGCGCCTTCACGTTCGTGCAGTTCGACGGCTCGACGGACATGGAGCTCGCCAAGGCCGAGGTGCGCGACCGGGTCGAGCGCGCGCGGCCGCAGCTGCCGACGAGCGTGCAGGAAATCGGCGTGTACTCGTGGTCAAACTCGAGCCTGCCGATCGTGTTCTTCGCGATCCTGCACCCCGGCGACGACGCGCGCACGGACTTCCTGATCGACACGGTTATCCAGCGCCGGCTCGAGGGCGTCGACGGCGTCGGCAAGCTCGAGATCTGGGGCGTGCTCGACGACTCCGTGCGCATCCTGCTCGACGAGGACCGCGTGCGCGCGGCCGGGCTCGACCTCGGCAACCTGATCACGCGCCTCTCGCGCGACAACTTCGCGCTGCCGCTGGGCGAGGTCGAGGACGGCGGGCAGCGCCTGCTCCTGCGCTCGGACATGCGCTTCTCGGACTTCGAGGAGATCGAGCAGTATCCGATCGGCAACGGGCTCGTGCTGGGCGACGTCGCGCGCGTGATCTCCGCCAAGAGCGTGCGCAACCGCCTGTTCCGCATCGACGGGCAGTACGCGTTCTACGGCGAGGTCCAGAAGAACGCGCAGGCGAACGTGGTCGAGACCTGCGAGCGCATGCGCGAGGCGCTGGCCGAGCTCGAGGGCGACCCGCGGCTGGAGGGCAAGTTCCGCTTCCTGCCGCTGTTCGACCAGGGCGAGTTCATCACCAATTCGCTCGGCCAGCTGCGCGACGCGGCGCTGTGGGGCGGCGGCCTGGCGGTGGTCGTGCTGTTCCTGTTCCTGCGCCGCATCCGCTCGACGCTGGCGGTCGCGCTCTCGATCCCCTTCTCCGCGCTGGTCGCGATCGCGTGGCTGTACTTCACCGGCAGCACGTTCAACGTGTTGACCATGACCGGCATCACGCTCGCGATGGGCATGCTGGTCGACAACTCGGTCGTGGTGATCGAGAACATCGCGCGCCTGCGCTCGGAGGGCCGCAGCGAGTACGAGGCGGCGGCCGAGGGCACGCGCGAGGTGGCGCTGGCGGTGCTGCTCTCGACGTTGACGACGATCGTCGTGTTCCTGCCGATGATCTTCATGAACGAGAGCCCGATGCTCCGGATCATGTTCGGCGAGCTCGGCAATCCGCTGTGCCTGAGCCTCGCCTTCAGCCTAGTCGCGGCGCTCGTGTTCCTGCCGGTGATCGCCGCACGCGTGGTCGACGAGCGCCACCCCGTCGTCGCCCGCGTCGCGCACGTGCTCGCGCCGGTCGCGGCGCTGCCCGCGCGCTCGACGGCCTGGCTCGTCGGCTCGCTGCGCTGGCTGCTCGAGCACTCCGCGGCCGCGCTGCTGCCGGTGGTGCGCGGCGCCGCCGCAGGGGTCACGCGCCTGCGCGTCGTGCTCTCGCTGGCGCTGGTCGCGCTCGCGGCCTTCGAGTTCTGGCGCGCGTGGGGCGCGCGCGCGCTGAACCAGCGCCTGCCGCTCGACTTCGGCTGGACGCCGCGGCTCAACCTCGAGGAAAACCTCGTGCTCGCGGCCGAAGTCTGCGCGTTGCCGCTCGCGCTGCTGCTCGTGCTGTGGCTGCTGCCGGCCTTCGCCCGCAGCGGGGCGCGCGTGCTCGAGCGCTCGACCTCGCTCGTGCCCGCGCACCGCAACCTCGTCGACTTCGTGGTCGCGGTCAACACCGGCCTGCTCGACTGGACGCTGCGCCATCGCTTCGCGGCCTCGCTCGCGGCTTTCGCGGTGCTGCTCTCGATCGTGTGGCCCGCCTCGCACATGGCCGTCACGCCCTTCGGGCAGGACAACAACAGGGCGCGCCTCGCGGTGCAGGTCGAGCTCGAGGAGAATTTCACGCTCGCGCAGGCCTCCGAGGAGATGCGCTTCTACGAGGCCTTCTTCGAGGAACGCCGCGAGCGCATGGGCTTCGACCACATCGCGTCGCGCTTCGACGCGCGCAACGGGCGCATCACGCTGTACTGGGATGCGGCCCTCGCGCGTCCGGTGCACGAGGCGCTGCAGCGCGAGATCCGCACCTCGCTCGTCGCGCGCCCCGGCCAGCGCGTGCGGCTCTCCAACGACGAGGGCAGCGCCGACGAGCGCAACCGCAACATGGTCGTGTTCCGGCTGGTCGGGCCCGACTCCGAGGGACTCGCCGAGGTCGGCGCGCGCGCGGTGGAGGCGCTCGAGCGCATCCCGGGCCTCTCGTCGGTCAGCGTGCCCGAGGATTCCGCGCAGGGGCAGGTGCGCGTCGTGTTCGATCCCGACATCGCGCAGGGCTTCGGCATCTCGGCCAACAGCGCGCTGCAGAACATCGCCTGGGCGCTGCGCGGCTGGCAGCTGCCGCGCTACCAGGAGGACGGCCGCGAGGTGCCGCTGATCATCGAGTACGACGACGAGGAAGTCGCCGGCCTCGACACGCTGCGCGACCTGCAGGTGTTCGGCGGCGAGTCGTCGGTGCCGCTCAGTTCCGTCGCGCAGTTCGAGTTCGCGCGCGGCTCGCGCTCGATCTACCGCCGCAACGGGCAAACCTCCTACACGATCACCGCGCGCGTCGACGACCCACTGCGCCAGAAGGAACTCTCCGACGCGGGCTACGCGGCGCTCAAGGCGCTCGACATGCCGCGCGGCTTCGCCGTCGGTGAGGACGATCTGGTGAGCACGCGCCAGGAGGAGGAGCTCTCGGAACTGCGCGCGGCGGCCTTGCTCGGGCTCGTGCTGGTCGTCGTGCTGATGTGCATCCTGTTCGAGTCGCTGATCCTGCCCGGCGCCGTGCTGCCGACGATCCCGTTCGCCTTCGTCGGCGCCTACTGGACGCTCTACATCACCGGCACCACGATGGATTCCGTCGGCTGGATCGGGCTGATCATCCTGATCGGCGTCGTGGTCAACAACGGCATCGTGCTGGTCGACTGCATCCAGCGCCTGCGCGACGAGGGGCTCGGGCGCGCCGAGGCCGTGGTGCGCGGCGTCGCGCTGCGCGTGCGGCCCGTGCTGATGACGGCGCTGACGACGGTGATCGGGCTCGTGCCGACCGCGATGGCGGAGCCGGCGAGCGACGGCATCGACTACCGCGCGCTGGCCACCTGCATCATCGGCGGGCTGTCGCTCTCGACGGTGCTGACCCTGTGGGTCGTGCCGCTCTTCTACACGGTGTGCGACGACTTCGCGCTCGTGCTCACGGCCCGCGCCCGTTCGCTGATCGCTCTGCTCAACCCGCGCGCGCGCGCGGCCCGCAGCCGCATCGTCTAGCGCCGGCCGGACTCGTCGTCCTCGCGCAGCAGCTCGCGGTAGTGCTCGGCCTCCGCGGGCTGGCCGCGCTGTTCCGCGAGCTCGGCGAGCAGCGCGAGCGCAGCGCGCGTGTGCTCGTGCGCCTGCGCCTCGTCGCCGGTCGCGGTGAAGCACTGGACGAGCAGCTGGTGCGTCGAGATGCGGTCGGGCGTGAAGTGCAGGCGCAGCTGGAGCACCTCGATCGCGCGCGGCCAGCGCTCGAGATCGACCAGCGTCTGCGCGAGCTCGTCGAGCACGTGCACGCTGCGCGGGTTGGAAGCCACGATCTGCTCGAGCTTTTCCGCCGCCTCGGCGCGCTTGCCGGTCTGGTGCAACGCCTGCGCCGCGATGAACGTGCGGTATTCCTCGAGCCGCTCGTCGGGCGAGGCCAAGTCCGTCGGCTCGAGCGGATCGGGGTACTCCGGCTCGAGCTCGCCCCCCGAGCCGTACCCCAGCGCCGCGATCGCCGCGTGCGCGCGCGACGAGCCCGAGAGGTGCCCGCGCGGCAGCGCCGGCGCATCGAGCACCGCACGGATGGCCCGCTTCGCGCGCTCGACGCTCGCAGGCTGTCCGGCGGCGCCGTCGAGCTCCTCGTCGCCCCGCAGCGCCCACAGCCGCGGCTTCGACGAGTGCACGTACTTGCCTTCGGGCCCGATCCAGCCGCACATGGGGCTCCAGCGAAAACGCGCCCAGCCCGAGAGCGATTCGAAATACGTGCCGCGGCCCTGCACAGGGGTGCCGAGCAACGAGACGCCGTCGATTCCGGCGACCGGAGCGAGCCCCATCAGCTCCGCGAGCGTCGGCGCGACGTCGACGACGCTGGTGAACTCGCGCCGCTCCTCCCCCGCGCGCGCGGCGCCGGCGAGGCGCAGGAACAGCGGCACTTTCAGCGTCGATTCCCACACGTGCAGCCCGTGCGTGTCCTCGCCGTGGTCGCCGAGCGCCTCGCCGTGGTCGCCGACCACGAGCAGGCTGCCGCGCTCCAGGAACTCCTCGTCGCGCAGCTGCTCGATCAGCCGCCCCAGTTCCGCGTCGAGGCTCGCGACCTCGCCGTGGTACGCGCTGCCGCCGGCCTGCGCGACGAAACGCGGCGCCGCGACGTAGGGCGCGTGCGGATCGAAGAGGTGGATCCACAGGAAGAACGGGCGGCGGTGGTCGCGCTGCGCGAGCCACGCACGCGCGTCGAACAGCACCTCGCTCGCCGGCCGGTCGCTGATCTGGCCCGTGACGCGCCCGGAGTTCTCCTCGGGCTGCGTCCAGGTCTCGAAACCCTGCGCGATGCCGTAGTCGTGGTCGAGCGCGAGCGCCCCCACGAAACCCGCCGTCTGGAAGCCGGCGTGCGCCGCGCGCTCCGCCAGCGTGTCCGCCGCCGTCGCCAGCCGCGCCGGCCCGTTGGCCCGCACGCCGTGGCGCGGCGGATAGAGCCCCGTGAACATCGACGAGTGCGCCGGCAGCGTGAGCGGAGCGACCGTGTGCGCGTTGGTGAAGCGCACGCTCTCCGCGCACAGCGCCTCGAGCACCGGTGCGATCTCGCGCTGGCCGCCGAAGCCCGTGAGCACGTCCGCGCGCGTGGTGTCGAGCGTCACGAGCACGACCGAACGCGAGTCGGGCGACGGGGCGCGCTCGCACGAGAACGCCAGCGCGGCGACGCTCGCCAGCACCAGCGTTCCCCACCGCATCGATCGCATCGTCACCCTCACCGACGGGCGAAACCCCGGGAAGTCCCGGAAGTCTCGCGCTTCAATTCGGCTTCGCGCGGACCTTGAGGGTCTCGCCGACGAAGTTCATCGCCTTGCGCAGGCCGTCGTAATCGCGGTGCTTGAGCCGCACCCAGGCGTTGCCCATGTAGCCCGAGCCCACCGGCTGCGTCGGCGTTCCCGGAGGCGGCAGGTGGCAGTCGATGATGTTGGACCCGAGCTTGTCCTGCACGCGGTCCATGCCCTCGTAGCCGGTGATGCGGCCGTCGCATTCCGGCCGGACCGCGATCATGCCGCCGGCGAAGCCGCGTGACGGCGCGCGCTCGGTGCGCTTGTGGCACACGGCGAAGGCCCACTCGCGGTACAGGTCGAATTCGTTGATGCTCGAATAGATGTCCCAAACGCGCACGCCCGGGGGACGGCAGCCGATCTCGGAGAACTTGAGGCCCTTGGGCCCGAAGAACCACTCCATGTGCGTCGCCGAGGTGCCGATGCCGAGCGCCTTGATGACCTTCTGGCCGAGCTCCTTCAGCTGGCCGTACTCGGGCACGTCCATGCGGTTGGTGACGCAGATCTGCGGCGAGATCCAGCGCGTGCGCATCGCCTCGAGCACGTTGGGGTAGTAGTGCGAGATGAAGTCGTGCTTCACCACGCCGTCGATCGTGAGCGTGTCGTAGAAGCCCTCGTGGCCCTCGATGTACTCCTCGACGGCCGTCGGGTTGCCCTTGTCGAGCCCGCACTCGCGCATCGCGTTCTCGAGCTGCTCCTTGTCGTCGACCTTGTACGTGCCGGCGGCGCCGGCGGCCGCGCGCGGCTTGAGGATCAGCGGGAAACCGTGCTGTTCCGCGAACTTGCGCGCGTCTTCGGCCGACTCGGCGCCGGTCGAGGCCGCGCAGGGCACGCCCGCGGCGCGGCCGGGTCACCGCGGCGC
>JAPLOE010000255.1 GCA_026692705.1 Planctomycetota bacterium
GCGCGCGGAGGCGGAGCGCTTCCGGCGGTCGACGGCTTCCGCGCGGTGCCGGGCATCGGCGTCGAGGGCAAGGTCGCGGGTGAATTGCTGCGGCTGGAGAGCGACCGCGAGGCCGATCTCGGCGGCGCGACGGTCGTGCGCCTCGTGCGCGCGCGCGATGGAGCGCGGCTCGCGCGTTTCGTGCTGCGCTCGCCGGCGCGACCGGAAGCGGCGGAAGTGCTGCGCGGCCTGCGCAGCCAAGGCTGCAGCGTGGCGGTGCTCACCGGCGACGCCCGCGGTCCTGCGGAGGCGCTCGCGCGCGAGCTGTCGGTCGAGGTCGAGTCGCAGCTCTCGCCGGCCGACAAGGTCGCGCGCATCCGCGCGCGCGGCGCGCGCACGGCCTTCGTGGGGGACGGGCTCAACGACGCGGCGGCGCTGGCGGCGGCGGACGTCGGCATTTCGATGGCCGGCGGCGCGGCGACGAGCCTCGCGGCGGCACAGGTCAACCTGCTGCGGCCGGGACTGGTCGAGGTGCCGGGGCTCCTGGCGCTGGCGCGCTCGGCGGTGCTCGCGGCGAAGCTCAACCTCGCCTGGGCCTTCGCCTACAACGCGATCGGTCTGTACCTCGCGGCCACCGGGCGCCTGACTCCGATCTTCGCGGCCTCGGCGATGGTGGTGTCGAGCGTGTTCTCGATCCTGAACTCGGGCCGCATCGTGCGGACGGCGCGGCGGGCCGCGGGGCTACGCACTCCGACGGTCGAGGCCTCCGAACTCGGCCCTACGGCGGACGTGCGTAGTCCAGCCTAGTTTCGGGTCCAGCGACGGCTGTCGATGACGGGGCATGGCCCGGCGCCGGCAATCGAAAGGTCACGAGAGATGCCGCTAGGGAAAGTCCGCGAGAAGGTGCTGCAGGGGCTGGGGAAGGCCCGCGGCACGCCGCACCGCTACACGCGCTGGCGTTGGGCGGTCGCGATCGTCGTGACGCTGATCATCGCGGCGCTGCCGGCGACCAACATGCTGCGCTTCGACATGTGGGGCGGGCACCACCACTACCTCGGCGAGAACCACGGCCTGATCGAGACGGCCAAGCGCTTCGCCTTCCCGTTCCTGTTCGTCAACCTCGCGATCATCCTCGCCAGCCGCTTCCTCGGCCGGTACCTGTGCGGCTTTGGGTGCCCGTATGGAGCGGTGGCGCGCCTCGCGGAGTGGCTGAAGTTCCACGCCAAGACCCGGCGCGAGCGCTGGATCGGCGTCGCGTGGCTGCTCGGCATCTGCACGCTGCTGTCGGCGATCACCTTCAGCTTCTGGATCGACTGGCGCGTGTTCCGCGACGGCTCGTCGCTGGCGATCGCGCTCTCGGGCTCGTTCCTGCTCGCGCTGGTGACGAGCTTCTACTTCTTCGTCCAGAAGCTCGGGCCGGGCTTCTGCCGCAACTACTGCCCCTCGGGCGTGTACTTCGCGCTGCTCGGCCACGACTCGTTCAACGGCGTCGAGTTCGCGCACGAGGAGCACTGCACCGAGTGCGGCGCCTGCGACAAGGCCTGCCCGATGGACCTGAAGCCGCGCGAGATGTCCGGCGGCGAGTACCGCGAGGGCGACGGCTTCTATCCCGACGGCATGTCGAACTTCGCGCTCTGCATCCGCTGCGGCGACTGTGTCACGGCCTGCGAGGGCACGACGGCGCGCAGCGGGCTGCCGACGCCGTTGCGCATGGGTTTCCTGCCGGAAAAGGCGCGCGAGAGCGCGGCTCCGGATCACCCGACGCCGCAGCCGTGAGCGCCGCTAGATTGATGGAGCGGCGCGTGCGCGTCGCGAGCCTGCCGTGACGCCCGTCGACCTCGTTCCGTACCTGCTGCTCGGCCTCGCCGGTTCCCTGCACTGCGCCGGCATGTGCGGGCCGATCGCGCTCTCCTTCGCGCTCGGGCGGGGGAGCTCCGGTGGGCTCGCCGTCGCTGGGTACGTGCTCGGCAAGGCCGCGATGTACGCGACGCTGGCGCTGGTCGCCGCACGCGGTGTCGCCGAGCTCGGCGCGCGCCAGCCGCAGTGGATGAGCTACGGCCGCGCGGGAGTCGCCTGGGCGGCGGGAATCGTGATGGTGCTCGTGGCGCTGTCAGGGCTGGGTTGGCTGAAGGCGCCGCGCTGGAAGGCGCTGTCGGGCCTCGAGCGGCTGATGCGCACCGCGCTGAAGGGGGCCGACGAGCTTCCGGCGCCGCTGCGAGGGCTCGCCTTCGGGGCCGCCAACGGGCTCCTGCCCTGCGGGCTGTCGTGGGCGGCGATTGCGCTCGGTGCGGCGGCGCCTACGCTCTCGCTCGCGCTCGCCGGGCCGTTCGTGTTCGGCCTCGCGACCGGCCCCGTGCTGGCGGGGATCGCGCTCGGCGCCGGCCAGATCCCGGCGAACTGGCGCGTCCGCGGCCAGCGCATCGCGGCCGTGGGCCTGCTGGCGTACGGCGCCTACACGCTGATCCGCGGCTCGACGCCCTTTGCGCCGGAGGCCACCGCGAAGGTTCTTCCGGCCTGCTGTGCCGAACATGGCCCGGAGGGTGGCGAGCACCCAACAAGCGACGAGGGAATCAAGGTCGAGGGCGTTCCTGAGCGATAGCTATCCGCAGCCTCGCCCTGCGCGCCGCCCGCGCGCTTGGGGACCGGGGCTTCCCCGTCTGGCCTTGCTCCTCACCGACGCGATGTCCAACCTGCAGATCGACCCCATCCTGCTCGAAGCCGTCATTCGCGGCACCGCCGAAGGTCTCCAGATGACCGGCCTGCAACCGCCGCCGGTCGGAGCCTCGCGTTTCTACACGGCCGCCCGCCCGATCTCCGTGATGGTCGGCATGGTAGGCAAGACCAACGGCACCGTCGCGATCTCGCTCACGGAGAAGGCGATGCTGCACATCGCCAGCCAGCTGATGGGCGAGAAACGCGAGCAGGTCGACAACGAGACCGTCGACGCCATCGGCGAGATCGGCAACATGATCGCCGGCCGCGTCAAGGAGCTGCTCGTCGGCACGTCGTTCGAGATGGAGAACATCTCGGTGCCGTCGGTGATCATGGGCTCCAATTACGCCGTGCACTTCGCGCGCGGCATGCACATCGTGTCGGTCGACTTCGAGCTCTCCGACCTGCCGATCACCGACGCCAAGGACCGCTTCTTCTCGGTCACCGTGTCGCTGCTGCGCCGCGTCGCGGCCGCCGCCTGACCGGCCCGAGTTCAGGAACCGCAGGAGCCGTCCTCCGGGCGCAAGCCCGTGGGGGGTGGCTCCTGACCGTTCGCTACACCAGCCCGAACACGAGGTTCAGGCCGCGATAGACGAGCGCCGCGATCAGCGCCGTCATCGGCAGCGTGAAAACCCACGCCATCAGGATCTTGGAGCCCAGGCCCCAGCGCACGGCCGACAGGCGCCGCGTGGCGCCGACGCCCATGATCGCGCCCGTGATCGTGTGGGTGGTCGAGACCGGCACGCCTACGCACGTCTTGGCCGCCACCCAGGCCACCGCGCCGTGCATCAAGACCAGCACTACGGTCGGCGTCACGAATTGCGGATCGACGAGTCCGCCGTCGATCAACTTGGCGACGCGCGTCGAGACCAGCGCACCGCCGGAGTTGAGCGTGGCGGTGAGCAACACGGCGCCGCCCTATCTTCAGCACGAGCATCTGCGCCGGCAGCCTGTTGGGCACGCACTCGATGCCGAACAGCACGAAACGTCGCGCGCGGACGCCCGAATCAACCCGTGATGGGGTCGGGCGCGGGCCGCGTCAGTCCTGCTTGGGCTCGACCCGCTGCGCGAACCCGTCGGCGCGGTAGGCGCGGGCGAGGATCGACATCGGGTGCATGGGCTTGGTGCCCGCGTGCTGGGCGAACTGGATCGCCGCCAGCGGGCAATCCGTGGCCCAGACCTCGCTCTCGGCCGCCTGCATGCCCTCGAAGGCGTTCTTGCCGTAGCGCTGGCTCGGCTCGAAGCCCTCGGTCTTCATGGCATAGGTGCCGTCGTGGCCGCAGCACTCCATCACCATGCGCGGCACGACGCCGGGGATCTTGCGCAGCAGGTCGCGCCCGCGGAAGCCGACGGCCTGCGCGCGCAGGTGGCAGGGCGCGTGGTAGGCCACGCTCGCTCCCGGCGTGGACTGGAAGTTGGTGTTGAAACGGGGCTCCTCGCGGATCGACCACAGGAACTCGCTGGGGTCGCGCACGGCCTCGGCGAGCTTCTTCGCGCGCTCGCGGTCCTCGCCCTCGAGCAGCTCGGGATACTCGCGCCGCATCATCATCGAGCAGGTCGGGTTGATCGCGAGCACCTTCGCGCCCGCCTCGACGTGCGGCATCAGCAGGTCGAGGTTGTGGTGCGCGTTCTTGCGCAGCGTCTCGAGGTCGCCGTGCTCCCAGGCCGGCATGCCGCAGCACGCCAGTCCCTTCACGCAGCCGCAGCCGACCTGGTTCTTCTCGAGCACCTCGAGCGTGTCGCGCCCGACCTGCGGCTCGTTGTTCTGCACGTAGCAGGTCTGGAAGAGCACCGTCTCGGTGCCGGGCTGCTCGATCGTCTTGCCCGCCTGCTCGGCCCAGCGCTCGAAGGTCGTCGCGGCGAAGTCGGGCAGCAGCTTGTCGCGGTGGATGCCGAGCGCCTTCTCCATGAACCAGCGGTGCAGGCCGACGCGGTTGAGCGTGTTCGCGAGGCCGAAGCTCGCGCGCGCGGCGGCGCCGGCCATGTCGGGATCGCCGAGCAGCCGGTCGCGCAGTTTCACGCCCTCCTGTCGCAGTACTTGAAGCACATGCGGCAGCCGTGGCAGAGGTCGAAGGCGCGCTCGATCTCCTTGCGCAGCAGCCCGGCCTCCCAGTACTTCGGCTCGCTCGGGTCGTAGGTGAGCCCGTCGGTCGGCTTGTACGAGATCGGCGGATGCGCGGAGGCGGCGAGGTCTTCGGGTTCGTGCGCGGAGTGGGATTCGCTCATGACCTTGGGCAACAGTGCGGGACGGTGAAGCGGCGCGCGGCCGACACCCGGGAGCACCGGGCGCCGGCCGCGCTCGAACGGGACGCTCGCTCGATCAGGAGATCGACTTGAGCATGGCCGCGAACTTGCCGGCGTGGGCCTTCTCGGCCTTGGCCAGCGTTTCGAACCAGTCGGCGATCTCGCTGAAGCCCTCTTCGCGGGCGGTCTTCGCCATGCCCGGGTACATGTCGGTGTACTCGTGCGTCTCGCCGGCCACCGAGGCCTTGAGGTTGAGCGTCGTGTCGCCGATCGGCAGGTCCGTCGCCGGGTCGCCGGCCTTCTTCAGGAAGTCGAGGTGGCCGTGCGCGTGGCCGGTCTCGCCTTCGGCGGTGTCACGGAAGTTGCCGGCGACTTCGGGGTAGCCCTCGACGTCGGCGATCTTCGCGAAGTACAGGTAGCGGCGGTTGGCCTGGCTCTCGCCGGCGAACGCGGCCTTCAGGTTGGTGTGGGTCTTCGAGCCCTTCAGGTTGGCCATGGGATTCCTCTGTGGTGCTAGGGGTTGGGTTGGGGATGTCCAGTGGGGCGCGAGCAGGTCACGCCCCGTTCCTGCGCGGCGCACGGGGCGCCGCCGGTCGTCGCGGGTTCGCGCAGCCGGCACATAGGCCACGGAACTGCACGCTGTAGCCCGCGGCCGCGAAGCCCGAGCGGGCCGGCGGGAGCGGGAGCTGGTCGAGCGCGGGCTCCTCGTGGTCGAGCACGAGGCCGCAGCGGTCGCAGACCAGATGGTGGTGGAGGTCGGTGCGCGGGTCGTAGCGCTGTTCCCAGCCGGGGTGCGCGATGCGGACGGCGAGGCCGAGCTCGACCAGCGTCTCGAGCGTGCGGTACACGGTCGCGCGCGAGAGCCCGGGCACGTGCCGCGCGACGTCCGCGTGCAGCGTGTCGGCCGCCGGATGGTCGCTGCAGCCGAGGAAGCGCTCGAGCAGCCGTCGGCGCTGCACCGTCAGCGGCAAGCCCGCCGAACGCAGCGCGGCCTCGGCGCGTTCGAGCGTCGCGGGGTCGTGGCGTTGCGGGCGCTGGCGGGCCATGGACCGCGCACTATGCCGTTGCGAAGTTGTCGCAACAAGAGCGGACCCGCCGGACGCTGCTCCCCGAGCCCACCGGCCGCTACCGTAGGCTCCCCAACCGCGGAGCCCCTCGATGCGCGCCCTAGTCCTGTCCTACGCCGGCCGTTCGCCCCGTTTCGGCCCCGGTGTGTTCCTCGCCCCGACGGCCTCGGTGGTCGGAGACGTCGAACTCGGCCCCAACGTGTCGATCTGGTACTCGAGCGTCGTGCGCGGGGACGTCAACTCGATCCGCATCGGCGCCGACTCGAACGTGCAGGATGGAGCGGTGCTCCACGGCACGCTGGGCGAATGGCCGGTGGTGATCGGCGAGCGCGTCTCGATCGGGCATCAGGCGACGCTGCACGGCTGCATCGTCGAGGATGGCGCGTTGATCGGCATCGGCGCGCGCGTGCTCGACGGCGCGCGCATCGGGGTGGAGTCGCTCGTCGCGGCGGGGGCGCTCGTGCGCGAGGGCATGGTCGTGCCGCCGCGATCGCTGGTCGTCGGCGTGCCGGGCGTGGTGAAGCGCGAGCTCAGCGAGCGCGAGCTCGAGATCGTGCGCCGCACGCCGGGCCGTTACCTCAAGCTCGCGGTCGACACGCGCGCCGCGTGCCTCGCCGCCGGCCACGAGGATCCCTGCCCGCCAGTTGGCGGCTAGCGCGAGCTGGCGCGGCGTTCCGCGAGCCGCCGCCGCAGGTCCTCGACGTCAGAATCGCGCACGAACTGCGCGAGCTCGTGCCAGAACTCGTGGTGCCCGAAACCGCCGCCGAGCAGCTCCGCGATGGCCTCGTCCTTGCTCCAGTCCTGCACGACGACGCGGTAGAACGCGCACATCACGCCCGTGCGGTCCGCGCCGTGCGCGCAATGCACGAACACCGGCTGCCGCTCCGGATCCGTGGCGATGAGCAGGAACTCGAGCACCTGCTCGTCATTCGGTGCCCAGGTCCACATCGGGATCTCGAGCAGCGTCAGGTTCGTCGGCGGCGCGGGAACGTCGCGCGTGAACTGGCGCAGCGAAATCACGGTGCGCACGCCGCGGCGTTCGAGCTCGGCGAAACCCGCCGCCTCCGGCATCGCGCCGCGGAAGAGCTGCGGAGTGACCTCGTGGAAGTTGGGGAGCGACTCGACTTCGATGGCGCGCGCCCAGTGCTCCGGACGCGGGCCGGGGTGCGGCGGCGTCGTGTGGCAGGCGACGACGAGCGCGACCGCGAGCCA
>JAPLOE010000256.1 GCA_026692705.1 Planctomycetota bacterium
GGCCGTGGTCCCGGATCCGGGAGCGGGCGCATGAAAGTCACCATCATCGGCGGCGGCCCCGGCGGTCTGTACTTCGCGCTGCTGGCGAAAAAGCAGTGGCCGGACTGGGACATCACGGTCTACGAGCGCAACAAGCCGGACGACACCTTCGGCTGGGGCGTCGTGTTCTCGGACGAGACGCTGGGCGGCTTCGAGGCCGCCGATCCCGAGACCTACCACGAGATCCGCCGCCACTTCGCCTACTGGACCGACATCGAGACCTGGCTCGACCACGGGCGCGAGCGCAGGGAACCGGTGCGCTCGACCGGCCACGGCTTCTGCGGCATGTCGCGCAAGCGCCTGCTCCAGATCCTGCAGCAGCGCGCGAGCGACCTCGGCGTGCGGCTGCACTTCCAGAAAGAGATCCTCGACGAGCGCGAGGTCGGCCCGGCGGACCTGATCCTCGCCTGCGACGGCGTGAACAGCCTGATCCGCAAGCGCCACGAGCAGCACTTCCGCCCGCAGATCCGCTGGGGCAAGTGCCGCTTCGCGTGGCTCGGCACGACCAAGGACCTGTCGGCCTTCACGTTCCTGTTCCGCGAGAACCAGCACGGCCTGTGGCAGATCCACGCCTATCCGTTCGAGAAGGGCCTC
This sequence comes from Planctomycetota bacterium, assembly GCA_026692705.1. Lineage (GTDB taxonomy): Bacteria > Planctomycetota > UBA1135 > UBA1135 > F1-120-MAGs118. The sequence continues at coordinate 634 of JAPLOE010000256.1, forward strand.
TCGACCTTCATCGTCGAGTGCCACGAGGACGTGTGGAAGCGCGCGGGGTTCGAGAGCGCGACCGAGGAGCAGACCTGCGCCTACTTCCGCGAGCTGTTCGACGACGTGCTCGACGGCCATCCGATCCTGTCGAACCGCTCGAACTGGCGCGTTTTCCCCGAGATTCGCTGCGAGAACTGGAGCCACGGCAACATCGTGCTGATGGGCGACGCCGTGCACACGGCGCACTTCTCGATCGGTTCGGGCACCAAGCTTGCCATGGAGGACGCGATCGCGCTGAACGAGGCCTTCCGCGCGCACGGCCTCGCCGACGTGCCCAAGGTGCTCGCCGCCTACGAGAGCTCGCGCCGCGTCGACGTCGCGAAATTGCAGCGCGTCGCGCACACGAGCCAGCAGTGGTTCGAAGAATGCGCGCGCTACATCCATCAGGATCCGGTGCAGTTCACGTTCAACCTGATGACGCGCTCGCGCCGCATCACGTGGGACAACCTCGCCGTGCGCGACCCGGCGCTGATCGATCGCACGCGCGAGGAATTCGCGCGCAAGGCCGGAGTGCGCGTCGCCGAGGGAGCGCGTGCGCCGGAGCCGATGTTCACGCCCTTCCAGCTGCGCGACCTGCGCCTGCGCAACCGCGTCGTCGTCTCGCCGATGTGCCAGTACACGGCCGTGCACGGCGTGCCGAACGACTGGCACCTCGTGCACTTGGGGAGCCGCGCCGTCGGCGGGGCCGGCCTCGTGATCGCCGAGATGACCAACGTCTCGCCCGAGGGCCGCATCACGCACGGCTGCGCGGGCCTGTGGAACGATGCGCAAGAGCAAGCTTGGCGCCGCATCGTCGAGTTCGTGCACACGCACACCGCCGCGCGCATCGGCATCCAGATCGCGCACGCGGGCCGCAAGGGTTCCTGCCTCACGCCGTGGGCGGGCGACGCTCCGCTCGACGACGCGCGCGCGTGGCTGACGCTCGGTCCCTCCGCCGACCCGTTCGGCCCCAAGTGGCCCGCGCCCAAGGCCATGAATCGCGCCGACATGGAGCGCGTCCGCGACGCCTTCGCCGACAGCCTGCGCCGCGCCGACCGCGCCGGTTTCGACCTTGCCGAGCTCCACATGGCGCACGGCTACCTGCTCTCGAGCTTCCTCTCGCCGCTCTCCAACCGTCGCACCGACGACTACGGCGGCAGCCTCGCCAACCGCATGCGTTTCCCGCTCGAGGTCGTCGAGCACGCGCGCAAGGCCTGGCCGACCCACAAGCCGCTCGCCGTGCGAATCTCCGCCACCGACTGGCTCGACGAGCAAGGCGGCTTCACGCTCGCCGAGGCCGTCCTCGTCGCCCGCGAGCTCAAGTCCCGCGGCGTCGATCTCATCGACGTCTCCTCCGCCGGCAACACGCCGCTCTCGCGTCCCGAATACGGCCGCATGTACCAGCTCGGCCTCGCCGACACGATCCGCCACGAGGTCGGGATCCCGGTCATGTCCGTCGGCGGCTTCCAGAACGCTGATCACGCCAACTCCGCCGTCGCCGCCGGCCGCGCGGATGTTGTCGCCATCGCCCGCGCGCACCTCTCCGATCCCTACCTCACGCTGCACGCCGGCTCGAAGTACGGCTTCGACGACCCCGACTGGCCCGTGCAATACCTCGCCGCCAAGCCGCGCTAGCGAAACCGGAGAGGAACCCGTTGGGGAGCGAGAGGAGGGAGAGGGAGTCGAGCCGAGAGGAGAGGCGGGAAGGCCAGCGCGGCCGGGCGAGGCCTTCGGCTCCGGTCTGAGCACATGGGGAACGACAGGCAGGGGCTCGCGATGCCATCCACCGCGGCGGCCGGACCGGGCTCGCAATCTCCGCCAACTTCTTCGACTCGTCGGTTCCGATTCTGCAGCTTCGCTTCGTCTCCCTCGATTCCGGCTCCTTCTCCTCCTTTCCGACTCCCCACCCGGTTCCTCCTCCTCCGACGTGCGAGCCGTGGAAATCGACCCGAATTGGCGGGAGGATCCGCGAGAGCGGGGCGTCCGAGAGACAGGCAGCCCCCGCCGAACGATGAAGAGAATGGTCCTGCTCGCGGCCGTGATCGGAGCGCTCGCGCTCGTGGGGTGGTTCGTGAGCGAGGCGCGGCGGCGGGAGCCGGTGAGGCTCGAGCCGTTGCCGGAGGGCAGGCTGGAGCTGCCGGAGAAGGCGGCGGACAAGGCGCCGGAAGAGCAGGCGCCGGCGGAGAAGCCGCCGGAGTCGGCCGCGGTCGTGCAGCAGCCGCCGGTGCAGCGGGCGAGCGAGCCCGAGGCGACGTGGACGCTGCGCGGGACGGTGGTGTCGACGAACAGCGCCGAGCCGAACGCCAAGGTCGAGATCTGGCGCAGGCGCGAGCCCGAGAGTGAATTCGCGGCGGTGACGAGCGCGGCGGGGATGTTCGAGATCGAGCTGCCGCAGAAGGAGCTCCCGATCGGGACCGCGGCGTGGGCACGCGTGCGCGATGAAGCCGGACAGTTGCGCTTCGAGGGTGCGCTGAGGCTCGAGCCGCAGGTCGTGATCACGCTCTCCGACAACGTTCGCTGGCGCGGCACGGTCGACTGCTCGTGGCCGCGCACGACCGAAGAGCTCTCGGTCGCGCTGCACGAGCCGGCGGCGCGGGCGGCGAAGGCGGGGCGCAGGGTGGGGAGCACGCTGGCCGACGGCATCGGCTACTTCGAGCTCGACGGGATCCTGCTCGGCCGGCCCGACGTGCTGATCGCGGAGCTCCAGCTGCGCGTCGAACAGGGCGTGGTCGCCTTCGGGACGTACGCGGTGAGTCGTGCCGAGCTCGAGTCGCCGGCCGGGGCGCGGATTCCGTTCGACATCGCGCGGCTGCGGCTCGCGGTGCGCAACGACCTTGGCCAGGCTGTGTCCGACGTGACCGTGCGCGTGCACGCCGTCGGGCAGGCCTCGGCCACGCTCGAGCGCGAGCAGCGCACCGACGCCGAGGGTCTCGCGGAATTCACGGTCGGCTTCGGGACGATCGAGTACGACGTCGTCGCGCCGGGTTTCGCGCCCGTGTGGAGCTCGGTCGAGGTCGCGGATGGCGAGGTCGAACACGAAGTTCGGCTCAAGCCGCTCGAGCTCGAGGATCGCTTGTTCGGCACCGTGCTGCTCGAGACGGGCGCCGCAGCCGAGGGAGCGCTGATCGTCGCGCGCGCGCCGGGGTTGCCGGAGCGCGCGCTCGCGGCGGCGCAGACGCGCTCGGGTCGCGACGGGACATTCGAGCTCGCGCTGCCGCGCGGCAGCGACTTCGAGGTGACCGCGACGCTCGGGACGGACCTGAAGACCGGACCGTGGCTCGCGACGGTCGGCGACCAGCCGCTCGTGCTCACGCTCGAACACCTCCATCGGCTCGTCGTGCGGGTCGACGCCAACGCATTGCCGCCGGACGTGCGCGCGGGCCACTTCGAATACGTCGCCATCGAGCGCCGCAGCGGCTCGCTGGTGCAGGGCACCGACCTGTTCGCGCCGTTCACGATTCCCGGCCTCGTGCCGGGCGAGTGGGACGTGTACGTGCTGGCCGAGGGGCTCGACGGCTGCGGCACGGCGACGGTCGCACTCGGGGAGTTGCAGATGCTCGGATATTCCGCTTCGGAAGTGGTCGTCCCGCTGCAGAAGGCGCATTGGGTCGATGCGCTCGTGATCGACCACCAGCGCACGCCGTTCGCCGGCACGTGGGCCGTCGCGCACGGTGACTGGCCCGCGAAAGTCGCCGCGATCCTCGGGCTCGGCCAGTGCGATGCCGCAGGCCGCTTGCGCAGTTTCTGCGACTCGCGCGCGGCGCGGCTCGAGCTCTACGCGTTCCCCGACGAGGCGCCGCTCGAGGCGCGCGTGCGCACCGACGAGTTCGCCGAGATCGTGCTGAAGTAGCGGCTCACCAACTGACGTCGACGCGCGCGCTGCTCGCCGTCGTCGGGTCGGCGCGCTCGAGGAGCGAACGCCAGATCTCGCGGGCGCTGCGCTCGAGC
>JAPLOE010000257.1 GCA_026692705.1 Planctomycetota bacterium
CAACCTCTACTGGGGCGCCGAGTTCGTGATCATGGGGACGCCCAGCGGCGTCACGCTCGCGCCCGAGGGCGCGCAGCACTCGTGGAAGTCGGACATCCAGATCCCCAACCTGATCACGTGGGAGCCGGTGTTCGCGCTCGAGGTCGACTGGATCCTCTCGGACGCGATCAAGCGCCACATGGAGGACACCAACGACGGCCGCCGCGGCGTCCTGATCCGCGCCGTGACGCGCGCGATCCCGCAGAAGCTCCTGCTCGACAACGTGCGTTCGCAGGCGAAGTCGAAGGTGCCAGGTTCGTGGAGCGGTGCGCTCGCGCCGAAGGGTGCGGGCTGGAGCGACGGCACGGACGAGGCGCTCGTCGCGACGTTGCCCGACGACGAGTTGCTCGCACGCGTGCGGCAGGAATGCCTCGCGGGCGCCTACTACCTCGTCGACTGGCGCGGCTACGCGGGCTACGAGCCCGGCGACAACGTCGTGCACGTCTTCGCCATGGGCTCGGTCACCACCGAAGCCGTCGAGGCGTCGAAGAAGCTGCTGCAGAAGGGCATTTTCGCCAACGTGATCGTGATCTCGAGCCCCGAGCTCCTGCTCGGCATCCTCGGGCACAACGACGGCTACCGCCACCTCAAGGAAGGCCTCGGCATCGACGGCGACCTGCACGCGGTCGCGCACGAGATCAGCGACGAGTCCGAGCTGGTCGGCCTCGCGGCGCGGCGCGTGCCGATCGTCGCGCTGTGCGACGGCGAGGCGGGCCTGGTCGACAACATCGGCTCGATCGTCGGCGTGAAGCAGGTGACGCTCGCGGTGCGCAAATTCTCCAAGTGCGGCCGGCCCGATCAGGTGTTCGAGCTGCACCACCTCGACGCGGACTCCGTCGTCGAGGCCTGCGGGCAGGCGCTCTCGGAAACCGCGCTCGAGGACCTGCGCGTGTCGCGCGAGCTCGTCGAACGCCTCGCCGGCCGTGGCGCGGCGCGTCGCGACTGGCGCGAGCTGTGGCCCGACGCCGGTGCGGCGCACTGAGCGCGCTCCGCCTCCCCGATGACCTCCCCCGCCGGATCGAGCGACGCTCCTACGCCGCCCGATCCGGCGCCGTTCGAGCCCTACGGCCTCGTGCAGTCGCGCCGCATCTACGAATCGCGCTGGGTCAGCCTGCGCGCGGACGACGTGATCTTTCCCGACGGCTCGGCGGGCGTGCACCACGTGGTCGAGATCGGCCCCGCGGTCGTGGTCGTGCCGGTGCTCGAGGACGGGCGCTTCGTGCTGATCGGGCAATACCGCTATCCGCACGGCCGCACGCACTGGGAAGTGCCGGCGGGCCGCCTGTGGGCTGGCGAGGACCTGCGCGAGGGCGCCGAGCGCGAATTGCGCGAGGAAACCGGCGCGGTCGCGCGCGAGTTCGTGCAGCTGCCGGGCTTCTACGCGATCAACGGCATCAGCGACCACTACGCCAACGTCTTCGCCGCGCTCGGCTGCCGGCTCGAGCACGCGACCGAGCACGAGCCCAGCGAGCGCATCGTGGTCAAGGTCTTCACTCGCGACGAGGTGCGTGCGCTCTTGCGCACGGGCGCCATCGTCGACGCGTTCTCCTCGCTTTCCCTCTACCGCTACTTCGACGTGCTCGATCGCACGTGAGTCCCTCCATGCTGCTCGTCACGCTGCTCGCCCTCGTTTCCCCCACCGTTTCCGCCGTCCCCGCCTCGCCCGCGCTCGTCGCGCCGCAGGAGAAGAGCGTGCGCGACCGCTTCGTCGAGCTGCACGCCGCGAACGACGAGGCTGGATGCAAGAAGCTCTGGCTCGACAACCGCTACGAGGTGCTCTACACGATCGACGCCGACCTCGAGGGCGCGCTCGCTACCTGGGAGAAGTCCAAGGCGAAGCCCGACACCGCCGCGATCGCGACGATGCACACGCGTGCCCTGTGGGGCGCGAGGCTGGCGACCGAAGCGCTCGGCCACCCGATCTTCCTCGACTACACGAGCGCCTTCGTGAGCCAGAACGACGCGCAGAAGGCGCAGTTCCGCGCGGGCCAGAAGACCCACGGCGAGTCGCGCGCGGCGATGAAGGCGGGCGACTGGAAGAAGGCGCAGGAGAAGGCGCGCGAGTGCATCGGCAACGCGGCGCCGCTCGGCGACTGGTGGGGCCACGCGATGGGCCTCTCCGCGCTCGGTGCGGCGTTCGTGGGCGACAAGAAGCCCGCCGAGGCGATCCAGCCGCTCGGTGAGGCCGCGCTGATCTACCGCGACCTCGCGCTGCCCGGCGACGAGTACGGTGCGCTGCGTGCGCTCGCGCGTTGCCTCGTCGACACCGGCGCGAAGGAACGCGCGAAGGCCGTGATCACGCGCGCCACCGAGCTCGCGAAACTGCTCGGCGACGACAAGGGCGCGACGGAGCTCGCCGAGAGCGCGAAGTCGCTCTAGCGCTCGAACAGCTTGCGCCACGCGCGCGGCAGCGCGTCGATCGGGTGCACGTACCCGATCTGGCCCGAGCCGTTCTCGACCGTCGCGCTCGGCACTCCGACGAGCCGCCCGCGCTCGTCGAGCGCGGCCCCGCCGGAGTTGCCCTGCGTGATCTCCGCGTCGGTCTTGACGAGCCGCCCGAAGTCCGCGCGCTCGAAACCCGCGACGATGCCGCGTGTCGCCGTCAGCGTGACGCGGCTCGCAGTGCCGCCCGTCGTCGGATAGCCGATCAGCCACAGCGGTGCGCCGAGCTCGAGGCTCGCCGCATCGCCGAGTTCGAGCGCCGGCAGCAGGAAATCCGCGGGCACCGGCTGGCCGTACAGGCCGCTCGACACCTTGAGCAACGCGAGGTCGCGCTCGAAGTCGAGGCGCACCACCTTCGCTCGCAGGCATTCCTGCGCGGGCCGCGACGGATCGACGAGCAACGCGACCACGATCTCGACCTCGGGGTCGTCGCCGATCACGTGCGCGTTGGTCAGGATCCAGCCGTCGGCGGACACGAGCGTGCCGCTGCCGAGACTGTCGGGCGTCGCGATCTCGACCACCGCCGCCGCGGCGCGCGCGATCGGGTTCGTGCCCTGCGGCTGCCAGGGCGCCGGCAGCGCGAGCAGCTCGCCCGGCACGACGCCGTCGAACGACGCATGGATCGTGAACGGCAGGCGCCGCGTCGGACCGAGCGCGTCCTGCACGTCGACGCGCCATTCGCCCGCGGAGAGCGGCGGCTTCGAGTCGCGCGTGACGACCAGCGTCTCGCGGCCCCAGTTGTTCTCCGCGAAGGCCACGCTGTCGTCGAACGTGAGCACCGGCCCGCCGGCGCGCGCGTAGAGGTCGAGGTTGCTCTCGACGTTCGACAGGTCGATGCGCAGCTCGCGCGCGCCCTCGGGCACGACGATCGAGAAGCTCGCGATGCCGCCGTTCCCGGCGTCGAGCTCGCCCGCGATCGGCTTGCCGGGCTCGAGCACGCCGTCGACGCGCGCACGGAAGCACTCGAGCTCGAGCCGCACGTTCGCACGCTCGACCTCGTGGTCCCCCATGCGCGCCGTCTCGTCGAAGGGCCAGTGGATCGTGAAATTCCACAGCGCGCCGGCGAGCGGCTCCCCATCGAGCCGGTCGAGCTCGATCGTCGCCGGTCCTTCGAGATCGTCGGCGACGAGGTACGCCGCGTCGACCTCCGCGCTCGGCTCTCCGGGCGAAGCGTGCAAGTCGACGCCGACCACATCGCTGAGCAGCGTTGCACGCACGCGCACCGTGTCCGCCGGACATTGCGCACGGAAATCGAGCCGCGCTTGGGGCTCCAGCTCGAGCACACCTTCCCACGCCGCCTCCGGCTCGAGCGTGATCGCGCGCGGAGCAGGCGCGGACGGCGCGCGGCCAGAATCGCAGGCACTCGCGACGACGAGCAGCGCCGCGAAAGCGAGCCGCTTCATCGCGCCAACTCGTACAGCTCGAGCCGCGGACCGGGGCGCGTCACCTGCCAGAGGCCCGTGAGCGGAAAGTCCATTTCCGTCGGCAAAAAGGCCTCGCGGCACGGCTTTGCGGGATCCGCCGAGGGATCGACGACGCTGAGCGGCTCGCGACCGGCGACAAGCGGCGCGAGCGGGCGCTGTTCGGCTCCCGGACGGCGTTCGACGAGCAGCAGGTGCGTGACCCCGAGCTTCGCGAGCACGTCCTTCGGCGTCGCACCGAGAGCTCGCACGTTCTCGTTCGCACTCACAGAATACTCGAGCGACTTCGGATCGATGCCGAACAGGTCCTCGCACTGGATCGCGTCGACGCCCGGCCCCGTCGGCGGCGGCACCTTGGCCTCGAAGTAGGCGCGGCGCAGCTCCTCGCGCGCATACAGCGTGCGCAGCGTCGCGAGGCGCGCGAGCGCGGGCTCGCTCAAGTCGACCTGCGGCCCGTAGTGGTCGATCGCGACGACCGAACCCGAAGGCAGCGTTGCGAGCGCGATCTCGCACTCCGCGCGCGTGTCGAGCCGCCGCAACACGAAGTCGAAGCGCAGCGCCTGCACGAGCGGCAGCAGAAGCACCGCCACGACGAGCGGCCGCAAGTTGCGCTGCAGCCACAGGCGCTCGACCAGCGCTCCCGCGGGCAACGCGAGCAGCATGCACGCCGGCAGCAGGTAGCGCACATGGTCGCTCGGGTTGACGAGCGCCGCCGCCGCGACGACCGCGCAAGCGACGACGCAGGCGCGCAGCGGACGTTGCTTCCACACCACGAAAACCCCGAGAATTCCGAGCACCACGAGCGCCGGGTCGTAGCCGAAGAGCGCCGTCAGGAGCCTCGGGATCGAGTCGAACTCGAGGTCCGTGCGGATCGACTGTCCGCCGATCGCGACGGCGTGGTCGTGCGTCCCGCCGCCGATCACCTGCTCGCCGCCGGGCCGTCCGTGCAGGTAGTACAGGTGCCCGCTCACGAACGCGACGAGCGCAAACGCTCCTGCGCAGGCCAAGCCCTGCAGCAGGCGCGAGCGCAGCTCGTCACCCTTCCACGCGCGCGGCGCAAAGACCCACGCGAGCGCCGGCAACACCACGAACGCGAGCCCCGACTGGTGGCAGGCGAACGAGAGCCCGACCGTGGCCCCGGAAGCGAGCAACGACTTGCGCGAGCCGTCGCGCGCGTGCACGACCGCCGCCCAGGCGCTCAGCGCACCGAACAGGATCGTCGCCGCCCACGGCCGTTCGTGCGTCGAGAGCTGCACGTTGAGCAGGCACGTCGCGCTGAGCCAGCCCGCCGCGAGCGCGCCGCGCTCGAGCCCGCCCGCCTTCGCCGCCCGATACACCGCCCACGCCGTCAACGCGCCACACAGCGCCATCCACACTCGCGCCGGCACGTGCAGCCATGCGGGATCGAGCGTCACTTCCCGCTGGAAATCCTGCGGGTTGTTCCACTTCCCCGCCGCCTTGCCCGCCATGTATTCGGCCGCATAGGTCGGCAGCAGCAGGTACGGAACGAGGTACGGATAGCTCATGTCCGCCGAGATCGGCGGAGCGATCGAACGCTCGCTCGCCATCACGAGCGCGCGCTTGATCATGTGGTGGTCGGGCACGTAACGCCGCGGCAACCCGTGCTCCACCGGCAGCACGCGCAGCGCGAGCGCGAGCAGCACGATCCCCAGCACGAGCCTGCGAGCCGTGGTCATGGCGATTCGGCCTGCGCCGCTGTCACGCGTCCGGATCGACGTCGAAGCGCTTCAGGAAGTCGTCGATCTTGTCGACGTCCTCGAGCTTGTGGATCAGGAGCTCCATCGCCTCGACGAAGTTCATCTTGAGCAGCACGCGGCGCAACACCTGCACGCGCTTCAGGCGCGTCGAGGAGTGCAGCTTCTCCTCCTTGCGCGTGCCCGAGCGCTCGATGTCGATCGACGGGAAGATGCGGCGGTCGGCGAGCTTGCGCGACAGCACGATCTCCATGTTGCCGGTGCCCTTGAACTCCTCGAACACGATCTGGTCGAGGCGCGAGCCCGTGTCGACCAGCGTCGTGCCGAGGATCGTGAGCGAGCCCGCGGTCTCGGTATTGCGCGCCATGCCGAAGAAGGCGCGCGGCCGTTCCATGGCGCGCGAGTCGAGGCCGCCCGACATGGTCTTGCCGCTCGTGCCCGCGTGGTTGTTGTAGGCGCGTGCCAGGCGCGTGATCGAGTCGAGCAGCAGCACGACATCGTGCCCGAGCTCGACCAGGCGCTGGCAGCGCTTGAACACCGCTTCCGCCAGCTCGACGTGGTTCTTCGTGTCCTCGTCGTTGGTGCTGACGAACACCTGGCCCTTGGTGCTGCGCTGCCACTCGGTCGCTTCCTCGGGGCGCTCGTCGATCAGCAGCACCATCAGGTGCACGTCGGGGTAACCCTCGGTGATCGCGTTGGCGAACTTGCGCATCAGGATCGTCTTGCCCGAGCGCGGCGGCGCCACGATCAGGCCGCGCGAGCCGCGCCCGACGGGACAGATCACGTCGAGCACGCGCATCGACGCGTCGCCTTGCACATCGCCGACGGCGTAGTGGAAGTCGGGGTCGATGCTCGTGAGCTTCTTGAACGGAACGACGTCGACGACTTCGCGCGGGTCCTTGCCGTCGACCTGCTCGACGGCCTGCAGCTGGAACTTGTGCTGCTGGCCGCGTGTGCACGGGCCGGTGATGAGCGAACCTTCGCGCAGCTTGAAGCGCTGCACGAGATGCGGAGCGACGAAGATGTCCTCCTTGCCCGGCAGGTACTGCGACTCGAGGCGCCGCAGCTCGCCGAAGCCGCCCTTCTCGAGCACGAGCATGCCCGTGAGCACCTGAGCCGGCGCACGTTCCTGCTGGCCGTGGCGCTGCTGCTGGTGCTGGCCCGAGTGCTGGGCGTTCGAGTGCTGCTGCGCATTGGAGTACTGCGGCGCGTTCGAGTGCTGCTGCGGGAACTGGCGCTGCTCGTGCGCGACCGCGTTCCCGCGCTCGCCGAACTCGCGTCCACCCTGTCCCTGCTGCTGCGGCGGCGGCAGCGGCCGCCCCTGCGCGTCGAAACGCGGCGCGTCGTCGCCTCCCGGGCCTCCGCGCCCGCGCCGTCCGCGGCGCCGGCGGCGCCGACGGCCATCGCGCCACTCACCGGGCGCGCCTTGATCCTGCTGGCCCGTGCCCGGCTGGCCGGACTCGCCCTCGCCACGCTCGAAGTCGTCGGGCCCCGCGCCTTCCGCGCGCTCGTCGCCTTCGAACTCGAAGCCACCCTGACCGGGATGCGGGCGTTCGGAGCCCCGCTCGTCGGGCTCGCGCCCTTCGAAATCACCCTGCCCAGCCGACCGCGAGTCCGGATTCGAATCGTGGGAGCCGCGCGGGTCCGATTCGGGGCCGGGCCCCGGCCCGCGATTCTCGTTCGACGGCCGGTCGTCGTGGTCGCGGCGACCGCGGCGGCCCCGGCGACGGCGACGGCCTTCGCCATCCCCCTCGCGGCTCGCGCCACCTTCTGCGGCGGGCGCCGCACGCTCCTCCTGCGGACGGGCGACGGGCGCCGGCGGCGGCGTTGGCCTCGGGCTTGCGGCAGGCGCCTCGTGGCGGGCAGCCGGGGCCGGAGCCGCGGGAGCCGGACGGGCTGCCGGGGCGCTGGGCCGCGGCGGCTCGACGTCGGGCGGCAGGTCGAGGGCGCCGAAAGGGATCTCTTCCCAGGACTTGGGCTTGGAGCGGTCGTTCACGGTGCGTTGAGGATCCGCCGTGTGCGGCGGTGGTCGGAAGCGTGCAAGCGAGCGCCGCGCCCGGGCTCCAGCGGCTCCGCGAGCCTCCGCGTTGTGGCGGAGGCCGGCGAGGGCCCCGGGGGCTCGAGAAACGGCCCCGGAAAGCCAGCGCGGGCCTCGGATGGAGCGTCTCCCCTGGACTCGGGCGGGGCCTGCGTCGCGCGCAGGGCCGCCAAGGGAGCGGCGCTCAGAGGCTCCGGCGGCCTCCGGAGGTGGTCGAGGCGGGCTCGCGGGCGGCACGGGGCGCCCGGCGGCCGAAGCGCCTGCGCGGGCACGCGGCCCGGAAGGCGTCCTCGCTCACCAAGAGGAAGCAGAGACGGAGTGACAAGCGTGGCCTCGCGCACCGTCCGAAACCCGAGGTCGGGATCCGGGGCGAGCCCTTCTGGGCCCGGTAGCCCCTGCCCGACTCTGACGTCGGAACGGATGCGAGGCACGTCGAGACAGCGAGCGCGAACCCGGCACTCCCCCCAAAAGTCCCCGGCACTGGCTGCTCAGGGTCCGACCCGTTTCCAACTTGGAGGACGGGTCAGGAGAGGCGCGTCTGGATTCGCTTTTCACCGCCGGCGGAGGACTTTGCGCCCCTCGCGCGGCCGTCGACGTGGGTCCGAGGATGCCCGAAATCAGCCTTCCCGCGAAGGGAAAACTCATTTTCGCTCCGCCGGCCCTCGGTTCCCCTCGGTCCCGGCGCTCGGACCTCGCCCCTTCTATCGACCTGTTCCGCGAGGTTTCTCCTGCCCAGCTCCCGTTCCCTCCATGGCCGGAGGTGCGTGTCGAGCGTCGTCACCGGCCCGGCCGGAACACCGGTCGCGCGGCGCCGAGGAGTCCACGAAGGCGCGCCGCCACCGCGCTGAGTTCCTGCACGGAAGCTCCTGCCGCCGGCGGGTCGAGCGCGAGCAAGCGCGTTGCGCCAGCGAGCCAGCCCTCGATCTCGTCGCGGCTCGATTCAGCGGAACGCGCGAGCAACTGCTCGGCCCAGATCGTCTGCACTTGCGCCCAGGCGCGCGCGCACACGTCGCTCGCTTCGAGCTGGTAAGCCTCGTGCGCGGCGGCGCCGCTCGCACGCAGGTAGCGGAAGCCCTCCTCGGGATCGTTGCGGCCAAACGCGCGCAGGGCCTCGCGCAACTCCGCGTCGGACACGGCGGACGGCCAGCGCGCGTCCGAACCGGCGGCGCCGATCAGGTCGCTCGTGAACGCGAAAGCGTCGACGGGGCTCGCACCGCTCGTGCGCCACTCGAGCACGCCGTCGATCAGGTCGACGGCCTCGCGCTCGAGCCCGTCGCGCACG
>JAPLOE010000258.1 GCA_026692705.1 Planctomycetota bacterium
CGGCGAGCTGCGTCGAGTCCGGCAGCAGGATGAACACCGGCGGCTGGCCCTCGCGCACCCCGTACTGAAAGACGACGCCCGCCGTGCCATCGGCGTACTGCACGGGAGCCTCGATCACGTTTCCGATGCCGTGCTGCACGCCCGTGCCGACCGTCTTCCACGGTTCGTTGGCGCTGAGTTCCCGGTAGCGGGCCTCGCGCTGCTCGCGCTGCGCCTTGAGCGTGTCCCGGAAGCCCGACTCGTAATTGCCGAACGCCTTGCGCACGCCCTCGTAGCGGTATTCGCCCGGCAGCTCGGGAAAGTCCTTGGCGGTCTGCGCCATGTCCTTGGCCACCTGCTGTTCGAGCGCGAAGTACACCTCGCGCTCGGCCCGCAGCCTCTGGCGCTCGATCTCCGCATGGAACATCGGCGCCGTGCGCGTGACGGCCGCGACCATCGTGTCGGTCTGCACGTTCGAGCTGAGCTTGCGCACCGACTGGTACAGCACGAACCCGGCCCCGGCGCTCACCACCGTCAGCGCCAGCGCCATCGAGAGCGTGAAGCGCGCCCAGATCGGCATGCCGTCGGGGCCACGTTCCTCGGTCTTCTCGCGTCGTCGCGTGTTCGCCATCGCTAGCCTCCCACCGTCCAGCGGACCTGCTCGGCAAGCAGCAGCCGCGCGGGGATCATCACGAGCACGAGCCCGTACACGCCCGCCACGACGTCGTCGAGCAGGATGCCGTCGCCGCCGCCGATGTCCTCCATGCGCCGCGCGAGCTTGGGCTTGAACACGTCGAAGAAGCGGAACACGAAGAACGCGACCGCCAGCGAGACGTAGCTCGGGCCGCCGATCCACGCGACCGTGATCAGGTACCCGATCACCTCGTCGAGCACGAAGATGCCCGGATCCTCGTGGCCCGCGTACTTCTCGGCCCATGACCCAAGCGAGCGCCCGATGACGTACAGCACGGCCGCGACGCCGAGGCTCCACCACAGGTAATGGTCGAGGCCCGACAGCGCCCACGCGATCGCGACGCCGCCGAGCGTGCCAACGGTGCCGGGCGCGAACGGCGAGCAGCCGAGGTAGCCGCACGAGACGATGCCGAGCTTGAGCCAGTTCACCGCGCGCCCTCCATCAGGAACTTCCTCGCCTTGATCACGTACGTGAGGCCCGAGCCGACCGAGGTCGCCAGCGTCAGCCACACCATCGTGTGCCCCGCCAGCGCCCAGCGCTCCGTCGCCGCCTGCGACATCTCGAAGGCCTGCATGCCGATCGGGATGCCGACCGCCCAGCACTGCACGAGCATCTTGATCTTGCCGAACCAGTCCGCGGGGAACGCGTGGCCGAGGCTCTCGACGTAACCGCGGATGCCGGTGACGAGGAACTCGCGCGCGAGCACGACCACGACCACCCAGGCCGGGAAGAACTCGCGCGACCACGGCAGCACCGCGAGGAAGATCATCGCTCCCATCACGAGCACCTTGTCGACGAACGGATCCGCGATGCGCCCGAAGGCCGTGACGTGGTTGCCGCGGCGCGCGAGCCAGCCGTCGAGCACGTCCGACAGCGCCACGCCCACGAACAGCCACAGGCACACGTGCATCTGCGTGCGCCGCGCCTCGAGCTCGACGCCCTCAGCCTCGCCGTACAGGGCGAACGCGACGAACAGCGCGACGGCCCCGAGGAACCGCAACGCCGTGATGCGGTTGGGCCAGTGGGCGAAGACTCCTTCGGCCATCAGCCCTTGACCTGCTTGGCGACCAAGTTGTGCTCGGCGTCGAGCCCCTCGATCGCGACCTTCACGCGCGAGCCGACGGCGAGCCGCTTGCCGCGCACGAGCGTGAGCAGGTCGACTTCCGGCGCGTCGAAGTCGCCGCGCGCGACGTTCGCCATGCCGCGCTGCGGCGAGCTCTCGTCGACGAGCACCTCGAGCACCTGCCCGACGCGCGCCTCCTGCTCGGCCTTCAACGCCTCGTCGCGCGCCGCGAACACGGCCTTCTGCCGCGCCTTCGCTTCCTTCGCGCTGACGCGGCCCGGCAGGTCGAACCCCGGCGTGCCCTCTTCCGGCGAATACGTGAACGCGCCAAGTCGCCCGAGCCGGTACTCGCGGATGAACTGGCACAGTTCGTCGACATCCTGCTCGGTTTCGCCGGGGAAACCGACCAGCACCGTCGTGCGCAGCGTGATGCCCGGCACTTCGCTGCGCAGCCGCTCGAGCAGCTTGCGCACCTGATCACCCGAGCCCGCTCGCCGCATCGCGCGCAGCACGGGCGTCGCGATGTGCTGCACGGGAATGTCGAGGTAACGCGCGACGCGCGGATGGTTCGCGAGCAGGTCCGCGAGGCCCCACGGGAAGCGATTGGGATACGCGTACATCACGCGCACCTTGTGGTCGCCGTCGAGGTCCGCGAGCGCGCGCACGAGCGCGTCGAGCTCGAGCCCCATGTCGCGGCCCCAGGCCGTCGAGTCCTCGGCGACGATCACCAGTTCCTTCACGCCCGCGCCGACCAGCTCGCGCGCCTCGCTGAGCACGTCGTCGGGCCGCTTCGAGCGGTGCGGCCCGCGGATCGCCGGGATCGCGCAGAACGAGCACGTGTGGTCGCAGCCGTGGCTGATGCGGAGGTACGCGTAGGAGCCCGGCGTCGAGAGCAGGCGCGAGTCGTCGCGTGTCGCCTCGCGCAGGCCGCCGTTGTCGAGGTAACGCGGCGCCGAGCGGCCCTCCGACAGGTCGCGGATCGCCTTGGCGAGCGCCTTGCCGTCGGAGATCTCCGCGAAGATGTCGACCTGCGGGAAGCGCTTCTGGAGGTCGCGCTGGAAGCGCTGCACGAGGCAGCCGGCGACCACCACGCGCGCCAGCTCGCCGCGCTTCTTGAGCGCGCACAGCCGCCGGATCTGGCTCTCCGACTCCTCGCGCGCCGGCCCGATGAACGAGCAGGTGTTGAGCACGACCGTGTCGGCCTGCTCGGGATCCCCGGACACGACGAGCCCCTCGTCGGCAAGGCGCCCGAGGATCAGCTCGGAATCGATCTGGTTGCGGGCGCACCCCAGGTGCACCAGCGAGACGACGGCAGGGTTCGGCACGGAGTTGGGTTCGACGCGAAGGTCGGGCACGGCGCGGCTTCTCGGGTCCCCACTGGACCCGGGCGCAGGACCCCCTGCCCGCCGCGGTGCGGCCGGGAGGATACCCCATCCACCTGCGGACCCAACCTCGCGGCCCCATTCCGGCGCGCGAGCCCTCCGGGGCCGACGCACGCGAGCACCTCGCGCAGAAATCCTGCGCCTGCGCCGTTACGCGGCCCGAGCAGCGCCGCTCTCGTCCGGCCAGCCCAACGGCCTGGCGCCGGCTCGCCCGGCTCTCCCCACGATTCTCGAACCAAGAACGACCTCCATGTCTCGCTCTACCTCGCCCACGGCCATCGCGCTTTCGGCCCTGTTCCTCTCCACCTCCGCGTTCGCTCAGCAGCCCACCACCCCGCGCCCGGTCAATGCCGGCGGCGGCGGCGCCGTCGCGATGCCCGTCGGCTGCGTCCAGGGCCTCGACGACCAGGCCAACCCCGGCTACTGCATCCCGGCCGCGACGATCCCGACCTTGGGGATGCTCTATCCGATGTCGTCGGCGTTCTTCATCGACTACAACGGCCACGAGATCGGGATGGGCACGACCACCCCGACCGCCAGCCTGCACATGGTGAGCCCCCAGGGCGTGCTCGCGGAGGGCCCCTACGCCCCCAATTCGACCACGCTGTTCCCGACGGTGACCGCGGGCCCGCGGATGCACTTCATCACGCACAAGGCCGCCTTCCGCGCGGGCTACGGCACGGGCGGCACGTGGGAAGGCAACCAGGTCGGCAACTTCAGCGCCGCCTTCGGCACCGGCACCATCGCCAGCGGCGACTCGAGCACGGCTTTCGGCAACGGCTCGGTCGCGAGCGGCTACTCGAGCACCGCGATGGGCAAGAACACCGACGCCACCGGCTTCTACAGCCTCGCGAGCGGCCTCTCGGCGCTCGCCTCCGGGGATCATTCCGTTTCGCTGGGCGTGTCGACGCACGCGACGGGCTACAGCGCGGTCGCCTTCGGCAGCATCACCGAATCCAACGGCACGTGCAGCCTCGTCCAGGGCATCAACTCGGTCGCCAACGGCGACTGCAGCATGGCCGTCGGCCTGCAGGCCGTCGCCAACAGCTACGCGAGCGTCGCGATCGGCCGCAGCAACGTCGGCGGCGGCAACCCCAACACGTGGGTCGCGACCGATCCGATTTTCGAGGTCGGCGTCGGCAACGGCGGCTCGACGCTCGCCAACGCCCTGACCGTGCTCAAGAACTCGCGTGTCGGCATCGGCACGCCGATCCCCACCGTTCCGCTGCAGGTGCAGGGCGGCAACGACGCCTCGCCGACGGCCGGCGGTTACCTGCAGCTCGGCCACCAGTCGACGACCAACCTGATCCTCGACGACAACGAGATCCTCGCGCGCAACAACGGCGCCGTCGGCACGCTCTCGCTCAACAACAACGGCGGCAACGTCAACATCAGCGCCTCGGGCACCGGCCGCGTCGCTATCGGCCACGGCAGCGCGGCCTTCACGCTCGACGTCAACGGCACGGCGGGCAAGCCCGGCGGCGGCTCGTGGTCGGTCTCGAGCGACCTGCGCCTCAAGCGCAACGTGAAGGACCTCGACGGTTCGCTCGCCAAGCTGCTCGAGCTGCGCGGCGTCACCTTCGAATACAACGATCCCGCGGCCATCGGCGAACTGCCGGGCGAGCGCATCGGCTTCATCGCGCAGGAAGTCGAGCAGGTCTTCCCGGACTGGGTCGGCCAGAAGGACGACGGCATGAAGTTCCTCACCGTGCGGGGCTTCGAGGCCCTGAGCGTCGAGGCGCTGCGTGAGCTCGACGCGCGTCAGGCCCGGCTCGAGGCCGAAAACACGCGGCTGCGCGAGGAACTGGCGGCGGAGCGGCTCGAGCGCGAGCGCGCCAGCGCGGAACTGCGGGAGCTGCTGGCGGAGGTGCGCGAGCAGGCGCGCCGCCGCTAGGTAGAGAGAGTTTCCCGAGGTTCCCCGGGATGCCGCTGGCGTCCCGGGGAACGCTGCATCGGGTGCACGGGAGTGGCTCAACAGGCTCGCTGTGAACGCTAGGCTTCGCGCCCCCCCCACGAAGAAACGCTCGCCATGGGTCTCCACGTCTCGCAATCCACCACCCTGCTCCGCCGCTGGCACTCCGGCGACGAGAGCGCGCTGCAGCAGCTGCTCGTCGAGCACCTGCCCTGGATCCACGAACGCGTCCACGCGCGCCTGGGCGATGCGCTGCGCGCCAAGGAAGAGACGCAGGACATGGTGCAGAACGCGCTGGTGGAATTCCTGCGCTACGGGCCGCGTTTCGAGCTGCAGAACGAGGCGCACCTGCGCTTCCTGCTCGGCCGCATCGCCGAGAACGTCCTGCGCGACCGCCACGACTTCTACGCGCGGCGCCGGCGCCAGGCGGCGCGCGAGGAACCGCTGGGCAGCGAGAGCGTGCTGCTGCTCGACCCCAGCGCGCGCGAGGTGACGCGGCCCGACGAGGCGCTCGAGCGCAAGCAGTGGCGCGCGTGGGTGCGGCTCGCGCTCGAGCTGCTCGAGCCGCTCGACCGCGACGTGATCGTGATGCGCCAGTGGGACGAGCTCGACTTCGCGACCATCGGCGAACGCCTCGGCCTCGAGGAAACCGCCGCCCGCATGCGCTTCCACCGCGCGCTGCCCAAGCTCGCCGCCAAGATCGAGGCGCTGCAGCGCGGTGAGATCGACCTGTCGGCCGACTTCGACGCACCGGCCCCCGCGCGGCCCGCTGCGTGGCCCGCCTCCGCACTTCCCACCCCGCACGGCCCCAGCGCTCGCCCCCAGCCATGAAGCACGAATTCGATCCGCTCTCGGAGGCGCTGCGCATCCACGCCCAGCACCGCGCGAGCCGCGACTGCAGCGACAGCGAGCTGCTCACGCGCCATCCGCAGCTGCGCGAGCTGCTCGAGCCGCTGCTGGCGCAGGTCTCGGCAGGTGCGAGCCGCCTGAAGGCCGGCGTCGAGCTCGGCGACTTCCGCCTGATCGAGCCGATCGGCCGCGGTGGCATGGGCGAGGTGTGGGAGGCCGAGCAGCTCTCGCTGCGGCGCCGCGTGGCGCTGAAAGTGCTGCGCGCCGAGCATTTCGCGAGCGCGCACACGCTCGAGCGCTTCCGCCGCGAGGCGCTGGCCGGCGCGCGCCTGCGGCACCCCAACATCGTCGCGGTGCACTCGATCGGCGAGGCCGACGGCATCGCGTTCATCGCGCAGGAGCTGGTCGCGACGCGCCGCACGCTCGACGACGTGCTGCGCGAGCTGCGCGGCGCGACGCAGCTGCCCGCCGAGCACTGGCGCCGGACGGCCGAGCTCTTCGCGCAGCTCGCCGACGCGCTGCAGCAGGCCCACGAGCTCGGCGTGCTCCACCGCGACCTCAAGCCCTCGAACATCCTGATCGCGCACGACGGCACGCCGAAGGTCGCCGACTTCGGCATCGCCTCGGTCGAAGGCGAGCTCGAGCTCTCCCGCACCGGCGAACTCGCGGGTTCGCCGTTCTACATGAGCCCCGAGCAGGCGAGCGCGCGCCGCCGCGCCGTCGACGCGCGCAGCGACGTGTTCTCGCTCGGAGCGACGCTGTACGAGGCGCTCACGCTCGTGCGCGCCTTCGACGGCGACACGCTGACGCAGGTGCTCGAGAAGATCCTCGTCGTCGACCCGCCCGACCCGCGCGCGCTGCGCTCGATGTGCCCGCGCGAGCTGTCGGTGATCTGCCTCAAGATGCTCGAGAAGGAGCCGCGCCGCCGCTACGCGAGCATGGCCGAGGTCGCGCAGGAACTGCGCCGCTTCCTCGCCAACGAGCCGATCCTCGCGCGCCCCGCGGGGCCGGTGACGCGCTCGGTCAAGTGGTGCCGTCGCCATCCGGTGCTCGCCGCGAGCGCCGCGATCCTGCTGGCTTCTTCCGGATTGCTCGCGTGGCAACGCGACACGGCCGTGCAAGCGCAAGCGCGGGCGCAGCGCAAGGTGAGCGAGCTCGAGCAGGTCAACGCCTTCCTGTTCGACGTGTTTTCCGCGGCGGATCAGGCCAAGGCGCGTGGGCAGGAACCGACCGCGCGCGACCTCCTCGAACGCGGCGCGCAGCGCCTCGAGACGTCGCTGCTCGAACAGCCGCTCGTGCGCGCGGGCCTGTTCGATTCGATCGGCCGCACGTTCCTGAGCCTCGGCGACGACAAGCGCGCGCAGGAACTGCTCGAACGCGGCCTCGCGCTGCGCATCGAGAGCGGTGGGGAGCGCTCGCTCGAGGTCGCCGACTCGCTGTCCGTTCTCGCGGCGCTCGACGCGCGCCTCAGCCGCCCGACGGCGCTCGCGCGCGCGCAAGAGGCGCTCGCGCTGCGCCTCGAGTTCGAACCGCAACCCAGCGAGGCCGGCGTCAGCGCGTTCCTCGCGCTCGCGCAGGCACAGCTCACGGCGAAAGCGCCCGACGACGCGGTGCTGACACTCGAAAAGGCCGTGCAATACGTGGAGCGCATGACGATCGAGTCGCGTCCTTCCCGTGCGATCGTGCTCGCCACCCAGGCCGGCGTGTACAACCGTCTCGGGCGCGCCGAACCCGCGCTGGCGACGGCCGACGAGGCGCTGCGCGTGCGCCGCGAATTCCAGGCGGGCCCCCATCCGCTCGTCGTCTCCGCCCTGACCGAACGTGCGTCGGCGCTGTCGCGGCTGGGGCAGTTCGAAGCCGCGCGCACGACCTTCACCGAGCTGCTCGAGCTCGAACGGGAACTGGGAGGCGAACGCAGCGAGCGCTTCGCGGCGTTGCTGACGCAAAGCGCGAAAGCCGCGCGCGAAGCGGGCGACCTCGATGCGGAACGCGAGCAACTCGAACGTGCGCTGGCGCTGTTCGTCGAGGTGGCGAGCCCGACCCATCGCAACGCGCTGGCTTGCCGCGACAACCTGCTGCTCCACCACGTCCGCACCGCGCGCCATCGCGAGGCGCTCGAGCTCGCCGAGGACACGTTGGCGGTGCTCGCGCGCGCCCAATCGAGCGGAACGAGTGCGGAACTCAGCGCCCAGTGGTGCGCCACGTTCGCCGAAGACGCCCTCGGCAGCCGCGAGACCGCGATCGTGCGCGCGCAACTGGCGGTCGAGAGCTTCTCCAAGTCCGCGGACTCGGGCAGCCAGAATCGTGTGCACTACCTGCGCTGCGCGCTCGTGGTCTGGCTCGCGCGCGAAGGGGACCTCGAAGCCGCCGCCAGAGTCTTCGCGCAGACCGATCCGGCGAACGAGAAGCTCGACGTGACGCTCTCGCGTGGCCAGTGGGCCGTGCTCGCACGCTCCGAACTCGCCGCCGCACGCGGGGAACTCGGCCCCGAACTGGCGTTGCTCGAGGCGCTCGCCGCGCGCGAGACGGGCTCGAGCCTGGCGTGGTGGGTTCCGAGCCTCGCCCGCGTGACGCTGGCCGAAGCCTTGGCGAAGACCGAGCCCGAGCGCTCCCGCCAGCTCGCCCGCCGCGCCGCCGACGAACTCACCGCCCGCTTCGGTGCCACCCATCCCGACACGCAACGCGCGCTCGCCCTCGCGGAACCCAGCGCCAAGTGACCCCGAAGCGCCGCGCGCAGCTCAGCGCGGAGAATCTCGCGGACAACCCCTTGCCGGACCAAGCGGCTCGAGATTCCGTTCCCACGGAACGGAGCGGCGGCGACCCATCGTGAGCAGCTCGCCAGGGCCGCTCGGCTATCGCCCGCGGACAGTCGGTGAGGATTGGGAGAGTGCGTAGAGGCGGGCGACGGCGCTGTGGATGCGGAGTCCGACCGGGGCGGAAGGAATCTGAAACGCCGGCTGAAACATTCAAATTCTCCGCGGGGGGCTTCCAACGATTCTCGCCTTGATCGATAACTGGCGCTCGCGCAACAGTCGAGGCCCCGCGCTCGCACGCAGCCTCACGGTTCCGCGACGACTGGCATCTGAAGTCCGATCGGGTCACAGGCTCCTCGCAGCCTGCCCCGCCCGGACCGGGCCCCTCTCCCGGGGCTCGCAGCCTGCAGGTTCCTTGGAGATTCTCGACTTCCCCACGCGTCGGCCCATGGCGCTAGACTGGAGCTCGTCCGATGGCTCTCGCTTCCCAAGATCGCATCGAACAGTTGATCGCACGCTCGCGCGCCGGCGATCAGGAGGCTTCGAATGAAGTCACGGCGGCGCTCTACGCCGAGTTGCACCGCATCGCGACGGCACTGATCGGGGACCGTCCGGCCGGAGTGACGCTGCAGGCGACGGCGCTCGTGCACGAGGCTTGGCTGCGCCTGCGCCGTTCGAGCACGGAACGCATCGCCGATCGCAACCACTTCATCTCGCTCGCCGCGCGCGCGATGCGCTGTGCGCTGGTCGACCACGCGCGCTCGCGCGGCCGCCGCAACGTCGAATCGACTTCGGAGTTCGCCGTGACGAACGCGCTCGATCAGGTCGTGCTCGCGCACGAGGCGCAGGCCTTCGACCTGATCGTGCTCGACGACCTGCTCAACCACCTCGCCCAGACCGATCCCGACATGGCGCGCGCCGTCGAGCTGCGCTTCTTCGCCGGGCTCGACCTGGGCGGGACCGCCGACGCCATCGGGCTTCCGCTGCGCACCTTCGAGCGCCAGTGGGCCGCGCTCAAGGTCTGGATCCTGGGACAAATCCAATGACGTCGCTCCCGTGGAGTGAAGCCAAGCCGCTGCTCAGCACGCTGCTCGGCCTTCCGCCGGAAGAGCGGGCCCAGCGCATCGAGGAGCTCGCCAAGGGCAATCTGAAGCTGCGCGCCGAGCTCGTGCGCTTGCTCGACGTGCACGCCGCGCATCCCGGCTTCCTCGAGCCGCCGGAGAAGGACTCGATCGAGCGCCCGCTGCGCGAGATCTCGCTCGCCTTCGTCGGCTGCCGCCTCGGCGATTTCCAGCTCGAGGCCCTGATCGGCACGGGCGGTTCGAGCAGCGTCTACCGCGCCCGACAGATCTCGCTCGGCCGGCCCGCGGCGGTCAAGTTGCTCGGCCACCAGTTCTGCGTCTCCGACAGCGCGCGCGTGCGCTTCCAGCGCGAGGCCGCCGCGGCTTCGAAGCTGCGCCACGACGCGATCGTCTCGATCTACTCCTGCGGCGAGCACGAGGGCGCGCACTACATCGCGATGGAGCTCGTCGAGGGCCGCACGCTCGCGGAGTTGCTCGACGAGCGCCGCGGCCGCGCGACGGAGAACGGCGGCGGACTGCCCGACGCGGGCGTGGTGCGCCTGCACGCCGGCTGGGTCGAGCGCATCGCGCGCGGCCTGCAGCACTGCCACGAGCACGGCGTCGTGCACCGCGACGTCAAGCCGCACAACATCGTGCTCGACTCGCGCGGACTGCCGCGGCTGGTCGACTTCGGCGTCGCGAAGCTGCTCGAGTTCGGCGACGCGACCGCGCACGGGATCATCCCGGGCACGCTCGGCTACATGAGCCCCGAGCAGACGCGCGGCGAGACCGCCACCGCGCGCAGCGACATCTATTCGCTCGGCATCGTGCTGTACGAGCTGCTCACGCTGCGCAAGCCCTTCGAGCAGGCCGAGCCCGCGGCGCTCGCGCTGGCGATCGCGAACGAGCGTCCGGCCAGTGCCGCGAAGCTCAATCG
>JAPLOE010000259.1 GCA_026692705.1 Planctomycetota bacterium
CGAGCAGCGCCAGCAGCTCGCGCGACGGCCGCCGGAAGCTCGAGTGCGGCCGCGACCACAGGCGCCGGCCCGTCGCGAGTTCGAGCGCGAAAAACTCGTAGGAATCGATCGGTGCACACACGACGAGGTCGCCGCTCGCCACCGCCGGCGCCGTCGCGAACACCTGCGGGCGATCGACGATCTCCCAGTGGCTCGCGCGCGGCACGGGGATCTGCTCGTAGAGCGTCTGCCACGCGATGTCGCCGGAATACAGGTCGAGCGCGGCGACCGAGCCGAGCTGCGTCGACACGATCACCTTGTCGCCGGCGATCGTCACCGGCGGCGCGTTGTACTCGTGCAGCTGGCGGCCGAACATGTTGAGCGCCATCTGGCCCGAGATCAGCGAGCTCGACCACAGCCGTTGGCCCGTGTAGAGGTCGAAGCAGCCGACGTGCAGGTCGACGCGGCCCTGCATGCGGTAGTAGGGCACCACGACGCGCGAGCCCGCGATCACCGGCGGCGCCGCGACCGAGAGGCGCGTCTCGAGCTCGCCCGACATGCCGTCCCAAATGAGCGGCGGCCGGTGGTTCCACAGCTCGCGCCCCGTGGCGAGATCGAAGGCGTACAGGCGCCGCTCCGGGATCACGTTGGTGATCTCGTAGTTCTGGTAGGTCTCGTTGTAGACCGCGGTCCAGGGGATCTGGAGCGCCGCGACAGCGACACCGGCCGCGGCGGCGGGGCGCACCATCAGCGAGCGCTTGTGCAGGTTCTCGAAGAACTCGCGGCGCGCGATCGGACGCTTGCCGTCGGGGCGGTACTCGCCGCGGTCGACGGCGGACCAGCCCGCGGGCTCCGGCGTTTCCCAGCGCTTCTCGCCGCTCCACGCGTCGAAGGCGAAGAGCTGCAGCGTGTCGGTGACGAGCACCGTGTCGCCGCTCACGAACGGATGGATGCAGTTGCTCGAGCCCTGCGAGAAGGGCGTGATGGCCTGCGGGCGCGCGAAGACTTGCGTCCAGCCGACGGCGTCGGCGCCCGGCAGATCCGCGACGGTTTCCTGCGTGGGGGTCGCGAGCGAGGCGACGAGCTCGAGGCGTGCGGCGGCCCCCGGCGGGGGCTGGGCGCCGCGCAGGCGGCCGAGCTCGGCCGCGCGTTGCCACGACGTGCGCGCGTTCTCGAGCTCACCGCGCTCGAACTCGAGATCACCGAGCGTCCACCACGCGTCGCTCGCCGAAGCCGTCAGCGGATAGCGCCGCGCGACCTCGAGCAGGGCGCGCGTGTCGCGCGTGCGACGGGCGAGCTCGAGCGACTCGCGCGCCTCGGTGCCGTAGCGCGTCGCGTACAGCTCGCGCGCCTGCTCGGGCAGTTCCGCGAGCCGTTCGCTGGCCCACGTGGCCGCGCCGACGCGCGCGAGCTCGTCGAGCGGCGTCCCATCCGGCGCCACGACGTTCGGCGGCAGCAGGACTTCGCCGCGGTGCTGCACGAGCAGCGTCTGCAGCGTCGTGAAAGCCTCGCTCCAGCGCTTGGCCTCGATGTGTCCCAGCGCCGTCTCCGCCAGCGCGCGCGCCTCGCGCGTCTGCGGGATCGCGAAGCCGCGGCCTGCGACCGTCTCGTCCTGCGGCTGCGCCGCCGCCGCGCGCGGGAGCGCGAGGACGAGCAGCGTGGCGGCGAGGTGCGTGATCGGCTTCATGGTGAGGCTGTCGCTCTAGATCAGCTCGAAGCGCTTGCGGAGGATCCACTCGAGTGCGAGCACGGCGAGTGCGGCGAGCAGCGTCGGCCAGCGGTCCCAGACGTCGTCGAGCCGCGCCGAAATCGGCTCCGAACGGGCCTCGTCGCCGGGCAGCTCGGCCCACAGCTCCGACAGGCGCGCCGGATCGACCGCACGGCCGCGCGAGAGCGCGCTCAGCTCCGCGAGCACTTCGGGCGCCGGCGCCGGGTCGCGGTTCTCGAGGCTGGGCAGCACGACCTCGAACTCCGCCGACGCGACGCGGTCGGAACCGTTCTCGATCCACACGCGATAACCGCCGGTGCGTTCCGGCTCGATCGCGCCGCGGTACAGGCCGGGCCGGCCCGCGACGGCGCCGAGCACGAGCTCGCTCGACTGGCCATCGGGCGTGCTCCAGCGCACCGACTGCGTCGGCGCCACGGCCGGGCGGTAGTCGCTGTCGAGCACACGCGCCTCGATCGCCACGCGCTCGCCGAGATCGAACTGCGTGCGTGCGAGCTCGAGCCGGAAGCGGCGGTCGTCGCTCTTCATGCGGCCGAGCGCGAGCCAGCGGATCGCGTTGCGCCAGAAGCGCTGGTGGTAACGCGGACCGTAGTGGTAGAGGAAACGCCAGGTCTCGTCGAACGCGAGGAACAGCGTGCGGCCCGACGGGTAGTACCCCGCGACCGCGAGCGGATGGTTGCCGTAGGCGTTCGCTTCGGTCGGATGGCGCAGCAGCACCTGCGCACCCGGCTTCGCGCGCTGCACGGGCACGTAGAAGTACATGCCCTGCAGGCCGCCGACGTCCTCCCACAGCTGGCGGTTGGTCTCGATCTCCGGGTGCAGGCGCACGATCTCGTGCGGGTTGTCCTTGTCCTCGAGCAGCGGGTGGTATTCGCGCGTGAGGTCGCCGGCGCCGTTGCGCAGCTCGCCCTCGTCGAACAGCACCGGCATCAGCGGCGCGAGCGGAGTGTCGAGGTAGGCCTTGGGGCTGTCGTACTCGCCGGCGAGGAAGCACAGGCCGCCGCCGCGCTCGACGAACTCGACCAGCGCCTTCATGAACTCGTCGCAGCGCCGCGGGTCGGGCGAGACCGCGAACGGGTTGACGTCGCCGAGGATGATGACGTCGTAGTTGTCGAGCAGCTCCTTGCGGTCGGTGGGCACCGCCGTGAGCGACGGCCGCCCGCGCGAGGACTCCTGCAGGAAGTCCGTGTTCGCGCTCATCAGGAAGGCCTGGAACTCGATGTTCTCGTCGGCGCGCTTGAGCATGTCGAGCGCGAGCCGCCGGTATTCCCAGCGCGGATAGCCGTCGACGTACAGCACGCGCACCTTCTGCGGGCTGACGTGCACGCTGACCTCGAGCGCGTTGTCGTCGACGAGCGTCTCGCCTTCGAGCGGCGGCACTTCGATGCGGAAGCGCCGCTGGCTCGTGCGCCGGTCGGCCGGGCCGGGCCGCGCCACGAGCGTCGCGCGCTCGCCGGACTCCGACAGGTTGACCTCTTCGGTCGCGACGACGCGCCGCGTGCCGTTGCCGTCGGGGTCGTATTCCTCGAGGCGCACTTCCGCGCGCCCGCCGCGTTCGATGCCGCGCGCGAGCACACGCACGCTGATCTCGATCTCGTCGCCTTCGAGCGCCGTCGGCGGCGCCTCGACCAGCTCGAGCACGAGGTTCTTCTCCGGCCGCGTGTCGCCGATCACGACCGTGTGCACGGGGATTCCGCTGGCGGCGGCGGCGCTCGCGGCGTCGCTCACCGGCAGGCCGGCGTTCTGGCGCCCGTCGGAGATCACGATCACGTCGGTGACGTGGCGGCCGCGGTGCTGCGAGAGCGCCTCGGCGAGCGCGTCGCCGAGCTGCGTCGACGGCCCGCGTCCGAGCAGCGTCGCACCACTCGCCCAAGGCTCGAGCGAGCTCGAGAACGTGTACACGCGCGGCACGTATTCACCTTGCGCGAGCCGCGGAGCGATCTCGCGCTCGTACACGGCCTGCGCGATCTGCGTGCGCGTCGTCTGCGCCGGATCCTCGAGTCCGAGCTTCGCGAGCGCCTCGCGTTGCGCCTGATCGCCGGCGTACGCGTCGCGGCGCTGCATGCTCGCCGAGTCGTCGACGAGCACGAGCACTCCCGCCGGCTGCACTTCCTCGCGCTTGGTGATCTTCACCGGGCGGAAGATCACGGCCGCGAGCAGCGCGAGCGCGAGGAAACGCAGCGTCGCCAGCGTGAAGCGCACGCCACCCGACAGCGGCTCGCTGCGGTAGCCGAGCCACGCGATGCCCGCGAGCGCGGGGAGCACGACCAGCACGACGAGCCACGTCGCCGGCAGGTCGAGCAGCCGGAACGATTCCCGCAGGTCCGTCGAGGCCTGGATCAGGGCGAGGCTCACGGGACCCTCCTCGAACGGCCCAGCCAGGCCGCCCACAGCGATTCGAACACCAGCACGGCGAAACACGCGATCGCGATGCCGCGCCACAGCTCGCCGCGCGCGGGGGCGGGCTCGTCAGGATCCTCGGAGCCGGAGTCGCGCGCGCTCGCGACCGCAAGCGCGGGATGGAACGTCGCGAGCGCCTGCGGCTCCATGCGCGCCAGGTCGCTCTCGCTCGTGTCGAGCTGCACCGCGTACGGCTCCGCAGTCGCGCCCTCGGCCTCGATGCGGTACACGCCGGCCCGTTCGGTCGCACCGAGCGCCGTCACGCGCCGCTTGAGCGCACCGGCCGCCGCGGGCTCGCCGTCGAGCGGCCTGCGACCGCCCTCGGGCCCGACCAGCTCGACCTTCTGGCGGAACGCGTCCACCTCGGCCATCAGCGCACCGCCGACACCGACGTTGCGCGGCAACTCCGCGCGCCGCCCCGCGTAGCGCAGCCACTCGTGCACAAGCGGCACCAGCGTGCGCGGCGATTCCGGCAGGCGCGTCCATTCCGGGTCGATCGAGGTCGTCCACAGGAACGTGCGGCCGCGGTCGTAGGTCTTCTCGACGAGCAGCGGGCTCGCGCCTTCGTCGTCGAGCCGGGCGAGCACCTTCGCGCCCTCCTGCGGCCGCGCGACGCGGAACTCGTAGATCGGGACCTCGGTCAGCAGCGGGCGCCAGCGCTCGTCGACGAACAGCGCGAAGGCCGGATGGTCGAGCGCGAAGTCGCGCACGCGGTGGTAGCCGTCGCGGCGCGCGAGCGCGATGCGGCCGCCGAGCTCCGCCGGCGACAGCCCGGAGCCATCGGGCTTGTAGAGCCGCTGGTTGAACGTCGTCGAGTCGACGCGGTCGCCCATGGTCAGGATCAGCGAGCCACCCTCGGCGGTCCAGCGCTCGAGGCGCTCGATCGACTCGGCGGGCAAGCCGTCGACGTTGGCGAGCACGACGACGTCGAAGCTCGCGAGGTCGAGCGCGGGATCGCGCAGCTCGTGCGGCTCGATCACCTTGGGCTCGAACGGTCGCGCGGCGCCGCCGGCGAGCACCTCGTCGTCGATCGGCGGGTCGAGCACAGCCTGCAGGAAGCCGGTCTCGTCGTTCTCGATCTCGGGCTTGGGCTCGCCGTTGACGAGCAGCACGCGCACCGGCGGCGGCACGACCAGCACGTGCGCGCGCGTGTCGTCGGTCGCGAGGCGGTCCGACTCGATGCGCGCCGTGAGCACGTGCGGGCCGGGAGTCGCGAAAACCACCGGGAAAACGGCCTTGGTCTCGCCCTGCGCGGGCACGTCGACGGGGCGGAAGGGGAGCTTGGTGTCGACGTCGATCGTGAGCTGCACGCGCACGCCGTTGCGCGCCACCGCGCCGAAGTTGTGGACCGACACCGCGACGTCGCAGGGCGCCTGCGCGCCGACCACGGTCGACAGCGGCTCGATCGACGTGATCGCAAGGTTCGGCGGCACCGCTTCGCTCGGCCCGAGATCCTCGACCAGCACGCGCGCCTCGAGCTTGGCGAGCGCATCGAGCTGCTCGCGCACCGCCGGCGCCCGCGGGCCATCCTCGTTCGAGAGCGCCGTTGCGGGCTCGAAGCTCACGCGCTGCAGGTCCGTGAGCAAACGGATCTCGAGCGCCGACGCGCGCGCGCCCTGTCCGTCCTCTTCCGCGAGCCGCACGACTTCGCCGAGCGCCGCCGCGAGGTCGAGCGGTTCGTCCGTCGGCGCCGACAGCGTCGCGAGCACGCTCAGCGCCTCGTCCGGCCGCCGCCACGCGACCAGCCGCGGCCGCGCGCCCGCCACGATCACGCGCACGCGGTCGTCGCGCCCGCCGTCGAGCTCGAGCACGATCTCTCGCGCGCGCTCGACGACCCGCTCGAACGTCGCTTGCACGTCGGGCCGGTAGCCCGTCGAGGCCGAAGCGTCGAGCACGAGCACCACGTCGCGCCGGCTCTGCGCGAGCGCGGCCAGCGGCGATTGGTCGCCGGTGAACGGCCGCGAGATCGCGAGCGCGAGCAGCGCGATGCCGAGCATGCGCAGGAGCAGCAGCAGCAGGTTCTCGAGCTGCGCGCGCCGCCGCGTCTTGCGGTAGGCCGCGAGCACGAAGCGCATCGCCGCCCACGGCATCGGCTTGTAGCGCTGGCGGTTGAGCAGGTGGATGATCAGCGGCACGGCGGCCAGCGCCATGCCGATCAGCAGCCCCGGGTGGACGAAGCCGTCGAACAGGTTCATCGGCGGCCGCCTCCGCGCGCGCGGACCTTGCGGTGCGCGAGGTACGTGCGCAGCGCCGCCTCGAGGCTCTCGGACGTGTCGAGCAGCACGTGGTCGATGCCCATCGACGCCGCGTGGCGCACGAGCTCGCGGTTGTGCGCGCCCAGTTCCTCGACGTAGGCCTGCCGCAGCGCCTTCGGATCGACCTTGAGGAGCCCAGTGTTCTCGAGCCCGTCGAGCCGCACGAGCCGCTGGATGTCGAAGCTGCGCTCGAGCGGATCGAGCACCTGCACGAGGATCGGCTCGTGGCCGTCGTGCACGAGCCGGCGCAGTCCTTCGACCACCGGCGGCAGCTCGTCGAAGAAGTCGGAGAACACGACCACGATGCTGCGCTTGCGCAGGCGGCCCGCGAACCACTTGAGCACGTTGCCCAGCCCCGTCGGGCCCTTGGGTTCCGCCGCCTCGAGCGCCGCCCAGATCGCGCGCTTCTGCCGCTCGCCACTTGCGGGCGGCACCTTGGTGCGCTCCTTGTCGTCGAACAGCACGAGCCCGCTCGTGTCGCGCTCGCCGATCACGAGGTGCGCCAGCGCCGCCGCGCACCAGCGCGCATAGTCGAACTTGGTCCACGCGAGCGACCCGAACGCCATCGACTCGCTCGCGTCGACGAGCAGGTGGCAGGCGAGCGTGGTCTCCTCGAACATCTCCTTGACCACGAGGCGGTCGGAGCGCGCGAAGACCTTCCAGTCCAGTCGCCGCAGCTCGTCGCCCGACACGTACTCGCGGTGCTGCGCGAATTCCGCCGAGCTGCCGCGCAGCGGCGAGCGGTGGTGCCCCGAGAGCGTGCCTTCGACGACGGAACGCGCGACCAGCTCGAGTCCTTCGAGCCGGTCGAGCACCGCCGGATCCAGCCGCTTGTCCGTACGCGCTTGCGCCATGAACGTTCCGCGCGAGGCGCCTTGCCTAGCGAGCCTTCACGCCCGGGAGGCCGGCGCCGACACCGCCGGAGGCGTCGATTTCCTTGAGCAACCGGTCGATCACGACGTCGCTCGTCATGCCTTCCTGCTCGGCCGCGTAGTTGGTGAGGATGCGGTGGCGCAGCACCGGCTTGGCGATCGCGCGCACGTCCTCGACCGAAGCGTGGTCGCGCCCCGCGAGCGCCGCGTGGGCCTTCGCCGCGAGCACGAGGTACTGCCCCGCGCGCGGACCTGCTCCCCAGGTGACCCATTCCTTGAGGAACGGCAAGCCAGAGTCGTTCTTCACGCGCGTGCCACGCGTGAGCGCGAGCGCGTAGTCGAGCACGTGATCCGCCGCGGGGATCGAGCGCACGACACGCTGGATCTCCTGCAGCTCCTCGATGCCGATCATCTTCTCCGGCTCGACCATCGCGCCACCGGTCGTGCGGCGCAGGATCTCGCGCTCTTCCTCGAGCGTCGGGTAGTCGACCTGGATCATGAACATGAAGCGGTCGAGCTGCGCCTCGGGCAGCGGGTACGTGCCTTCCTGCTCGATCGGGTTCTGCGTCGCGAGCACGAAGAACGGCTGCGGCAGCGCGTGCCGCCGGCCACCGACGGTGACCTGGCCTTCCATCATCGACTCGAGCAGCGCCGCCTGCGTCTTGGGCGGCGTGCGGTTGATCTCGTCGGCGAGCACGACGTTCGCGAACACCGGGCCGGGCGCGAAGCGGAACACGCGCTCGTTGGTGGCCGCGTCGACGTGCAGCAGATCCGTGCCCGTGATGTCGCCCGGCATCAGGTCGGGCGTGAACTGGATGCGGTTGAACGAGAGGTCGAGCGTCTTGGCGAGGCTCGAGATCAGGAGCGTCTTGGCGAGACCGGGCACGCCGACCAGCAGGCAGTGGCCGCGCGACAGGATCGCCAGCAGGAGCTGGTCGATGACCTCGTCCTGACCGACGATCACGCGGTGGAGCTGTTCCTTCATCCGCGCGTGGGCCGCGCGGAGACGCTCGAGCGAAGCTTGGGACATCGAGGGCACTACTCTTCCAAGAGAGCGGACCCCGCCGGGGGGGACCGCGGGAACGAAAGACCTCCGGTCCGTCCCGCGGACGCACCGGACCGTGAGCCCGTGAAGGCTCGCCGCCTATCGTCGGCTCTGGACGCCCCTCACGCGAGGGTTCGTCCGTGCACTTTGCCGCCCTTTTTCGTCCGCGGGAGCACTTCCGGGGCCCGGAGCGCCTCGCACGGCTCCAATCCGACCCTCAGGGACCGTTTCACGGTCTCGCCGTCCGGCGCCGCCAAGCGACGGCGCCACGAGCATCCTGAGAGCTCGTTAGCTCATTCCGTCACGAGCGCTCAGCGCGCCCGGAACACCCACAGGGCGTTGACCCCCAGCACGCAAACCGTGTCGCCGCGCGCGTGCACCGAACCGCCGGTGGGCGCCACGCCGTCCGCGGGGGCCGCGAGGGGCGCGTAGTCGACCAAGTAGAGGTCCTTCGTGCGGTCGAGCACGTACAGGCCGCGGTTGGTGGCGAACAGCGCGCGGGTGGGGGAGGTCAGGCCTTCGCCGCTGAATTTTTCGGCCGGGCCGAGCTCGGGGGCGAGCGCGGTGGCCCCGCTCGTGGCCTCCCAGCCGGCTGCCGCCCGCCCGGCGCCGATGCGCGCGAGCACGACCGCTCCGTCCGCGTCGCCGCCGACCAGCACCTCGGCCTCGCCGTCGCGCCGCGGCGTCGCCGCGAGCAGCCCAGCGGTCGCGAGATCGCTCTCGGCGCGCAGCCAGTACAGATGGTCGGAGTCCATCGGCGCCCACAGGATGCTGCGGCCGAGGGCATCGAACACCGGCGCGCCCGTCGACCAGCTGCGCCGCTGCGGATCGCGACGCTGCACCTTGAAGCTCCAGTCGATCCGCCCGTCGAGGCGCTCGCACAACGAACCGAAACCCGTGTGCGTGCCGGCGAACAGCAGGCGTTCGTCGCCGACGAGCGGAGCCGCGGCCGCGGTGGGGAGGTTGGCCGAGAAGAAGCGCCCGGCGCTGCGCTGCAGCTCCGAGCCCTTCCCGAGGAACGTGCGCCAGCGCAGCGCTCCGCTCGCGACGTCGAAACACGCGACCCACGAGCGGATTTCCGCCGCCGTGCGCGCCTGCGACTCCGCCGTCTCGTCGCCCGCGAGGCCGCCGGAGTATTCGCGCACGAGCACGTACACCGCGCCGTCCTGCACGATCGCTCCGGGCTGGAACTCGACCGCGCCCCAGTCGATGCGCGCCGCGCTTCCGCCGACGCTCGCCAGCGGACCGGCGACGCACGTGCCCCCTTGCCAGGCCCAGCGCAGGCGCGCCTCGGGCGGCTCCGCACTGCCGGAAATCTCGACGAAATCGATCGCCGCGAGCACGTTGTCGTTGTCGTAGCTGCGCCGTCCGAGCGTCGTCACGATCCCGCGGCCGTCGCTCGCGGGCGCGAGGGCCCAGCCCGGAGGTTCGACCGGCCGTTCCGTCGCTCCCGGCTGAACCCCGAGCGGCTCGAACAGCCGCAGCGGCGTCGCGACACTGATGCGCGCCGGCTTCGCGAGGTCGATCAGCACGAGGCGATCGAGGCGTTCGGAGCCGAGCGAGACGGAGCTCGGAATGTGCACGACCGCGCGGCCGCCGTCGAGGAAGCACATTCCCGCGCGCAGCCCGATGCCCGGCTCGAGCATCGGCCGCGCGAAGCGCATCGCGATCTCGTCGAGCGCGACGAGGCCGGCGCTCTCGAGCTTGCTCGCGTTGCGCCACGTCTCGTCGGGATTCACGCTCGCGCCCCGTTGCGCCTCGAGCTCCGCACGCGCGAGCGTCTCGCGCAATTCGAGCTTCGTCGCGGGCATTCCGCACGCTTCCGCATGCTTGCGCGCGCGCTCGAGCCAGCGCAGCGCGTTCGCCGGCGCCGCACGTTCGAGTTCCGCGTCCGACAACGCGAGTGCCGCGAGCAGCGCCGCGCGCGTGCACGGGAAGTTGCGCTCGACATCGCGCAGCGCCGCGACGTCGCGTGCCGCACG
Organism: Planctomycetota bacterium; assembly: GCA_026692705.1. Taxonomy (GTDB): domain Bacteria; phylum Planctomycetota; class UBA1135; order UBA1135; genus F1-120-MAGs118. The sequence continues at coordinate 10,260 of JAPLOE010000259.1, forward strand.
CGCGCGACGCTCCTCACCGCGCACTCCGGCACCCGCGCTCCACAGCGCGAACACTTCCGGCTTCAGCGCGCGCAAGCGCCGCAGCACCGCGAGCTCGACACCTTCGCGGCGCCGGTCGAGGCGCGGATCGGCGGTGCCATCGGGATCGTTCCACGGCGTCGCCGTGCCCGCGGGCGTCGGAATCGGCGCGACGCAGTCGCCCGTGCGCGAGTCGCGCAGCGCACGCTCGAGCTCGTCGAGTGCGAGCGTCCAGCGCCGCGTCGCACCGGCGTCGAGCGGGCTCTCGCGCAGCTCGACGAACGTGCGGTCGAAGCTCGCGAGCGCCGCGTTTGCCTCAGGATTCGTCGAGAGAAACGCGTCGTTGTCGAGCGGGCCTTCCGCGCCACGCTGGGCCGCCAATTCCGCGGCCTGCTTGCCCGAAGGCGCCGCGCCGCCGACCTGCGCGCGGACTTCGCTCGCCGGCCAGAGCACGGCGAGGCCGAGCGTCGCCAGCCGGAGCGCGCGGCTCACTTGGTCCCGGGCTGGCCGTCGCCGTTCCGCAGCACGCGGCGCTCGCGCTCGAGGTAGATCGGATCGTTCTGCGCGCGCAACGCGGCGCCGAGCTGCGCGGCCTCGAGCTTCTCGCGCTCGAGCCGCTCGCCCATGCGCTCTTCCTCACGTTCCAGCCGACGGCTCTCGGCCAGCGCGGGCCGCAGGCCGCCGAGCGCGACCTGCGCGAGCACGATCATCGGCACCCACACGGGCGCCCAGTACAGCGAACGCGACGCCACGAGCCCGCTGAGCGCGCGCACGCCGGGGCGCGGCGCCGGTGCGTCGAAGGGCAGGCTGGGTTCGGTCGTCGTCGTCATCGCGATGGGGGAGTTCGGCGCGCTCTAGGAGAGCAGCTTCGCGCCGTAGTTCTTCAGGCTCGAGAGCTCTTCCTCGATGCGCAGCAGGCGGTTGTACTTCGCGACGCGGTCGGAGCGGCACGGCGCGCCGGTCTTGATCTGGCCGCAGTTGGTGGCGACCGCGAGATCGGCGATGGTCGTGTCCTCGGTCTCGCCCGAGCGGTGGCTCATCACGCAGCGATAGCCGTGGCGGTGGGCGAGTGCGATCGTGTCCAAGGTCTCGGTGAGCGTGCCGATCTGGTTGACCTTGATCAAGACCGCGTTGGCGGCCTTCTTGTCGATCCCCATCTGGACGCGGCGCGTGTTGGTGACGAACAGGTCGTCGCCGACGAGCTGGACCTTGGCCCCGAGCTTCGCCGTCAGCGCCTGCCAGCCTTCCCAGTCGTCCTGATCGAGGCCGTCCTCGATCGAGAAAACCGGGTACTTCGCGCACCAGCTCGCGTACAGCTCGACGAGCTCCACCGACGACAGGCCCCGGCCCTCGACCTTGTACTTGCCGTCGATCAGGAACTCGGCCGAGGCCGCGTCGATCGCGATCTTGATGTCCTTGCCCGGCTTGTAGCCGGCCTTCTCCGTCGCGGCGAGGATCAGCTCGATCGCCTCCTCGTTCGACTTCAGGTCCGGCGCAAAACCACCTTCGTCGCCGACGTTGGTGTTGTAGCCCTTCTGCTTGCACACGCCGCGCAGCGCGTGGAAGACCTCGACGCCCATGCGCAGGCCCTCGGCGAAGTTCGCCGCGCCGAACGGCATGATCATGAACTCCTGCAGGTCGACGTTGTTGTCGGCGTGCTTGCCCCCGTTCAGGATGTTCATCATCGGCACGGGGAGCACGTTCGCGATCGCGCCGCCGAGGTAGCGGTACAGCGGGAGCCCCGCTTCCTGCGCCGAGGCCTTCGCGACCGCCAGCGACACGCCCAGAATCGCGTTCGCGCCCAGCCGCGCCTTGTTCGGCGTGCCGTCGAGCTCGATCATCGTGTTGTCGAGCGCCCCCTGATCGAAGGCCTCGAGCCCGACGAGCTCGCGCGCGAGCTCCTCGTTGACGTTCTCGACCGCCTTCAGGACGCCCTTGCCGCTGTAGCGCTTCCCGCCGTCGCGCAGCTCGTGCGCCTCGTGGTGCCCCGTGCTCGCGCCCGAAGGCACCGCCGCCGTCCCGGACGCGCCGGACTCCAGCACCGCCTCGACCTCGACCGTGGGGTTCCCACGCGAATCCAGCACCTCGCGCCCATGCAGCAAAACGATCTCGCTCATGGCGCCAGATCCTAGAAATCCCCCCGCCTCCTTCCAGCCTCTGCCCGCTCCTTCGCCCTTTTTCCTTTCCGGCTGCTCCGCGCGTTCTCCTTCGCGCTCTCTCCACTTCGCCCCTCGGCGCCTCGCTCCGCTCGCGCTTTGCTTCGCTCGCGCCGGGTGCTACGCGCCTCGCTTCGCTCCCGCCTCAAGCTCCTCGCTTCGCTCCGCTTGAGCTCTGCCCGCCCTCGCCGGCCTCGCTCCGCTCGCCGCCGCGCGCGCCCAGGGCGCCTCGCTTCGCTCGCCCTCGCTTCGCTCGCGCCTTGCCTGCCTCGCTCGCCCACGCCTCGCCCGCTTCGCTCGCCCTCGCTTCGCTCGTGCCTCGCTCGCTCCGCTCCCTCCCTCTTCCCTCCGCTCCCTCGCGTCAGCCCCGGCCTCTCCGTATCCTCGCGCCTCTCCCGTCCCACCATGCGCCGCATCACAGCACTCCCGAACCTGCTGACGCTCGCGAATGCGTTCTGCGGCCTGCTCGCCGTCGCCAAGGCGATCGACGCGCTCGTGCTCGCCGGCGACGCGAACCCGGCCGTCGCCGCGCAGTTCTACGGCAAGATGGAAGCGGCCTGCCTGCTCGTCTTCCTCGGCATGGTGTTCGACGCGCTCGACGGCAAGGTCGCGCGCCTGGTCGGCGGTTCCAGCGAGTTCGGAGCCCAGCTCGACTCCTTCTCGGACGCGCTCACCTTCGGCGTAACGCCCGCGCTGCTCGCCAAGGTCCTGATCGAGCACGAGGGCCCGCTGCTCGGCTACGCCGGCCACCCGCGCCTGCACTTCATCGCCGCCGCCGCCTTCGCCCTGATGGCGATCCTGCGCCTCGCGCGCTTCAACCTCGAAACGACCAGCGACGAATCGAGCCACCAGGACTTCAAGGGCCTGCCCTCGCCCGCCGCCGCCGGAGCCGTCGTCTCGACCCTGCTCCTCTACCTGATCCTGCGCCGCCCCCAGCTCGAGCTCGACGCCATCGGCCCGACCCCCGTCGGCCAGCTCTTCCAGCTCTTCCCCGGCCTGCACGTCGAGCAGATGCCCTGGTGGATCCTGCCCCTGATCGCCTGCCTCCTGCCGCTCTACGGCGCCCTGATGGTGAGCCGCGTCCGCTACGTCCACGCGGTCTCCTTCCTCACCCGCCGCGGCTCCTTCTTCCTGCTCGTCAACCTCGTCTTCGCCGCCTTCCTCCTGTTCGCGGCCCCGATCCCGGTCCTGTTCCTCGTCTTCCAAGGCTTCGCCCTCCTCGGCCTCGTCCTCGCCCTCTTCCGCAAGTCCAAGCCCGAGCCCGAAGACCCCGCCGGCCCCGAAGACGAACTCTTCGCCCACGGCGGCCGCGACTAGCCTCGCCCGTTCCCCTTCGGGTCCCGTCGCCGTGCCCCCCGACCTCCCTCGCCGTCCCGCCCCGCCGATGGGGGAGAGCGCCGTGCCGCGCGCCCCGGACTCCGCTCCCGCCCTCGCCTCCTTCGCCTCGCTCGGTCTCCCCGAGCCCGCGCGCACCGTCCCGTCGAGCTTCGTCCCGCCCGGCCCCGTCCACGCCTACATCGCGCTCGGCTCCAACCTCGGCCCGCGCGACGCCAACCTGCGCTTCGCCCTCGAAGCCCTCGCCGCCACCCCCGGCATCCGCGTCCTGCGCGTCTCCTCCTTCCACGAGACCGCGCCCGTCGGCGGCCCCCCCGGCCAAGGCCCCTACCTCAACGCCGCCGCCCTCCTCGAGACCACGCTCTCGCCGCGGCAGCTCCTGGAGCGCCTCCTCGCCACCGAACTCCTCGCCGGCCGCACCCGCTCCGTCCCCAACGCCCCGCGCACCCTCGACCTCGACCTGCTCCTCTACGCGGACCTCGCCATCTCCGAACCCGACCTCCACGTGCCGCACCCGCGCATGTGGGGCCGAGGCTTCGTGGTGGGGCCGTTGGCCGAACTCCGCGATAGGGCCTAGGCGGAGCTTTTCCGCTCCAAGATCCCCGGCGCCCTGTGCTTGGGGCACCAAACTTGTCGTGGCAGGATGGCGGCGATGACGGCGGGAAGAAGCTGGACGCGTGATGAGCTGCTCGTCGCGCTGAACCTCTACCACAAGCTCCCGTTCGGGCAGTTGATGAGCACCAACACGGCGATCGAACAGCTCGCCGTCAAGTTGGGTCGCACGCCGTCCAGTGTGGCGATGAAACTCAGCAACATGGCGTCGCTCGATCCGATTCACATCCAACGCGGCGTGAGTGGGTTGCCAGGGGCGAGCAAGCTGGATCGTCAGGTCTGGCAGGAGTACCACGCCGCGCCGGACGAGGCTGTGGTCGAGAGTGAAGAACGTCTGCGCGACCTGTTTGGAGTTGCTGCGCATGAGGCGCTCGAGGTTCGTCCCGACGTTGGGTTCCAAGTGATCGAGGACGCGAGTGGAGTCGAAACGGAGACTCGGACAACGCGGGTCGAACGCACGAAACAGCAGTACTTCCGGGGCGCGGTGCTGAACAACTACGCCCGAACCTGCGCGGTGAGTGGCCTACGGCAACCCGAGCTGCTCGTGGCCTCGCACATCCTCCCTTGGGCCAGATTCCCCAAGCACCGACTCGACGTGCGCAACGGAATTTGCCTGTCGAGCCTCTACGACCGAGCCTTCGATCGAGGGTTGATCAGCTTCGACTCGGACTTGCGTCTTCTCGTGTCCGAGAAGTTACGCGCGAGCGTCGACGCACCCTCGTTCGACAGGTTCTTTGCGTGCTTCGATGGAACGTCGCTGCGACTGCCAGACAAAAGCGCGCCGCCGGACTCGGGCTATCTCCAACGCCATCGAGTGACTTGGGGATTCGCCGAGAAATCGGCGTAGTCCCTAGGCTTGGGACTCGAGCGGCTTGGCTCCGCAGCGCAGCAGCCACTTCCAAGTTTCGTCGAGGAGCTCCAGCTCCGGCACGTAGATGATCGTGCCGTCTCGGCCGCGCGTGAGGAGCACGCGGTAGGCGTTGCGGCGGAGCGCGTGGGGATCGGCGACTCGGTCCTTATGGCGCCGAGCGAGATCGCTGTTCCAGCGGCCTGCGTGCCGCCGAAAGTCCGTGCCCCAGGCGAGCAACGCCATGTCGAGCTCGAGCCCTTGCGCTTGGAACTCGGTCACCACCGTGTCGAGCGCTCTACAGGACAGCGCGTCCGTCGCGGGCGCGTTGTACCAGGGCCCGACCTTCAGGCGCTTGGTGGTCTGGAACGAGTTGTCGACGCCCACGGACTCGAGGTGTTTGCAGCGCGAGGATGCGATGAGGCCGTAGCGCGCACGGGGAGACTCGTCGTAGCGGGAGCGCAAGTACACCTTGGCGCTGTCGAGAGACCTAGTGATCAGGAAACGATGCCCGTCGGCGTGGATCTGAGCCGCAAGCCGAGCGGCGGCCTCCGCGTCGTCCTTCTCGACCAGGTACTCCACTAGCTCATGCACTCGCGGAACGAGGTGGTGGCGCAGTTCCGTGTCGAGCGACAACGAAGGATGCCAGCGCGTCTTGATGTCGTCGCCGGCGAAGACTTCTTCGGTCGTACTCGGCGCATGGACCGTCCAATCCTCAGCTGTGGCTCGCAAAAGCGCCTCGCGCCACAGGGGAAGTCCAGCTTCTTCTCCGACATGGATCGCCTGTCCGGTTCCGACGAGCGCTACGAGAACGCACCAGTCGGGAACCCGCTCCATGAACTGCAACAGATGGGCGGGCTCGGAGTGGTCAGCCTCCTCCTGCTTGTGCACTTTGGCGAACTGCGCCGCGTCGTGAGCGCGCTGGGCCTCGTCGAACACGACCAGGTGTTCCGGCGGGACGCGCTTCTTCTTCGAGTAGAACGCGATGTACTCCTTCACGCCCTGAACGAACGTCTTGCCCCCAGCTCCAGCGCTGGCGAGTGCGTGCTGCATCACGGCTACGAGGGGGCCATTGCCGGAGAGGTACACCGCTGGCGGTCGAGGTCGACCATCCGCGCGAAGCACGGCGAGGTCCTTGAGCCAACGTGCATGCACGACCTGCAAGCCGACGAGCGTCTTGCCGCTCCCGGGCACGCCTTGCAGGAACACGAGGTGCCGTGTCTTCGTTGCAGCGGCCTCTTTCGCGATGTTCGCGATGGTCTCGAGCGCAGGATCCGTGCAGGCCCGCGCACGCTTGATGTACGGCAGATCGCCGTGCTCGAAGAGATCGCGGGCCGCGTCGACGATCGACGGGAGCGGACAGTACGTGTCGTCGGCCAGAAACGCGTCCGGCGTGATCGGAGTCGCGCTCAGCGTGCGACCGATCCGCTGCAGGAGACCATCGAGACCACGCGGGGCTACCACCCACGCTCCGTCGACGGTTTCACCTTCGAGCTTCGCCATTGGCTGCACGAGCACTGGCACGACAGGACGTTCGTGGCACTCGATGTGGTACGCGCGCAGATCGCGAGCGTAGGCGAGCACCTGGTCGAGGCCCGCTCGAAGCGGAGTGTCCGGCCCCTTCAGCTCCAAGACCACGACGACGCCCTGTTCGAGCACAATCACGTCCGGGCGACGGCCGTCGCGAGGCAGGCGGTACTCGAGGATCGCCCAGTAGTTCGAAGCACTCGGCTCCGCGATCACGAGCTCCAGCGATTCCCTTTGGAGTTGCGGAATCCAGCCACTCCAAGCGGAGCGTTGTTCGTCGCTCGCATCCGCAACGAAGCTCTCCAACGCACGCACGACGACTTGAGGCGTCGTTCCGTGAAACGTCGGCAGGTCGGAGTGCCAACCCGCTCGATCCGGAGGCGAATCGCTCATGCGGTCGGAGAATAGCCAGGGCGCCGGCCGCGTCGAGGCCTCCTGCCGGGCAACGGAGCAATCTGGACCGCAGATCGAAGTGTGGGCATCCTCACGGCATGCCCCTCCGACTCCCCAGCCCGGATGAAGCTCAGAAGTGGTGCCGTGACGCGCGGGAGCGCGGGCGGCGCATCGGGTTCGTGCCGACGATGGGGGCGTTGCACGAGGGACACCTGAGCCTGGTGAAGAGGGCGAGGGAGGAGTGTGGGTGCGCGGTGGTGAGCGTGTTCGTGAACCCGCTGCAGTTCAACGACCCGAAGGACCTGGAGCGCTACCCGCGGGACTTCGAGGGGGATGCGCGGCTCCTGGAGCGCGTGGGGTGCGACATGGTGTTCAGCGGGACGCTGGCGCAGTTTTTCCCCGAGAGTGGCGGGGATCCGAAGCGGGTGGTGGGGAGCGAGCCGGGGGCGGCGGCGAAGGGGTTGGAGGGCGCGCGAAGGCCGGGGCACTTCGAGGGCGTGGCGACGATCGTCGAGCGGCTGTTCGACGTGGTCGAGCCGGAGGTGGCGTACTTCGGCGAGAAGGATTTCCAGCAGACGCGCGTGGTGCTCGCCCTGGCGGCGCGGCGCGGGCGGCCGCGGATCGTGGTGTGCCCGACGGAGCGCGAGCGCGACGGGCTGGCGATGAGCTCGCGCAACACGCTGCTCGAGCCGGCGTGGCGCGAGCGCGCGCCGGCGATCCATCGTGCGCTGCAGACGGCGCGCGCGGCGTGGCGCGAGCGGGGAGTGCGGCGAGGAACGGAGCTCGAGCGTGCGATGCGCGAGGTGCTCGTCGGCGCGGGCTTCGAGGTCGAGTACACGGAAGTGCGCGATCCGGAGCAGTGGACGGAACACATGCCGACGGGCGAGCTCACGCGCGCGCAGGCGCTGATCGCGGTGAAGGCCGGCAGCGTGCGGCTGATCGACAACCTCAGGCTCGACGGAGAGAGCCAGTGAAGCGCGAGGTGATGGAGACGGGCCGCGAGCGCGAGCCGCGCGCGACGAACCGTGCGAGCGC
>JAPLOE010000260.1 GCA_026692705.1 Planctomycetota bacterium
CCGCCATCGCCCCCACCGCTCGCCTGCTTGCGCATGCGCTCGAGCTTCTCCGGCGGCAGCGAGTACCCCTCCGTCCCGTGGGTGTCGACGGACGTGAGCGTCGTCTGCGCCTGGCTCGAGCCGAGCTGCTGCAGCACGACCTTGGGCGCGCCGTTCTCGAGGAACGACGCGATGCGGAACCCGGACGGCGTGCGGAACTTGTGGTCGCCGTCGTCGTCGAAGGACACGTCCCAGCGCACGACCTCGAGCTGCAGGCCTTCGTCGAAGCGCACCACGGGCATCGGACCCGCCTGGCGCGTGCGCCCGATCACGATCATCGACGTCACGCTGTCGCAGTCGATCGCCGCGAGCTGCTCGCGCGCGGCCTGGATGTCGACGAATGTGCCGTCGAAGCGCCGCTCGACGCGCCACTGCCCCGTGACGCGCTGGCCCTTGACCAGCAGCTCGTGGCCGGAGTTGCGCACCTTGATCTCGAAACTGTCGAGCGCGCCCTTGACGACGCGCTGGCGCGTCTCGACCTCCGACTCGGGATTGCCGGCCGTCGACAGGATGCGGCGCCGGCCGCAGATGGTCTCGGTGCCGTCGAGCTCGCGCACGACCGCAAAACGCTCGCCCGCGACGCGCCCGGTGACCGCGATCGTCTCGACGGTGCCCGACAGGAGCTGCGTGCCTTCCGGCAGCGCCAGCGGGCCGAGCTCGAGCGGCGCCTGCGCCTGGGCCTTCGTCGACGCGAACTTGAGCCGCAGCGATTCGAGCCGCGCGTCGAGCTCCGCGCGCGCGAACGGTCGCCCACGCTGCACGACGCTCTCGACCTGCGACAGCGCGCGGATGTCCGTCGTCGGATCGGCGCGCAGCAGCACGAGGTCGGCGAGCTTGCCGGCTTCGAGCGTGCCGCGGTCGCGCGCGAGGCCGAGCGTCGTCGCCGCGCGGCTCGTCGCGTATTCGAGGCAGGCCGCCGGCGGAATCCCCGCCGTCTGCCACTCGACGAGCTCGCGCACGAGCCCGTCGCCGGGCATCAGCCACGGATGCGGAGCGCCGCTGCCGGGCACGAGCGCGACTCCGGCCGCGTGCAGGAGCGGCAGCAGCGCACGCTGCTTGCCGATCACGGCACCGACTTTCGAACGCATCTCGGGCTTGAGCGCCTCGCGCCGCTGCGCGAGATCGGCGCGCCACATCGTCTCGTACTGGGAGCTGAGCAGCGCGAGCTCCGGCGCCGCGTCCCCGTCGTCCTCGATCAGGCGCGCGTAACCACGCAGCGCCGGCACGAGCCCGACCTTGGCCTTCGCCAGCTCGGCGATCGTCGCGTCCAGCGAGTTGAGCTCGATCTCCTCCCAGCGCTTGCCCCGCGGCAACACGCAGTCGAGGAACACGAAGCCCGACTGGCCAGCCTCGATCGCCTCACCGAGCGTCTGCCCGCCGAGCCGCGGCCCCCACACCGGCAGCTTGCGCTGGCCCGCGACCTTGCACAGCGGCTTCAGGCACTCGATCGGCAAATTCGAGTGGAACGCGACGAAGTCGATCTTCTCCTCGAACTGGTGGATCACCGCTTCCTCGGCATCGACCGGCTGGCGCACGATCAGCGCCGCGTTGGTCGCCGGCGGATCGCCGTCGAGCACCGCCCCGCAGATCGAGAGCGACGGACCGGCGTTGGCGTCGCGGTCGCTGCGCTCGCGGCTGGAGAAGATGCGGCCGAGCTCGTTGCCGTGGTCGCGCAGCACCGCGATGCCCGCCGCGAGGTACAGCGGGTCGTGCTCGGGATCGTGGTAGCCGAAGCCGTCGATCAGGCCGGGCACGATGTGCAGGCCACGCGCGTCGATGCGCTTGGCGCCGGCGGGGATCGCGACGTCGGCGCCGACCGCGCGGATGCGGTCGTCGTCGATCAGCACGGTCATTTCCGCGGGCTTGGAGCCGGGGACGAGGGTATGGACCTTGCCGCCGACGACGGCCACCAGATCGAACGCGAGGAGTGCCAGGAGCATCGCGCGAATGTTCGCACGAACGTGGGCGCGCGGCCAACCCCCGCACTCGACCGGCCGGTACGGTCTCCGTAGGCTCTTGGGTCCCCATGGGCACGAGCGCAGACGGACGAGCGGTGGTCAGGCTGGCGACGGACGACCTTTCTTCAGGCCCCTGGGTCTACGGGAGGCACGTCGCCCCGGCCGACCGGGCCATCGAGGACGGCTCGCTGGTCGAGGTGATCGACGAGAGCAACCGCTTCCTCGGCCACGCGCTCTACAACGCCGCCTCGGACATCCGCCTGCGCTGGCTGTCGCGCGGGCGCAAGACCGACCTCGACCGGCCGCGCGAGTTCCTGCTCAAGCGCCTCAAGGACGCCGACACGCTGCGGCGCCGCGTGCTCAAGCTGCCGGACGTCACCAACGTCTACCGCATCGCGCACGCCGAGGGCGACGACCTGCCGGGCCTGATCGTCGACCGGATGAACGACATCCTGGTGTGCGAGCACCACGCGCTGGGCTTCTGGAAGCTGCGCGAGGACGTGCAGTGGGCGCTCGAGCAGCTCTACCCGGGCGCCCGGGTCGTGCACCGCATCCCGCAGGGCGCGATCGACGCGGAGAACTATCCGCGGCGCGAGCTCGACCAGCTGATCGAGGCGCAGGACGAGACGATCATCGAGGAACACGGCCTGCGCTACGAGGTGCGGCCGGGCGCGGGCCACAAGACCGGCTGGTTCTGCGACCAGCGCGACAACCGCCTCGCGATGGCGCAGCTCGCGCAGGGCCGCGACGTGCTCGACATCTGCTGCAACGCCGGCGGTTTCGCTCTGCAGGCGGCGCGCCACGGCGCGCGCACGGTGCGCGGCGTCGACATCGACGAGGTCGTGCTCGAGCGCGCGCGCGACGCGGCGCAGCTCAACCAGCTCGAGGTCGACTTCATCCACTCCGACGCCTTCCCCTACCTGCGCAGCCTGACCGGCGAGACCGGCCGCCCGGGCCTCGTGATCGTCGACCCGCACAAGCTGATCGGCTCGCGCACGGCCTTCGAGTCGGGCCTCGCCAAGTACTTGGACCTCAACGCGCTGGCCTTCGGCGTGGCGCGGCCGGGGGCGCTGGTGGCGAGCTTCTCCTGCTCGGGCCTGCTGCAGGAGAGCCAGTTCATCGGGATGTTGTTCCAGGCCGCCCGGCGGGCCGGACGCGGTCTGCGGCTCCTCGGAGCCATGGAAGCGGGCCCCGACCACCCCCAGCGGCCCGACTTCTCCCGTTCGCGCTACCTGAAGGGCGCGCTGCTCGCCCTCGACTGACACAGGCCGTCGAAGAAGTCATGCGGCGGGATTCGGCCTCGGAAGGGCCATGGCGGCGTCGGCCGATCCCGAGCCGAATCCACTTGGATTCGCCTCCGGTCGGCCTCCTTGCCCGGACCCTTCCGGGACGGAATCCCGCTCGCAGCACTTCTTCACCAGCCTGCTAGCCGCGTGCAATTGGGTCCGGCGTTGCCTACCATGCTCGCCGACGAACGCCCTCGTCCGCACCCATGAGGGAGCGGCGGGGGCGCGATCGTCGGTGGCGAACTTCGCCGGGACCCGTCCCGGTGGCGCGCGCCACGGCACGCCACGAGACCCGTCACCCCAAGAACTGCTTGGAGCGGAAGCCCGATGACCCTGTCGATCCTCGCGACCGAAGAGAACTGGCAAGCATTCGATGACGCCTGGACTTCGCTGATCGCCTCGGGTGGCGAGATCGACGAGCTGTGCCGCGCGATCGAGGTGATCGGCTCCAAGCGCCGCATCTCGCGCTGCCTGCCGACGCTCAAGATCCACGCCGAGTCGCTGGCCGAGAAGGGTCGCCCCGCGGACGCCGCCGTGATCGTCGGCGCCACCGTGCGCGCCGGAGGCCCGATCGGCGAGCTCGCCGACCAGCTGCTCACCTACTCGGAAGCCGCCTGGGGCAAGGAAGAGTGGTGGAACGCGTTCGTCGAGATCTCCGGCCTCAAGCGTGAGTCGCTCGACCTGCGCAAGGCCTGGATCTACTTCGACGACATGCGCTCCTACAAGGTCGGCACCGTGGTCTTCCACGCCGCCGGCTGGGGCGTCGGCGAGGTCAAGGAAGTCAACTACGGCGCGATGGAAGCGCTCGTGCACTTCTCCGGGCCGGGCTCGAAGAAGGACCGCTTCCCGCTGCGCACCGCGGTCGAGATCTTCGAGCGCCTGCCGGCGACCGACCTGCGCGCCCAGCGCCTGATCGATCCGCAGGGCCTCGACAAGCGCCTCAAGGAGCAGCCGCTCGAGATCCTGAAGGCCGTGCTGCTGCGCTACGGCGGCAAGGCCAGCAACATCACGATCCGCAACGCGCTGGCGCAGATCGGCGTCGACGGCACCAAGTGGTCGAACTGGTGGAAGAAGACGCGCCTCTTGGCCGAGAACGACACGATGTACCGCGTGTCGGGCAACATCGCCAAGTGCGAGATCGAGCTGCTGCGCCGCGCGCTGGACCCCGTCGAGGCGCTGCGCCGCCAGCTGGTGCAGGCCAAGACGCTCAAGGACGCGCTCGCGCGCGTGCGCGACCTGCTCGGGGGCGAGAAGCTGCAGCCGGAGATCCGCGGCGCCGCGCTCGACGTGATCGAGCAGCTCGCCTCGGAAACCAGCGCGCCGATCGACCAGCGCCTGTCGGCCTGGATGCTGCTGCGCGAGCACCCGCGCACCCCCGGCGGCAAGGCCGAGACCCCGGCCGCGCTGCTCGATCGCCTCAAGGCGCTCGCGGCCAAGCCCGCCCCCGCCGACTCGCGCGTCGCTCCGCCGCTGTGGGCCGAGTTCGCTCGCATGCCCGGCGCCCGCGAGCAGGAACGTTCGGTCACGCTGCTGGTCGAGGTCTTCGGCGAGGGCTGGATCGAGATCGCGCTCGAGAACCTCAACCACTCCTCGCCGGGCATGGCCCGCCCGCTGATCGAAGAGCTGCGCCGCCACAAGCGCGACGCGGAGCTCGCGCAGTGGTACACGCGGCTCTTGGCGCGCCCGCGCGTGTCGCCGTTCGTGCTCACCGAGCTCGCGCGCCTCGTCGAGAGCGGCAAGCTCAAGGGCGAGTTCCCCACGCCGGTGCAGCGCGCGATGGCGCTGATCGAGCTCTCGGTCTACCTGCAGGAAGAGCGCGTCGGCGACTCGGTGATGGCGCGCGCCCAGCAGCGCCTGACCGACCTGCTGCTCGACGGCGAGCCGCCGCTCGTGCAGACCATGATCGCCGAGGCCGACATCCCGGCCCTGCGCTCGATCCGCGCGATGCTGCTGCGCGGCGTCGACGACCGCATCGACCTCGTCGTCACGGACATCGTGCTCGACATGGGCGGTGACGTGTTCCGCTCCGAGGCGCTGCCGTTCTGGATGGAAGACAAGATCTGGACGACGCGCGCCGGTCTCGCCAAGCGCGAGTCCGAGCTCAACGAGCTCAAGGAGAAGAAGATCCCCGCCAACGCCGAGGCGATCGCCAAGGCCGCGAGCTACGGCGACCTCTCGGAGAACGCCGAGTGGGAACAGGCGATCGAGGAGCAGCGCCAGCTCACCAACGCCGCGAGCGAGATGGACAAGGAGCTGCGCATGGCAGCGCTGATCGAGAACGCTTCCATCCCGGAAGACACGGTCTGCCCCGGCACGACCGTCACCTTCCGCGACCGCCGCACGGGCGACGAGCACGTCGTCACGATCCTCGGCCCCTGGGACGCCAAGGACGACCACACGATCAGCTACAAGGCCCCGCTGGCGAGCGGCATGCTCGGCAAGTCGACCGGCAAGGACGCGATCATCGAGCTGCCCAGCGGCACCCAGGACGTCGAGATCCTCAAGATCGACATGGCCAAGCTGGCCTGAGGCCGTCCGCCCGACTGCAAGCCGGCGCGCTCTCCCCACGGGAGGGCGCGCCGGCGGTCGTTTCGGGCGAGGTTCCCGGGGCGCGGCGCTCGAGCGGCGCTCCGGAAAGGGCCGGGAACGGCCGCGGGAACGCTCCCCGGCTTGAACATCATGAAGTCATGAAGTAATGTTGTTTCGTGCTCGCGACCTCCGACCTGACCCAGCTGCTCAAGACGCTCGCCGACCCGACGCGCCTGCGCATGCTCGCGCTGTGCGGCTCGGTCGAGCTGTCGGTCGGTGAGCTCTCGCGCGCGCTCGGCATGAGCCAGTCGCGCGTGTCGAACCACCTGCGCCTCCTGCGCGAGGCGGGCCTGCTGAGCGAACGCCGCGCCGGGACGAGCATCTACGTGCGCATGGCGCAGGACCTCGGCGGCGAGCCGGGCAAGAGCCTGTGGGCCGCGCTGCGGGCCGGGCTCGACCAGAGTCCCGAGCACCGCCGCGACCTGCTGCGCCTCGAGCGCGTGCTCGGCGCGCGCGCGCGCAAGTCGGCGGAACTGTTCGAGGACCTCGCGGCCGACTGGGACAAGATCGGCGTCGACTTCCAGACTGGCCAGGCCCGCCAGCGCGCGGCCGCGAGCCTGCTGCCGCGCCATCTGGTCGTGGCCGACCTCGGCTGCGGCACGGGCTACCTCGCGCGCGGCGTCGCCGGGCTCGTCGCGAAGGTGATCGGCATCGACCGCTCGCGCGCGATGCTCGCGCAGGCGAAGAAGACGCTCACGGCCGAGTTCCCCGAGGCGACGATCGAGCTGCGCCGCGGCGAGCTCGACGCGCTGCCGCTCGCCGACGGCGAGGTCGACGGCATCGTCGCCGGCATGGTGCTCCACCACCTGCCCGAGCTCGCCCCGGCGCTGGCCGAGATGCGCCGCGCGCTCAAGCCCGGTGCCCCGCTCGTGATCCTCGAGCTCGAGCCGCACGCGGAAGCCTGGATGCGCGACACGCTCGGCGACCTGCACCTGGGCCTCGAGCCCGCCTCGGTCGTCGCGGCCCTGCGCCGTGCCGGATTCGAGTCGATCCGCGTCGAGCCCGTCGACGACCACTACACTCCGCGCCGTCCCGATCCGAAGCAGTCGGGTCCGGCCGAGCTGCCGCTCTACCTGGTGCGCGCGTTCGCGCCAGGCCGTCCCTAGTTCCCGCAAACGACAGACGAAACGAATCGTTCCATGAGCCCCGCCACCACCGCCACTGCCCAGGACTTCAAGGTCAAGGATCTCGCGCTCGCCGACTTCGGCCGCAAGGAAATCGAGCTCGCGCAGGTCGAGATGCCCGGCCTGATGGCCATCCGCAACGAGTTCAAGGACAAGAAGCCGCTCGCCGGCGCGCGCATCTCCGGATCGCTGCACATGACGATCCAGACCGCGGTCCTGATCGAGACGCTGGTCGAGCTTGGCGCCAAGGTGCGCTGGTGCTCGTGCAACATCTTCTCGACGCAGGACCACGCCGCCGCGGCGGTCGCGGTCGGCCCCAAGGGCTCGCTCGCCAAGCCCAAGGGCGTGCCGGTGTTCGCCTGGAAGGGCGAAACGCTCGAGGAATACTGGTGGTGCACCGAGCAGGCGCTCTTGTGGCCGGACGGCAAGGGCCCCAACATGCTGCTCGACGACGGCGGCGACGCCACGATGATGGTGCACCTCGGCACCGAGTACGAGGCCGCGGGCAAGGTCCCCACGCCGAAGAAGACCGACCAGGAAGACTGGATCGAGCTGCTCAAGTGCCTCAAGCGCTCGGTCGAGAGCGCGCCCAGCCGCTGGACCGAGATCGGCAAGCAGGTCAAGGGCGTCAGCGAGGAGACCACCACCGGCGTGCACCGCCTGTACGAGATGCAGCGCGACGGCAAGCTGCTCTTCCCGGCCTTCAACGTCAACGACTCGGTCACCAAGTCGAAGTTCGACAACCTCTACGGCTGCCGCCACAGCCTCGTCGACGGCATCATGCGCGCCACCGACGTCATGCTCTCGGGCAAGCTGGCGGTCGTGTGCGGCTACGGCGACGTCGGCAAGGGCTCGGCCAAGTCGCTGGCGAGCCAGGCCGCGCGCGTGGTCGTCACCGAGATCGACCCGATCTGCGCCCTGCAGGCCTGCATGGACGGCTTCCAGGTCGCGCGCATCGAGGACGTGGTCGATCTGGCCGACATCTTCATCACGGCGACGGGCAACAAGGACGTCATCACCGGCGAGCACCTGGCGCGCATGAAGAACAACGCCATCGTCGGCAACCTCGGCCACTTCGACAACGAGATCGACATGGCCGCGCTCGCGCGCACCAAGGGCGTCAAGCGCAACAACATCAAGCCGCAGGTCGACCGCTGGGTGTTCCCCGACGGCCACGGCGTGATCGTGCTCGCCGAGGGCCGCCTCCTCAACCTCGGCTGCGCGACGGGCCACCCGAGCTTCGTGATGTCGAACAGCTTCTCCAACCAGGTGCTGGCGCAGATCGAGCTCTTCACCAACCCGACCAAGTACGACCGCGCGGTCTACACGCTGCCCAAGCACCTCGACGAGAAGGTCGCGCGCCTGCACCTCTCCAACCTCGGCGCCAAGCTCACCGTGCTCAGCCCCGACCAGGCGAAGTACATCGGCGTCGACGCCGGTGGTCCCTACAAGCCCGGCCACTACCGCTACTAACTGGTGTTGCTAGTCTGCGCGGCCTCGAGATGGCTGCGCCGACGAGCGAAATCCCTGGCCCCGTCGTGACTCGGCTCGCGCCGAGCCCGACGGGGCTCTTGCATCTGGGCCATGCGCGTTCGTTCGCGCTGGCTTGGGCCTTCGCGCGCGCAAACGGCGGGCGCGTCGTGCTGCGCATCGAAGATCTCGATCGCGAGCGCTGCAAGCCCGAGCTCGTCGACGCCTGCGAGCGCGACATCGCCTGGCTCGGCCTCGACTGGGACGGCGAGAAGCGCGTGCAGTCGCGGGACTTCGCGCCCTACGAGCGCGCTTGCGAAGAGCTCGTCGCCTCGGGTTGCGCCTACGCCTGCACGTGCACGCGCGCGGAGATCGCGGCGCTCTCGGCTCCGCACGCCGACGACGGCGAGCAGCGTTACCCCGGCACCTGCCGCGGGCGCTGGACGAACGAGGCGCAGGCGCGCGAGGTTTCCGGCCGCCCCGCAGGCCTGCGCCTTGCGGTCGAGCCCGGCCCGGTTCCCGTGACCGACGAGCTGCGCGGCGCGCTCGCCTTCGATGTCGCCGAGGACGTCGGCGACTTCCTGATCCGCCGACGCGACGGCGCCTTCGCTTACCAGCTCGCCGTCGTGGTCGACGATGCGCGCGACGGCGTCACCGACGTGGTCCGCGGCGACGACCTGCTCTCCAGCGCCGCCCGCCAGCAGCTCCTCCAACGCGCGCTCGGCCTCCGCACGCCGCGCTGGTGGCACCTCTCGCTCGTGACCGACGAACACGGCGAGCGCCTCTCCAAGCGCCGCGGCGACATCGCCCTCTCGCAGCTGCGCACCCGCGGCGCCGACCCGCGCGCGGTCCTCGGCTGGGTCGCACGCTCCGCCGGCCTCGCGCTGGGCCCCCGCGTCACCCCGGCCGAGCTCGCCCGCGCCCTCGACCTGCGAAACCTTCCCGCCGGCCCGGCGCGGCTCACCCCCGGCGACATCGCGGGCTTCCTCCCGGCCTGAGAGCTCGTGAAAAAGGAGCGTGCGAGCTCCCAGAATGCTGGTTGCGCCGTCGCCGGGCGGGGCGCCGGACGGCGAGACCGGTATCTTCACGGTCTCTGAGCGCTCAAGCCCGGCCCCCTCGGGCGTCGAAACCGGGGCGACCGCACGCTTGACCTGCGGCCGCGCGTCGCTACCCTGATGCGCCTCAAAGTTCCCCGGTAGCTCAATGGTAGAGCACCCGGCTGTTAACCGGGTTGTTGTAGGTTCGAGCCCTACCCGGGGAGCCATCCTGAGTCGCCCGAGCACGAGCGCAGGGCCCCGACCGGAAGCCTGACGCGCCTCTGGTGCGCACTCGGAGCGCTGCCCGCCGGCGCGCACGACGAGAAACCTCCCGCACGACCCGCTTGCGAGTCTCTGCATCCCGTGGCATGATGAGCATCATGCGATATCCGGAAGGCCACAAGGAGGAGATGCGCGCGCGCATCGTCGCGGCGGCTGCGGCGGCGCTGCGCCGCGACGGCGTCTCCGGCGTGAGCATCCCGGACCTGATGAAGCAGGTCGGCCTGACGCACGGCGGCTTCTACGGCTATTTCCGCGATCGCGACGCGCTCGTCGCCGAGGCGATCCGGGTCGCGGCGGAAGAGACCTCGCAGCGGGTCTTCGCGGACGAGCTCGCGCTCGACGAGACGCTGCGCAAGTACCTGTCCGAGGCCCACGTCGCGCACCCCGAGCTGGGTTGCGTGGTCGCGGCGCTCGGTTCGGAGGGCTCGCACCAGCCCGCGGCCGTGCGCCGCGCTTTCGCGGAGGTCGCGCGCGGCCTCGTCGACCTCGTCGACGGCAAGCTGCAGGACGGACGCGCCCAGCGTGCGCCGAGCGACGAGGCCCTGCGACTGGCGTCCACGATGGTCGGCGCAGTGGTCCTCGCGCGCCTCGTCGAGGACGACGCGCTCGCCGCAAGACTCCTCCGGGCCGCGCGAGCGTCCGGCGCGGGATGAGCTCCCCTCTCTTTTTTTGCCCAATTGGATGATCACCATCATGTCAAAGCTCGACACGCACCCGTCCGTGCTCGCCGTCCGCCAACGTCCCGCCGCGGCCGCGCACCGCTCGCTCTCCCTCGCCGAACTGCGCGCCCTGGCGCTCGAGGCCGGCGCCGACGACGTGTCGGCCGTCTCGCTCGACCATCCCGAGCTTGCGGAGGAGAAGCCCCACGCGCTCGCCGCGATGCCGTCGGCGCGCTCGTTCATCGCGCTGGTGCAGCGCACGTTGCCTTCGGACATCCGCAGCCCCAAGCGCAGCGTCGCCAACCACGAGTTCCACGGCACCGGCCGCGAGCTCGACGAGATCGCGCGGCGGCTCGCGCAGGAGCTCACCGCTCGCGGCCACGCGGCCATGAATCCCCCCATGGCGTTCCCGATGGAGATGTCCGAGTTCCCCGGCCGCACGTGGATCGTGTCGCACAAGCGCGTCGCGGTCGCGGCGCAGCTGGGACGCATGGGCCTGCACCGCAACGTGATCCACCCGCGCCTGGGCTCGTTCGTCCTGCTCGGCACCGTGCTGACGTCGGCCGAGTTCGAGGACGAGCCGCCGCAGCTCGCCTTCGATCCGTGCGTCGACTGCCGGCTGTGTGTCGCCGCCTGCCCGGTCGGGGCGATCGAGCCCGACGGCGGCTTCCGCTTCTCGGCCTGCTACGACCACAACTACCGCGAGTTCATGAGCGGCTTCTCCGATTTCGTCGAGCAGGTGGTCGAGAGCGACGACAAGCAGGACTTCCGCGAGCGTGTCCCGCTGAACGAGACGGTCTCGACGTGGCAGAGCCTCGCCTACGGTCCGAATTACAAGGCCGCGTACTGCATCGCCGTGTGTCCCGCGGGCGAGGACGTGCTCGGGCCGTTCCTCTCGTCGCGCGCGGGCTTCCTCGACGACGTCGTGCGGCCCCTGACGGAGCGCGTCGAGACGGTCTACGCCGTGCGCGGCTCGGACGCGGCGGCGCACGTCGTGAAGCGCTTCCCCCACAAGCGCCTGCGCCTCGTCCAGTCCAGCCTCCGCCCCACCGACGCCCGCGCGTTCTTCCGGGCGCTCCCGCTGCTGTTCCAACGCGGGCCCGCGCGTGGCTGGACGGCCACGTTCCACTTCGAGCTCACGGGCGAGCAGGCCGTGCGGGCGACGGTGCGCATCGACGACGGGACGCTCCAGGTCGACGAGGGCGTGCTCAACGGCGTACCCGACCTGCGCGTCGAGACCGAAGGCACGCTGTGGATCGACGTGGTGAACCGACGCCGGAACCCGGTGCTCGCCACGCTCGCGGGGCGCCTGAAGCTGCGGGGCGATCGCGGGCTGCTCGAGCGCTTCTCGGCCTGTTTCCCGCGCTGATGCGCGACCGACGTCGCCGTCGCGGCACGTTGAATCCGCGGAACCGTGGCGGTGGACTCGAAGCCCGGCGACGGGCCCACGGCGCGAGCGAGGGTTTCGAGGTTGCCGGGGGCGGTGAGGCTGCCTATGAAGGCCGTTTGCATGGCCATCGCCCAAGGTCTCCGCGCGCTCCTTGCGCTGGCGTGCGCACGTTGGAGCCTCGTGGCGCTGGTGCTCGCCTTTGGCCTCTGGGTCCCGCGGCCAGCTTGCGCGCAGGAAACGCGGGAATCCACCACGCCCGTCGCCGAGGCGAGCGCGCAGGAGGCGGCGAGCGAGCCTAAGGCGCCCGTGGACACGGTTTCCGCAGCCGTTTCGCAGCCTACGCCGCAGGAGCCCGACCCCGCTCCGCCGGAGCCGATCGCGAGCAAGGACCGGCCGGAGGCGGTGCTGCGCGTGATCGTCGGGCTGCTGGCGCTCACGGCGCTCGCCTACCTCGGCGGCCACAAGCGCGTGATCGAGCTCGAGCGACGGCTCGGCATCTCGCAGGTGATCACGGCGGGCCTGCCATTCCTGCTGCTCGGCATGGTCGCGCGCCAGCCGGCGGTCGGCGTGCTGACGGACTCGGTGCTGGCGGAGCTGCGTCCGGTGCTCCTGATCGGGCTCGGCTCGATCGGCTTCGTCGCCGGCTTCCGCTTCGAGGCCAAGCTGTTCCAGGGCCTGCCCGCGGGCACCGGCACGATCGCGCTGCTCTCGACGTTCTTCCCCTTCGCGGCGGTCGCGCTCGCGACGGCGCCGCTGCTCGTGCTCTTCTCCGGCGCGGACTGGCGCGAAAGCCTGCGCGATCCCGTGTTCGTGCGCGATGCGTTGATCCTCGCGACGGCGGGTGCGTCGACGGCGCGTTCGGCGGTGCGGCTCTTCGACACGAGTGACGGCGACAGCCTCGCGGCGCGCGTGATCCGCATCGAGGAGCTCGCGGGTGTGCTCGGCCTCGCGCTCGTGGCGGCCTTCTTCCGTCGCGAAGATCCGACGGGGACGTGGAACCTGCCGGGAGCGCTGTGGCTGCTCGTCACGCTCGGACTTGGCACCGCGCTAGGGCTGATGTACTACACGATGCTCGCGTCGACGCGGCGCTGGCCCGAGCTGCTCGTGCTGACCTTTGGCGCGATCGCCTTCGCGGCCGGATCGGCGGCGCAGCTGCAGCTCTCGGCCGTCGCCGTCTCGTTCGTGGCGGGCGTGCTGCTCGCGAACTTCCCCGGGCAGTACCAGACGCCGCTGCGCGAGCTGCTCAAGCGCCTCGAACGCCCGATCTACCTGCTCGCGCTGTTCCTGATCGGTGCGCAGTGGGACATCGGCGACTGGCGCGGCTGGGCGCTGATGCCGGTGTTCATGGTCGCGCGCCTCGCAGGCAAGGCGCTCGCGGCGGCGGTCGCGGGCCGCAGCGACTCGATGCCGATCGCGGCGGCGGAGAGCCGCATGCTCGCGCTCTCGCCGGTCGGCGCGCTGGCGATCGCGATCGTGGTCGACGCGCAGCTGCTCTACCCCTCGGGCTCGATCTCGCTCGTGGTCTCGGCCGTGATCGGCGGTGGCGTGCTGACCGAGATCTTCGTGCAGTTCGTGGCGCGGCGGCGCGCGCGCAGGGCGCGGAAGCTCGCGAGCGTGCAGGCGCGGCAGGCGGCCGAGCAGGAGGCGCGGCGGTGAACTGGGTCATCGTCGCGGTGCTGTTCGGCCTGATGCGCGCGATCCGCACGTTCGCGGAGGCGTCGCCCTCGAGCATCGGCGTCTCGGTCGCGCTCGGTTACCTGCTGCTGACGGGCTTCTTCGTCGGCCGCATCTTCGCCTCGATCGGGCTGCCGAAGCTGACGGGCTACCTCGCGACGGGCCTCGCGGTCGGTCCGGCGGCGCTGGGGCTCGTCGACAGCGCGATGGTCGAGAGTCTGACGATCGTCAACGGCATGGCGGTCGCGCTGATCGCGCTCACCGCGGGCCTCGAGCTCGAATTCGGCGCCATGCGCCCGCTGTTCCGCACGATCCGCTGGATCACGCTGGTCGGCATCCTCGGCACGGCGCTGCTGCTCGCGCTGGCGGTGCTCGCGATGAAGGAGCACTTGCCGTTCCTCGCTGGCATGGGAACGGCGGAGAGCCTCGCGGTGGCGACGGTGCTCGCGGTCGTGATGGTCGCGCAGTCGCCGGCCGTGGTCGTCGCGCTGAAGAACGAGCTGCTCGCCGACGGCCCGGTGTCGCGCACGGCGCTGGGCGTCGTCGTGATCGCCGACCTCGTCGTGATCCTGCTGTTCGCGCTCGCGTCCTCGGTCGCGAAGTCGGTGCTGGGCAGCGGCAGCGACCTCGGGGCAACGGCGGGAGCGCTCGTGTGGGAGCTCCTCGGTTCGCTCGTCGTCGGCGCCGTGCTCGGGTACGTGCTCGCGTTCTACATGCGCCGAGTGCGCGGAGGCGCGTCACTGTTCGTGCTGACGCTGGTGTTCATCATGGCCGAGGTCGGCCGGCGCCTGCACTTCGACCCGCTGCTCATCGCGCTCGCGGCGGGCATCGTCGTGCGCAACCTGACAGCGGCCGGCGACAAGGTGCACGTCACGATCGAGGAGACCTCGCTGCCGGTGTACGTGCTGTTCTTCACGGTCGCCGGAACGTCGCTGCACCTCGACGTGCTCGCCACGGTCGGCATCCCGGCGGCGGTCTTCGTGCTCGTGCGCGGCGCGGGCCTGCTCGTGGGCAGCCGGATCGGCGCGCGCATCGCCGGAGCGAGTCCGGAAGTGCAGAAATTCGCGGGATTCGGGCTGTTGCCGCAGGCCGGGCTCGCGCTGGCGCTCTCGATGCTGTTCGCCAAGACCTTCCCGGAGTTCGGCGAGGCCGCGGGCGCGCTGACGTTGTCGGTGGTCGCGCTCAACGAGATTCTGGCGCCGGTGGCCTTCCGGATCGCGCTCGTGCGCAGCGGCGAGGCCGGGAAGCGCGCGGACGCACCCAGCGGGGCCGGCGGGCACTGAATTCGGCGCACGGCGGCCCGTGCGCGCGTTTCGGATCTGGGACGGGGCCGGCGAGGGCGGGTCAGCGCCGTCCAGACTCCTGCGGCGGGGGTCGAAACGCGGGCGAGGAGTCCCGTTTCCATGCCCACGCCCCGTCTCAGCGTCCTGATCCCGACCTACGGTCGCACCGAGACCATCGCTCGACTGCTCGAAAGCCTGAAGGACCAGTCGCTCGCGCCCGAGTCCTTCGAGGTGATCGTCGTCGACGACGGCTCGCCCGAGCCGATCCGGCTCGACAGCTTCCGTTACCCGTTCGCGCTGACGCTGCTGCGGCAGGAAAACGCCGGTCCCGGTGCCGCGCGCAATGCCGGCGTCGCGCACTGCCGCGCGCCGTGGACGGTGATCCTCAACGACGACGCGGTGCCGGCGAAGGACCTGCTCGAGCGCCACCTGCTGCACGCGGGAGAAAAACGCGAGAAAGTCGCGGTGCTCGGAACGTTCCGCTTCACCGCCGCGGCGCTGCAGAGCCCGTTCGTGCAGGTGCTCGCGAGCACCGACCTGCTGTTCGACTTCCCGCGCCTCAAGCCCGGCCAGCTGCACGGCTGGACCTTCTTCTGGACCTGCAACCTCGGGCTTCCGACGCAGGCGCTGCGCGACCATCCGTTCGACGCCGAGCGCTTCCGCGAGCCGATCTGCGAGGACGTCGAGCTCGGCTACCGGCTCGAGAAGGAAGGCTGGAACGTCCTGCACGACGCGACGCTGGTGTGCGAGCACGACCACGTGCTCGAGGCCAAGGGCTACTTCCGCCGCATGGTGAGACTGGGCGTGAACATGGCGCGCATGCACGCCAAGCACCACGATCCGCGGCTGCTGCACATGCCCGACGAGCGCCACCTGGGCCCGAGCTTCTTCGCCTCGCTGCAGCAGAACATCGAGAGTTTCCACGGCACGTTCCACAAGGTGCTGGCCAAGCTCGGCGCGCTCGATCGTGAGCACTGGGGCAAGACCCTGCCGCGCGAGATCCAGAACCAGGTCGGCCAGCTCATCCGCCAGATGGGCACGCTGTGCTACTGGCGCGGCTTGCTGCTCGAGAACGAAGGGCACGATCCGTTCCAGGCATTCGAGCAGGGTCCGAAGGAAGGCGAGCTCGTCTCGATCGTCGCGGTCTCCTACAACGCGCTCGCCAAGACGCGGATGTGCGTCGAGGCGCTGCGTGCGGCCGCGGACCCGCGCCATCCGACCGAAATGGTGTTCGTCGACAACGGCTCGAGCGACGGCAGCGCCGAGTGGCTCGCCGAACAACCCGACGTGCGCCTCGTGCGCAACGCCGAGAACGAAGGTGCGCCGCGCGCGCGCAACCAGGGCCTCGCGCTCGCGCGCGGCCGCTGGATCGTCGTGATGGACAACGACGCGCGCGTCTCGCCCGGCTGGCTGCGACGCCTGCTGCACCACGCGCAGGTCGACGGCAAGAGCGGCTGCGTCGGGCCGGTGTCCGACCGCGCGGCCCACGGCCAACAGGTGCCCTTCGAGGGCGCGACCGACGCCGCTTCGCTCGCCAGCTACGCAGCGCGCTGGGGCGAGGCCAACGACCACAAGGCCCGCCCGCAGAACATCCTCACGTCCTTCCTGCTGCTCTTCCGCCGCGAGCTGGTCGACACGATCGGCGGCTTCGACGAGCGCTTCTCGCCCTGGGGCTTCGAGGACGACGACTTCACGCTGCGCGCCGCGCTCGCGGGCTTCCGCAACCGCGTCGCGCTCGACGTCTTCGTGCGCCACGAAACCTACGACGACGCCACGAAGAGCGCGCGCCACAAAGAGCTGCTCGCGCGCAACTGGTCGCGTTTCAGCGAGAAGTGGGCCGGCAACTCGAACGTCCCCTACGGCGACTACAAGGCCATCGAGCCGTGCTTGATCGGAGGCATTGAGCGTGAGCGCCTGTACGTGCCGCTCAACTCGCCCCAGGCCGCGCCCGCGGCTCCGTTCCCCTCGCCGACCGAATCCGCCGTGCTGGAGAGCTAGATGCAGCGCCTCACCCTGTGCGTCATCGCCAAGAACGAGGAGGCCATGCTCGGGCCGTGCCTCGCCTCGGTGCGTGGGCTCGTTGACGCGATCGTCGTGGTCGACACGGGCAGCACCGACCGCACCGTCGAAATCGCGCGCGAGCATGGCGCGACGATCGTGCAGCACAAGTGGTCCGATGACTTCGCCGCGGCGCGCAACGCCGCTCTCCCCCACGTTTCCAGCGGTTTCGTGCTCGTGCTCGACGCCGACGAGCGTCTCGGGCCCGGCGCGCGCAGTGCTCTCGAATGGGAAGGCATCGTGCACGAGCAGGTGACGTCCTGGGCGCGGCGCAACCGCCGCATCGTCGAAGTGCGCGCCGCGATCGTGCACTATGGCGCCGTGCCGTCGCTGCGCGAGGCGCGCGCGAAGAACGAACGCAACCTGCGGCTGCTCGAGCGCCGCGTCGAGCGCGAGCCGAAGAACCCGACGGCGCGCGCCTACCTCGCGCGCGAGCGCGAGCGCACCGGCGACAGCGTCGGCGCCGTGCGCGAGGCGGAGCTGGCCTGGGAGCTGCTCGAGAGCTCCAACGGCGGCCGCCAGCCGCGCGAAGACGTCGTCCTGCCGGCCTCGCTGCTCGGTTTCCTGCACGTGCGCGAGAATCGCGCGCAGCAGGCGCTGCACTTCCTCGAGCGCGCGCGCGCCTGGGGCACGCTGCACCCCAACCTCGGGCTGCTCGAAGGCTGGGCGCACGAGAAGCTCGCGCTCGCCGCCGGCGACGTGCAGGCTTTCGCGAACCACCTCGGTGCCGCACGTTCGGCGCTGGAAGAGTGCGTCGGGCTCGTGGGCCGCACTTTCGTGGCCGAAATGATGCCCGGTGCCACGACGTTCACCGGCCAGACGCGGCTGGGCACGGTGCTGCTCCTGTGCGGCGACCTCGAGCTCGCCGCACGCGCGTTCCGCGCCGCGCTCACCACCAACGCGAAACACATCGAGGCACGACTGGGCCTCGCCGAGGCGCTGCTGGAAGCCGAAAAGCCCGCGCAGGCGCTCACCGAGCTGCAGCCGACGCTGCAGTCGGGCCTGCCGGACGCTTGGTTGCTCGGTGCGGCCTGCGCGAACGCGCTCGGCAGCAGCGACGATGCCTGCCTGTTCCTCGACCGCACGCGCGAGGCGCTCGAACGCCGGCCGTGGCTCTCGACGCACCGCGAAGGACGCCGCATCGAGCTCGAGACCGCGCTGCGGCCGAGCCTCGTGCCCAGCGTGCGCGCGCATGCGAACGAAGTGAAGACCGCGACGGTCGTGATCCCCTGCTACAACCGGCTCGACCTGCTCAAGCCCGTGCTCGAAGGCTTCGCGCGCGAGGCCCGCGAGCAGTCCTTCGAGCTGATCGCCGTCGACGACGGCTCGAATCCGCCGCTGGCGACGCTGTTCGACTCGCTCGCGCTCCCCGCGAGCTTCCGCAGCATCGTGCGCCACGCGAACGGCGGCCGCGGGGCCGCGCTCAACACCGGCCTCGACCACGCGCGCGGCGACATCGTGATCCTGTGCGACTCGGACATCGTTCCGACTCCCGGTTTCGTGCGGGAGCACCTGAAGTTCCACCAGCAGTCGGGCGACTCGCACGCGACCGCGCTCGGTGCGCTCGACTGGGGCGTCGACGCCGGCCTGTGGGGCGCGTGGATGGGCGCGCGCTCCAACCCGCGCCTGCGCAACGGCACCGGCGAGGTCGACTGGACGCGCTGGTTCACCGACAACTGGTCGATGCGCCGCCAGCTGCTCGCGCAGGGCGAAGTGCGCTTCGACGAGGCGTACCGCGTGTGGGGCTGGGAAGAGCTCGACTTCGCGCTGCAGCTCGTCGCACGCGGCGCGCGCAACTGCCGCATCGAGGGTGGCCGCGGGCTGCACCTCAAGGCCTCGACGCTCGCCGGAATGCGCGCGAGCTTCGCGAAGAGCGTGCCGAACCTGCTGCACTTCGCCTCGCGCCACGGCGACCGGCCGCAGGTGCGGGAATGGATGCAGATGCGGCCCTCTCAGCAGCGACTCGAGCTCTGCGGCTCGCTGCTCGAGCAGCTCTGGAGCCGCGCTGAATCGCTCCAGGGACACGGCCCGGCGTTGCACGACACGCAGGACCCGCTCGTCGACTGGCTCGCGCTCGCCTTCTCGGACCTGACCTTCCGCGTCGGTGTCGGGCAGGGTTTCCTCGAGCACGCGCCGGCGCCGGAAAGCCACGTCGACGCCGACCGCACGCTCGCGGTCGAGACGGCGGCGCTCGTGACGCGCCTTGCGGCCTTCGAACGGGCGCTGGGCGAGACCACGAAAGCCGACGAGACGCTCGCGCTGCTCGATAGCTCCGGAATCTCGAGCCTGGAACCCCGCTGCATCGACCGCGTCCGCTGGGAGCAGCGCCGCAACCCCGAGCGCACGGTCGCCACGCTTCCCTGATTCGGGCCGGCTCGGCCGGCCGAGCGCTCCCCCGCCGACAGTTCCCGCGACGCAGGTCCGAAACATCCCGACGAACCACCGGCGTCGCCTGCGCGGCGCCCTCGAGGAGCAACGATGGACCGCCCGCGGCGACTGACTCTCATGACGTTCGGCTTCAAGTACGGCACGCCGAACACCAACTACTACTTCGACGTCAGCTTCCTGAAGAACCCCGCGCGCGAGACGCAGTGGGGCCTGTTCGCGAGCCCGGACGAGGCGATGCGCGAGTGGGTGCTCTCGCAGCCCCTGTGCCAGTCGTTCCTCGACACGACGGTGCCGCTGATCCGCCTGCTGCTCGAGGCCGACGACGACGTGCGCATCGGCCTGGGCTGCAATTCCGGCCGCCACCGCTCGGTGATCGTCGCGAGCGAGCTCGCGCGCCGTCTCAAGGACGACAACGTCACGATCCGCATCGTCAACCGCGAGGAGGTGACGCAGTGAAGGTCGCCGTTCTCGTCGCCAGCCGCAACCGCCCCGACCTCGTCGACGCGATGGCGCGCTCGCTCGCGCAGTCGATGACGCTGCCCTACGACCTGTTCGTGGTCGAGTGCGGCACGGACAAGGACAAGCTCAGCGAGCACTCCACGCTGTGGTATCCCGACCCGCAGTTCCGCGGGAAGCTCTTCGGGCATTCGCTGGCGCTCGACGCCGCGCGCAAGAGCGGCAAGTACGACTACTACTTCGTGCTCATGAACGACGTCACGTTCGAGCCAGGAGTCGATCCGGCGCGCACGCTGATCGAGCAGCTGGAGCGCGAGCCGCGCATGGCGATCCTCTCGCCGACCAACGCCGACGGCGGTTATCCCGGCGCGACGCGCGAGGCGCGTGCGGGCTGGCGCGCGGTCACGACGTGCGACTACCTCGGGTTCATGATGAAGGCTGCGGCGCTCGACGAGGTCGGGTTCCTCAACCCCGAGTTCCAGTACTGCTGGGGCGCGATCCACGAGCTCTCCTACAAGCTCTACTCCGCCGGCTGGTTCGTCGCGTACTCCGACGAGATCAGCTACCGCCACCTCGGTGGATCGACCTACGGCCAGAAGGGCACGAACACGATCTCGCGCGAGGAGTACCAGCAGCGCGCGAAGCGCTTCGCCTACGAGTATTTCCGGCGCAACTACGGCGACAACTGGAACGAGGTGTTCCTCGCCGCGACGCGCCCGCACGCGATCGCCGTCGACACGTTCACGCAGCACAAGCAGCTGTGGTCGAGCGCGTTCACGCCGGAGAAGCTCGCCGAGCTCGGGGGCAACGACCCGCGCGCCGGACTCGCGCTCGAGAAGCGCATGCAGCCGCTCGCGACGCCCGGCGCCAAGCGCCTGCACCTGGGTTGCGGCCCGGAGAAGCGCGACGGCTGGATCAACGTCGACACGCAGGCCGCGGTCAATCCCGACATCGTCGCGAGCGTCGACAGCCTGCCGATGTTCGCCGACGGCTCGGTCGACGTGATCGAGGCCAACCACCTGTTCGAGCACCTGACCTACGACTCCGCTCTCGCGGCGCTGAAGGAGTGGGCGCGCGTGCTCAAGCCCGGGGCCGAGCTCTACCTCGAGATGCCCGACTTCGACGCCTGCGTGCGCATGGTCGGCAAGTACAAGGACGACCGCGGCTACGACGTCGGCATGATCGGCCTGTACGGCTGGCCGCCCGCGATCGCGACCGAAGGCATCCCGCAGATCCACAAGTGGGGCTGGAGCCGCACGGAACTCGGCCGCGTGCTGCGCGAAGCAGGCTTCGGCAGCGTCGAGTTCGGACCGATCACGCAGACCTGGCGCGTCGCCGCCAAGGTCGGCCGCGACCTGCGCCTTCGCGCGGTGCGCGGCGTTCCCAGCGGCAGCAAGCTCTCCGAGACCAAGCCCATGAACCACTCCTCGACCCTTCGACCGCATTCGCCGAGCGCTCCGGCGCCCCTGCCCGCCCAGCGCTTCGAGCTGGCGACGGAGGCGAGCGTGCTCGTCTTCGCCTGGCCCAACTGGAACGACTCGACGGAGCTCGAGTTCCTGTTCAACGCCTTCGGCCGCCACCTCGTCGGCCGCAAGGACGCCTGCCTGTGCCTGCGCCGCGACCCGGCGCTCGATCCGCCGCCTGCGTTCGTGCGCGAGCAGCTCGTGGCCGCCTACGTGCGCGCGCTCGGCGCCATCGCGGAGCTCGAGGTGCTCGTCGTCGACGACGAATTCGGCCCCGACAGCCTGCGCAACCTCGCGAGCACGATCACGTGCGCGCTGGAACTGCCGTCGTCGACCAAGGCCGAGCGCGCGAAGCTGTGCGCGAGCCTCGGCAACAAGCTCGTCAAGTCAGTCAAGGCCTTCGTGGCCGCGACCGGCGGCCACGACGAGACCGCGCCCGCGCAGTATTCGCGCGAGGTGCTCGACCGCGTCAACTGGCAGCTCGTCGAGGAGATCAAGGCGCTGCATCCCTGGAACCACCCCGTCGTGCTCGGCAACCTGCGCGTGACGCCGGGCGCCGGCTCGAACGTGTCGCCGCTGGCGATCGAGACCCTGACGACCTGCCGCGCGCAGCTGCTCGTCGAAGGCGTCGCGCAGCGCATCGACTTGCGCGGCAAGTCGGTGCTCGAGCTCGGCTGCGACTGCGGCTTCTGGAGCGCGCGGCTCGCCGAACAGGGCGCCACGAAGGTCGTCGGCGTCGACAGCGAGGCGCGCCACGTCGCGCAGGCCAAGCTCTACTGGCAGGCCAACGGTTTCCTGCCGCAGGGCGCCTGGAACTTCGAGCAGGGCTCGCTCACCGACGAGGCGACGCTCGAACGACTGCGCCAGCAGGGTCCGTTCGACATCGTGCTGCTCTCCGGCGGCCTCGAGAACCAGCCGAACGCGCGCGAAATCGTGCGGCTAGCCGGGGAACTCGCGGGTGAGGCGCTCGTGATCGATACGCGCGTCGGCGAAGCCGGCCCGGGCTCGAATGCGCCCAGCCGCGTGCGGCTCTTCAGCCAGCTCGACGCGCTCGAGCTGCGCTCGGAAGTCCTGCCGGTGCGCTTCGGCGCGAGCGGTGGCCTCGCGGAGCTCGAGGCCTACTGCAAGGGCGAGCGCGTGGTGATCGTCGCCCAGCGCACGACGCAGCTCGCGGGCAAGTCGCGCCGCAGCTAGCGCACTCCCCCACGTTCGGCGCCGCCGCGCCGGAACAAGCCACGGGCCGCGAGTCGAGCACGACTCGCGGCCCGTTCTGTTTTCGCGAGAATCCGCTGTGCGCAGGAACGCTTCAGCGTGCGTTCGACAGCGACGGCTTCGCGTTCAGCTCATCGAGCATGACGAGCTTCGCACCTGTCGCGACCAGCCACGCCTCGCGCACGCGATCGCCCGCAGTCGCCGCGAGCGCCTGATCGACCGCCAACCCCAGCCGTCCCAGTTCCTCGGGCACGATCGGCTCGGCGATCAGGAGCACCTCGACGGCCTCCATCGCCGGGAAAACCCGCGCGTAGGCCGCCTCCAGCGTCGCGAGCGCCGCTTCCGCCGGCTCGTCGAGCTCCGTGTCGTGGCGCAGGCACAGGGCGGGCGCATCCTTGGCCAGCAACGTCTCGCGCAGCCCCTGCAGGAGCGCCACGAGCGTCTCGAACTTCCACTCCGGCCACACGAGCAGGCGCCGCGGCGCCACGCTCCGGATCGGCCAGGGTTCCGCGAGCCGCCGCTCCGCGCGTTCGAGGCGTTCCTCGCGCGCGTACAGCTCCGCCAGCTCGACCAGCGCCGCCGCGACCTGCGTCGCGAGCGCCTCGATCGTCGCCGGCGCATCGAGCGCCTCGAGATCGCGCACGTCGAGCGAGCCGAGCTCGCGCACGACGCGCTCCCAGCTGCCGACCGTCGCGAGCCGCCCCTCGACGTACTCTCGATCCGCGGTGAGCCCCGGACCATTCTCCGGCACGACGCGGCGCACCGCAGCCTCGAAGGCCTCGAGATCGCGCGCGGCGAGCGCTTGCAGCGTCATGCCGCGCCGGAGCTGCGCGACGAGCTTCAACGCGCGCTCGAGCACCGTGTGCGCCTTGAACTCGCGAGCGAGCGTCGCCGTCGAGCGCGCCCGCGCGCCGACACGGTGGCCAGCGCGCTCGCACAGTTCCTCGTAGGTCCTCGCGACCGCCTCCGGCACGGGCTCGTCGCTCTGCGTGCGGCGCAGCTTTTCCTCGGGGAATTCGCGCGAAACCGGCGCCCCGACGAAACGCTCGAGCTGCGCGAGGCCGGCGTCGGTGAGCACCTGCTCGTAGTGCAGGAAGAGCCAGTCGCCCTCGCCCGCGTGCCGATCGAGGATGCGCCGGTAGAGCGCGTTCCACGCAGCGAGCGAGCGCTCGAAGTCGAACGCCACGCTCGCGAGGTAGTCCTCCTGCCCGCACTCCTTCAGGATGCTGCGCGCGGTAACCGCCGGGTCGCGGAAGATGCACACCAGCCCCGCGTCGCCCAGATGCGGGCGCCACACGGGCAGCGTGTAGGCGAAACGCGGATCCTTGAAGCACCAAGGTTCGTGCGCGACGAGCCGGCGAATCCAGCGCTCCGCTCGCGGCGAGCTCGCGCACTCGACACCTTCGGGCAGGCACGCGAGCCAACGCTGCCACGCGCGCAGCCCTTCCGAGGCCGGCACGACGCCGCTGAGCAGCAACTCGTTGGTGCCGTTGACGTCCGCGGACTCGAAGAAGCCCTTGGGGTTCGACGAGCGCGGCGCGTAGGGCCGCGAGCCGACGAACCAGCCGGCCTGCGCCAGCGTGCCGGCGACCATGCTCGTTCCGCTGCGGCCCGAGCCGAGGATGAGGACGTTGCGCACCTGAGGTCGGAGCGGCTCCCGCCGGCTCCGCACCGAAGATCGACGCGCGCCGCGCGGGCCCTCAATGGCGCGGCGGGCTCCCCGGGGCCAACGCCGCCGGAGAGCCCGCCGCTGTCCCGAATCTGGCACTGTTCAGGGCGCCTTGGGCGTGCCGCCCTTGGCCCCCTGTTCGCCCTTGCCGGACTTGTCGCCCTTGCCGCCCTGCGGCTTGCCCTCGGGCGCGTTGCCGCCCTGGCGCTTCTCGATCTTCGCCCAGGAATCCTTCAGCGACACCGAGCGGTTGAACACGGGCTTGCCCGGCAGCGAATCCTTCTCATCGGCGCAGAAATACCCGTGGCGCTCGAACTGCCAGCGTGAGCCGGCCGTCGCTGTCCCGAGCAACGGCTCGAGCGCCGCATCCGCGACGACCTCGAGCGAGCGCGGGTTCAAGTTGACGAGGAAGTCGGTGCCCTCGGGCACGTCCTCGGGGAACTCCGCCGCGAACAGGTGGTCGTAGAGCCGCACCTCGGCGCGCACGGCCTGCTCGGCCGGCACCCAGTGGATCGTGCCCTTCACCTTGCGGCCATCGGGTGCGTTGCCGCCGCGCGTCGCCGGATCGTAAGTGCAGCGCACGCGCACGACCTCGCCCGTCGCGGGATCCTTGTCGAAGCCCGTGCAGGTGACGAAGAACGCGTAGCGCAGGCGCACCTCGCGGCCGGGGCCGAGGCGATAGAAGTCCTTCGGCGGGTCCTC
The DNA here is from genome assembly GCA_026692705.1 of Planctomycetota bacterium. Taxonomy (GTDB): domain Bacteria; phylum Planctomycetota; class UBA1135; order UBA1135; genus F1-120-MAGs118. The sequence continues at coordinate 24,740 of JAPLOE010000260.1, forward strand.
GCGGAAGTCGTCGCGTTCGATGTAGAGGCGCTGGCCGAACGGCACCTTGCGCGTGCCGGCGGCGGGATCCTCGGGGTTGTTGACGGCCTCGAGCTCGTCGGTCGTGCCCGCCGGCCAGTTCTCGATGAAGAGTTCCAGCGGCCGCAGCACGGCCATCGCGCGCGGCGCACGCTTGTTGAGGTCGTCGCGCAGCGCGTTCTCGAGCTGCACGACCTCGACGGTGGAATTGAACTTCGCGACGCCGACACGCTCGCACAGCGTGCGGATCGCCTCCGGCGTGTAGCCGCGGCGCCGCAGGCCCGTCAGCGTCGGCATGCGCGGGTCGTCCCAGCCCGACACGCGCTTCTCGTTGACGAGGCGCAAGAGCTTGCGCTTGGAGAGCACCGTGTAGGTCAGGTTGAGGCGCGCGAACTCGATCTGCTCGGGCTTCGCGGGCACCGTGCAGTTGTCGCGCACCCAGTCGTACAGCGGGCGGTGGTTCTCGAACTCGAGCGTGCAGATCGAGTGCGTGATGCCCTCGAACGCGTCGCACAGCGGATGCGCGTAGTCGTAGGTCGGGTAGATGCACCACGTCGAGCCCGTGCGGTGGTGCGGCTTCTTCAGGATCCGGTAGAGCACCGGGTCGCGCAGGTTGAAGTTGGGGCTCGCCATGTCGATCTTCGCGCGCAGCGTGTGCGAGCCCTCGGCGAACTCGCCCGCCTTCATGCGGCGCAGCAGGTCGAGGTTTTCCGCGACCGAGCGGCTGCGGAACGGGCTGTCCGTGCCCGGTGCGGTCAGCGAGCCGCGGTAACGGCTCATGTCCTCGGGCCCGAGGTCACAGACGTACGCGAGGCCCTTCTGCACGAGCTCTTCCGCGCAGGCATAGATCTGCCCGAAAAAGCTCGAGGCGAAGTACAGGCGCTCGTCCCAGTCGAAACCGAGCCACTTCACGTCGCGCTGGATCGACTCGACGTACTCGACCTCTTCCGTGGTCGGGTTCGTGTCGTCGAAGCGCAGGTTCGTGAGGCCGCCGAAGCGCTGCGCAAGGCCGAAGTTCAGGCAGATCGACTTCGCGTGGCCGATGTGCAAGTAGCCATTGGGTTCCGGGGGAAAGCGCGTGTGCAGCTTTCCGCCGTGCTTGCCGCTGGCGCGGTCGGCGAGGACACGTTCTTCGATGAAGTGGGCGGCCTCGGGGGCCGGAGACGATTCGCTGGGGGTGCTCATGGAGGGTTCGCCTTCAAGGGGCGAGGCGCAGCACTCTAGCGAGCGAGCGCGCCGGAGGCAGCATTTGGCGGCCTTCGAGCGTCACGGGCGCGGCTCGAGCCGCAGCACGAGCCCGTCGGGCACCTGCGCGAGCGCGCGGACCTCGACATGGGGCTCGAGCGCGCCGAGGTTCGCAGCCGGACGGCCCTTGTCCTGGAACCACAGCAGCGTGCCGTGGCCCGCGGCCGCGCTCTCCTTGGCCGCCCGCTCCCAGGCCTTCGCGCCGCCGCGCAGGAAGTGCGCGCGTTCGCCGCGCACGAGCCACACCAGCTCCGCACCGTTCGACCAGATGGGCTGCACGAGCTCGACCTCGCGCAGCGCGAGCGTGACCGGATGTTCCTGCCACAGCCGCGTTTGGAAACCGCCGGCACCCTCGCGGCGCCAGAAGTCGATGCGTTCCGCCGTGCGCGGCAGCGCGTCGAGCCAGAAGGCCGCGACGAGCGCGCCCGCGAGCCACGTCGGCGTGCGCCACGTCGAGAGCAACGCGCTCCACGCGAGCGCCACGAGCACGGGCAGGAGCGGGAGCATCAGGCGATCGCCGATCGGATCGATGACGACGTTCGCCGCCATGCCGATCAAGAGCGTCGCGTACACGCCGACGAAGAGCGCCAGGCATGCGACCGCGCGCCGCGACTGCGGCCTGCGCCACGCGAAAAGCGCGAGCAACGCGGCTCCGATGACGACCGCGCACCACGCCAGACTCGCAGGCAGATGCGCGGGCCCGGTCCAGCCGCCGAGCGTCCCCCACGCCGCTTGCAGCGCGTCGCCGAGGCTCACCGGCGTCTCGTCGCGGCCGCCGGTCCATTTGTCCTCGACGAGCCGATTGCGGAGGAACCACAGCGCGAGCGGAGCGAGCGCGAGCGCGCCGAAGGCCGCGACACGCTTGAGGCGCTGCGCGAGGCTCCCCCACGACGGCGCCACGACGAAAAACAGCGCGAGCGAACCGACCAGCGCGACGCCCAGGTAACGCTGGAGGCAAGCGAGCGCGCTCAACACGACGAGCGCCACGAAACGGCCGCGTGTGAAGCGCTCCTCGAGCGCGAGAGCCACCAGCAAACTGCCGAGCACGAGCGGCTGGAAGAAGCTCTCGCTCACCACCTGCACCGTGTACTCGTGCAAGCGCGTCGAAAGCGCGAGCGAACCCGCGGTCGCCACCGCCGCGACGTGCGACCCCGACAGCTTCCACGCGAGG
>JAPLOE010000261.1 GCA_026692705.1 Planctomycetota bacterium
CGCCGCCGTGCGCGCGCTCACGGCGCACAGCACGATCCACGCGACGCTGCGCCACGGCGGCGGCCCGCCGCTGGCGAGCCACGCACCCTGCAGCGCGAACGGCAGCGCGAAGACCGAGTGCCGGAACGCGACGAGGTTGCCGAAGGCCGACAGCGACGCGCTCACGCTCCCCCGTCCCCGCCGAGCGGATCCTTCGGCGCCGGCCGCCCCGTGCCCTCGTCCTCGCCCGGCGGCGGCAGGCCCTTCCAGCGCGCGCCGACCGCGTGCGGCACGCGCAGCGTGTCGAGCACCTTGCCGACCACGTGCTCGACGATGTCGTCGAGCGTCTTCGGCCGGTGGTAGAAGCCCGGGCTCGCCGGCAGGATCACCGCGCCCATGCGCGACAGGCGCAGCATGTTCTCGAGGTGCAGCGACGAGTACGGCGCCTCGCGCACGACCAGCACGAGCGGACGGCGTTCCTTGAGCGCGACGTCGGCCGCGCGCTCGACGAGGTTGGAGCTGAACCCGACCGACACGCGCGCCAGCGTGCCCATGCTGCACGGGCACAGCACGACGCCGCCGGTGAGCGCGGTGCCCGATGACGGCGGCGCCTCGATGGCCTTCGAGGCGAACGCGCGCAGGCGCTCGCCGTACGTCTTGCCGAGGCGGCTCTCGAGCGCGCGCGCGAGCCCCGCACCGTCCGGCCCCGCGTCGAGGCCGACCTCGTGCTGCAGCACCTTCAGTCCGGCATCGGTGATCGACGTGTCGACCTCCTGACCGTTCTCGAGCAGCGCCCGCACCAGCGCGACCGCGTACGGATGGCCACTTCCGCCCGTGATTCCGACGAAGAAACGGCTCACCAGATCACGTCCGGGTCGACTCCGACCCACAAGGCGACATTGAAGAGCCCGTGCGTCCAAGCAGCGACGCCCGGACCGCGCAGGCGGAAGAGCAGGCCGAGCAGCGCTCCGCCGCAGGCGAGCCAAGTGAACAGCGCCGCGTCGAACGGGCGACCGCCGGGACCGAGCAGCCGCAGCACCGGCGCGAAATGCGCGGCCGCGAAGGCGAGCGACGAGAGCACGAGGCCCGTTGCGTCGGCGACGAAGCGCGCGAGGCGCTCGCTCGCGTCGAAGGACAGCACGAAACGCAGCGCGAGCCAATACAGGAACGAGTACAGGCCGACGCGGAAGAAGAGCTCCTCCCAGGCCGCGGCGCCGAACACGAGCGCCGTCTCGACGAGTCCCGGCGGCACGCGCTCTTCCGAGAGCTCGAGCTGCGGCAGGAACTGCGGCAGCGAGCGCACGAGCACGACCATCACCGGCCCGAGCACGCAGGCCGCGAGCAAGCCCTCGATCAGGATGCGCGAGAGGCCGCCGACGATGCTCGCGCCACGGCGCAGCGCGAGGAACGCGCACACCAGCGCCACGAGTCCGAGCAGCGCCCAACGCACATGCACGACGTGCTCACCGGCCGGCGCCAGCGCACGCTCCGCGAGCAGCACGACCGAGTTGCGCGGGCTGTCGGGCTCGGCGAGCACGGCCCACTCGTAGGCGACGAGCAGCGGCACCATCGCGAGGAACCCCACCGCGAAGGTCCGGCTCGGCGCGAGCTCCGGCGCATCCGCCTCCGGACTCTCCGCCGCCGCCGCGCGCGCGCTCGCGGCCTTCACGCTCGCGTCCCCCAGTGCAGGCTCGCGATGCCGAACGTCAGGCGCTCGTACCCGCACTCGACCAGCCCCGCCGCCTCGAGCTTCGCCTTCACGGCCTCGGGCTCGGGCCACGCCGAGACGGTGCGCGGCAGGTAGCGATAGGCCTCGGCGTCGCCCGACACGATCCCGCCGATCCACGGCAGGATCTTCAGGAAATAGAAGCGGTAGAGCGCCCCGACGAGTCCCTTCGGCGGCGGGCTGAACTCGAGCACGAACAGGCGCCCGCCGGGCTTGAGCACGCGCGAGAGCTCCCGCAGGCCGAGATCGGGGTCGGACAGGTTGCGCACGCCGAAGGCGACGCTGCAGAAGTCCGCCGAGCCCGACTGGATCGGAAGCCGCATCGCGTCGCCGTGCACGAACAGCCCGCCGAGACTGCGCTCCTGCGCCTTCGGTCCCGCATGCCGCAGCATCTCCGGAGTGAAGTCGACCCCCACCACCGTCGCTCCCGCCGCCGCGAACTCGAGCGCGAGGTCGCCGGTGCCGCAGCAGGCATCGACGACGCGCTTGCCGCGCAGGTCACCCGCGCGGCGCACGGTGCGCGTCCGCCAGCCGCGGTCGATCCCGGCGGACAGGACGCGGTTGAGCAGGTCGTAGCGGCCGGCGATGCGGCCGAACATGGAGCGCACTTCGCGCGGGTCGGGCATGGGAGCGGGAGGAGGCTAACGCATCGAGGCCGGGGACTCACGCCCGCCGCGGCGAGTGCGGGGCGAGCGATCAGCGGTTCCCCGCAAGCAGACTCGCCCGCCCGGCCCAATTCGGCCGAGCGGGCGAGGTTCGAGGCTCACGCGGCTCAGGGGCCGCGCGCGTCGGCTAGTGGCGGAAGTACGAGCTGAGGAAGCGGGCGCCCGCGCACGGGATCGACTGCGTTCCAGGCAGGTACTCGTCGGTGTCGAAGCGCGTGAAGCCGCTCGTGATCGAGATCACGTCGACCACGCCCGGGCCTTCGGTCGAGTTGGGGATCGCGACGAACATGAAGTCCGGGTAGGACGTCTGCACGACCGCGCCACCGTTGGTGCGCACGGCGGACTTGCCGTTGATGAGGAGCGGCGAACCGACGCCGTAGGGCGTGGTGAAATTCGCCGCCGCGGCGAGGTTGTTGAGCTCGTCGAAGGCGATGTCGACCGGCACGCCCGTGAGCTGCGTGGGCCCGATCGAGGTCTTGACCTTCAGGCTCATGTCGCGGAACTGCGGGTTGATGAAGCCCTGGAAGCCACCGAGCGCCTGCGGCCCGAAGGAACCGGAGTTGACGTCGATGCGCGTGATGGCGCCACCGATCTGCCCGTTCCACACGCCGCTGGAGTTGAGCGGGTTCTCGTGCACGATCCACACCGAACCGCCGAGGTAGTCGTAGTTCAGCGCGATCTTCTTGGGGTTGACGAAGTTGAACGGCGAGACGCCGATCGTGTCGTCGAAGCCCCAGCCGTTCACGCCGTTGGGACCCGATTCGAAGATCGTGACGTCGCCGTTGCGGTTGAGGATCCAGCCGAAGTACACGTTGCGCAGGAAGCCGAAGCCCTGCTGGCGCTGCGAGATCACGACGTCGAACGGCGCGCTCAGGTTGCCGAACACCGTCTTGCGCACGTTGAAGGTGAAGGCCGAGATCACCGACAGCGAGCTGTCCGACTCGTTGCAGACGAGGATGTCCTCGTTGCCCGGATCCCACTCGAGGCCACGCGGGCCGCGACCGACAGGCGTCACCTTGACGACCTGGTGGAAGGTCGACGAGGCCGGGTCGATGTCGATGAACGTGACCGTGTCCGCGTTCTGGTTGGAGATCGCGATGAAGTCGAGGTTCGGCCCCATCGTCATGTCGGTCGGGTCGGCGCACGGGATGCGATCGATGACCGTCATGCGGTTGGAGTTGAGCACCACCACCTCGCGGCGCGCGCGGTCGAGCATGTACATGAAATGCCCGATCTGCTGGCGGTACATGTAGTTCAGGCAGTTGCCCGACGTCAGTTCGATCGGCCGGTCGGGGCCTTCGAAGTAGGCGTTCTGGAACTGCGCGAGGATGCCCGTCGGCGGTGCGTTGAAGCGGCGCATCGCGTCGCCGGGCACCAGCAGGTTCGTGAAGCCCAGACCCTTGCCCGCGGGCGGCGGCGGGTCGATCGTGAACTTCGAGGTCGGCTCTTCGCCGCCGATGAACGGCTGGAGGCACAGCGGCGGGAAGCGCAGGCCCGGCGGGTTGGGGTGCGGAGCGAACGACACCGGGTTGGCGCCGCCGGGCACGTTGGCCGCGGGGATCTGGTTGCCGGTCGGCGGACCGAGCGTCTGGCCCGTCTGGAACGCGGTCTGCACGACCTTCTTGCCGGTCACGGCGCAGAAGCTGCCACCGCCCGCGCGGCAACCGGTCGAGTCCTTGCCGTTGTGGTAGACGGTGTCGAGCGACTGCCCGAGCGCCATCTCGCCCACCGACGTGATCAGCGGCGCGCGAACGAGCAGGTTGTTCAGCGACGAGTCGCGGGTCAGCGAGAACACGCCCGAAGAACCACCGTCCACCGTGCAGGTGCCGGGGAACAGCGGCGGGAACATCGTCGGGCCGTACTGGATCAGGTTGGGGTTGTTGGGGAAGTTCGACCAGCCCTTGGGGAACGTCTGGTAGCTGAAGTCGAACTGCGGGTCGCCCGTCGACTGGCCGAAGCCGTTGAGGTCGATCACCGAGATGCCCGGCGTCGCCCCGACGCGCGCAACGTAGATCACGTCCGGCACGACGGGCGCGTTGACGAGGCCCGGGCCTTCACCCGTGGTGAAGTCGCTCGAGGCGCTGAGACCGTTCGAGTTGCCCGCGAAGTCGCGGACTTGCCCAGAGACGAACGACATCGTGACGCGGTTGAACGTGCCGCAGGCCTGCGAGGCCGGGCCGTTGCCGGGGAAGTTGAAGGTCGGCGTGAGCTCCCACTTCGAGAGGTCGTACACCGACAGCGGGAGGCAGGTGTAGGGCACCTGCGTCTGCTGGTTCGTCGGGCCGAAGATGAGCGTGATCGCCGGGCTGACGACCGGCTGCTTCACCGTCGGGAACGAGCCCAGCGTCGAAGGCTGGATCGGCTCGGTGTACTCGACGAGGATCTTGGTCTGCGGATCGACGTCGGTGTCGCCGAAGGACGGGCTGGTCTGCGGGATCGAGTTGGGCGGCGGCGTCGTCGCGATCTCCGGCCGCAGCGCGTCGGCGCCGACCGTGGCGCTGGCGACGACCTGGCGCGAGAGCTGGTCCCCGTTCGCGGCCGTCAGCGCCGTCGTGACGCGCAGGCGGATCTGGCGACCGGTCGGGAACTGCTCGTAGGTCGCGAGGTTGCCGTCGGTGTCGGCCACGAACACGAACGAGTTCGGGCTGACCAGCTTGGCCGCGCCCGTGAAGCCGTTGGCGCTCTCGGTCGCCGGGAAGCCGATGCCATCGGGAACCGTGTCGCCGTTGATGTCGACCGCGGTGTTGGCGATCGGCTTGCCGTTGACGTCGAGCGTCACCCACTGCAGGAACTGCAGCGAGGTCGGGTTGTTCGGGTCGACGCCGGCGTAGGTGCGGCCGTTGATGAACGCGCGGCCGACGACGGGCACGGCCTCGCCGGTGCTCGGGTCGATCGCCAGCACCGTGATCGGGCCGATCAGGCCGGAGTTGGCCTGGCCGGCGGGCGACGGGTCGAGCACGGAGTCGATGTCGATCGGCTGCGTGAACTCGGCGTAGATGAAGTGGTTGCCGGCGTCGCCGTTGGGCAGGCGCGCCTCGACCGGCCACTCGGTGACCGGCAGGATCGGGTTGAGCGGCCCGACGTTCTTCGTCAGGTCGCTGAAGTTGCGGATCAGCACCAGCTCCGCCGTCGGCTGCCCCTGGGCGTTCGCCTTGCGAACTTGGTGGGGCAACATCAGGCCGAAGCCGTTGGACACCTCAACCAGGTCCATCTGGGAAGCGGCGCCGGACGTACCTCCACCACCGCTTCCGCAGGAGGCGAGGAGCACAACGGGAGAGACCGCCAAAGACCAAGCCAGCCGTCGGTTCATGAGGTCTGGATCACTCGCAATCGGGACAAAGGGGGCCGGTGCCCGGCCGCACACTGTGGGGGGCGCGTAGTGTAGTGCGCCAACGTGCGGAGGATGCACCTTTTTTCGCGTACGCAAGCACTCCTCTGGGGGCAAGGAGGCGGGCGGGGTCGGGATTCGAACGCGCGGCCATTCCAGAACTGCGTCAAGAGCCGTGCCGTCGGGCGGCGAACGGCTGCGATCGAGCGTCGACCGGGTGACGCAAACCATGCTCGGGCAAGCACTTGCGACATCCCCCACAAGCGCCGCGGCGCGCGCCCTCGAGCTTCGAGGACACGCGCCGGGCGTCTGCAAAGCGCACAGTTGCGTGCGCTTCCGAGCAGGTCGGCCTACTGGCGGAAGTAGGTCGCGAGGAAGCGCGCCCCCGAGCAGGGGATCGACTGCACGCCGGGCTCGTACTTGTCGGTGTCGAAGCGCGCGAAGCCGCTGGTCAGCGCGATCACGTCGATCACGCCCGGGCCTTCGCTCGAGGTCGGCACCGCGAGGAACATGTAGTCGGGGAAGATCGCCGTCTGGCCGCCCGCGCGGACCGCAGCCTTGCCGTTGATCAGGATGCCCTGACCGACGCCGTAGTTGGACTGCAGGTTCTGCGAGGCCGCCAGGTTGTTGAGCTCGTCGAAGGCGATGTCGACCGGGACGCCCGTGAGCTGGCTGGGCCCGATCGAGGTGATCACCTTCGTGCTCATGTTGCGGAACTGCGGGTTGGTGAAGCCGATGAAACCCGACAGCGGCAGCAGGCCGGTCGCACCGCTGGTGATGTCGATGCGCGTCACCGCACCACCGATCTCGCCGGTCAGGTTGCCCGAGGCGTCGAGCGGGTTCTCGTGGACGATCCACACCGAGCCGCCGAGGTACTCGTAGTTGAGCGCGATCTTCTTGGGGTTGACGAAGTTGAACGGCGAGACGCCGATCGTGTCGTCGTAGCCCCAGCCGTTGACGCCGTTGGGACCCGACTCGAAGGTCGTCAGGTCGCCGTTGCGGTTGAGGATCCACGCGAAGTAGACGCCGCGGTTGAAGCCGAAGCCGGTCTGGCGCTGCTGAACCGCGAGGTCGAAGGGCCGCTCGAGGTTGCCGAACAGCGTCTTGCGCACCTCGAACGTGAAGGCCGAGATGATCGACAGCGAGCCGTCCTCCTCGTTGCACACGAGGATGTCCTCGTTGCCCGGATCCCAGCACAGCCCGCGCGGGCTGCGACCGACCGGCGTCACCTTGATCACCTTGTGGAAGGTGGCCGAGGCCGGATCGATGTCGATGAACGTGACCGTGTCCGCGTTCTGGTTGGTGATCGCGATGAAGTCGAGGTTGGGCGCGACGGTGATGTCCGTCGGGTCCGCGCACGGGATGCGGTCGAGCACCGTCATGCGGTTGGAGTTGAGCACGACGACTTCGCGGCGCGCGCGGTCGAGCATGTACATGAAGTGCCCGACCTGCTGGCGGAACTGGTAGTCGAGGCAGGCGCCCGACGTCGTCAGCGTGATGCGGTCAGGGCCTTCGAAGAAGGCGTTCTGGAACTGCGCGGCGATGCCCGTCGGCGGCACGTCGAACTGGCGCAGCGGGTTGCCGGGAACGAGCAGGTTCGCGAAACCCAGGCCCGCCGGCGGCGGCGTCGCCGTGAAGATCGAGGTCGGCTCTTCGCCGCCGATGAACGGCTGGAGGCACAGCGGCGGGAAGCGCAGGGGCGGCGGGGTGGGGTGCGGAGCGAATGACACCGGGTTCGCGCCACCGGGCACGATGGCGGCCGGAGCCTGGTTCGGCAGGGGCGGGCCGATCGTCTGCGACGTGTTGAACGACGTGCGGATGACCTTCTTGCCGTTGATCGCGCAGAAGTTGCCGCCCGAGAAGCGGCAGCCGGTCGAGTCCTTGCCGTTGTGGTAGACGATGTCGAGCGACTGCCCGAGCGCCATCTCCCCCACCGTCGTGATGAACGGCGGGCGCAGCAGGAGGTCGTTGAGCGACGAGTCGCGCGTCAGCGTGAACGCGCCCGCGGAGCCCCCGTCCACCGTGCAGGTGCCGGGGAACAGCGGCGGGTACATCGTCGGGCCGTACTGGATCAGGTTGGGGTTGTTGGGGAAGTTCGACCAGCCCTTCGGGAAGGTCTGGTAGCTGAAGTCGAACTGCGGGTCGCCCGTCGACTGGCCGTAGCCGTTGAGGTCGACGATCGAGACGCCCGGAGTCGCGCCGACGCGGCCGACGTAGACGACGTCGGGGACGACGGGCGCGTTGACGAGGCCGGGGCCTTCGCCGGTCGTGAACTGCGACGCGGCGCCGAGCGCGTTCGTGTTGCCCGCGAAGTCGGTGACCTGCAGCGGGGCGAACGTGATCCCGACGGTGTTGAACGTGCCGCAGGCCTGGCTCGCCGGGCCGTTGCCGGGGAAGCCGAACTGCGGGAAGAGCTCCCACTTCGTCAGGTCGTAGACCGAGAGCGGCAGGCAGGTGTAGGGCACCTGCGTCTGCTGGTTGGTCGGGCCGAAGGTCAGCAGCACCGACGGGCTCACCACCGGCGGGACGACGGTCGGGAACGAGCCCAGGGTCGTGGGCTGGATCGGCTCGGTGAACTCGACCACGATCGAGGTCGACGGGTCGACGTCGTTGTCGCCGAGGCTGGGGCTCGTCACCGGGACCGCGTTGGGCGGCGGCGTCGTCGCGACTTCCGGAGTGAGCGTGTCGACGCCGACCGTCGCGCTGGCGACGCACTGGCGCTCGAGCTTGCGGCCGTTCTGGGCGCCGAGCGCGCGCGTGATGCGCATCACGATCTGGCGACCGCTGGGGAACCGCTCGTGCGTCGCGAGGTTGCCGTCGGCGTCGGGAATGAAGACGAACGTGTTCGGGTTGCAGAGCTTCGCCGCACCGCCGAAGGTCGCCGCGCTCTGGGTGCCGGGGAAGCCGAGTCCGTCGGGGATCCCGTCCTGGTTGTTGTCGATCGTCGCGTTGGCGACCGGCTTGCCACTCGAGTCGACCGTGACCCACTGCTGGAACGGCAGCTCGGGCGGCGAGCCCGCGGGCAGGCCGGAGTACGTGGCGCCGCCGATGAACGCGCGGCCTGCGATCGGCAGCGACTGGCCCGTCAGCGGGTCGATCTGCAGCACCGTGATCGTGCCCGACAGGCCGAAGCTCGACTGCCCCGCCGCCGTCGGGTTGAGCGCCGTCGACACGTCGATCGGCTGGCTGAACTCGGCGTAGAAGTAGTGGTTGCCCGCCTCGCCGCTCGGCAGCCGCGATTCCGTCGGCCACTCGGTGGTCGGCAGGATCGGGTTGAACGGCCCGACGTTGTTCGTCAGGTCGCCGAAGTTGCGGATCAGCACGAGCTGCTGCGTCGGGTTGCCCTGGGCGTCGGCCTTGCGCACCTGGTGCGGAAGGATCAGGCCGAAACCGTTGGACGCCTCCAGCAGGTTCATCTGGGCCGCGGCGCCGTTGTCGGATCCGCCGCCAGCGCCGCAGCCGGCGAGGATGAGGGAAGCGAGAGCGATCGACCGGTTGAAGTGGCGGTGCATCGAAGCTCGTGAGGTGCGAAGGAGAGGTAGAGGGCTTGGAGCGCTCGCCATCGGCGGGGACGCGCCCGCGCCTGCGACGAGTGGCCTCCGCGCGCAGACCCGCGGGGCACGGACGAGCGGCGGAGGTTGTACCGAAGCTCCGCCGATTGGACACCATCCCGGCGCAGGAATCCTTGGGCGCCGGGCCCCCGGTCGAGCCCTCCCCACCCCTCCGCCCCCCTCCGCGCGGCTCCCGGGCGCCCAAGTCCCGCGACCGCGACCCTTCGGGACACCCTCGCGGCGGGCTAACCTACGCCGCATGAGCGAGGGGGCAGGGCGCGAGCGATCGGAACCGGGCGGCGGCAAGCCGTCGGTCTTCCACGGGACCCGCGGGGCCGACCTGGAGGCGCTGCTCGGGGCGCCGGACGTCGCCCGCGAGATCGAGTTCGAGAACACGCTGCGCCCGCAGCGCTTCGACGAGTTCGTCGGCCAGCGCCAGACGCTCGAGAACCTGCGCGTCGCGATCACCGCCGCCAAGGCGCGCAAGGACACGCCCGACCACGTGCTGCTCTCCGGCCCGCCGGGCCTCGGCAAGACCAGCCTCGCCAAGCTGATGGCGGTCGAGCTCGGCACGACGCTGCATTCGACCACCGGACCGGCGCTCGAGCGCGCGCGCGACCTCGTCGGCATCCTGACGCAGCTCAAGCGCGGCGACGTGCTCTTCATCGACGAGATCCACCGCGTTCCGCCGGCCGTCGAGGAGTACCTGTACTCCGCGATGGAGGACTTCGCCGTCGACCTCACGCTCGACCAGGGCCCGAACGCGCGCGTGCTGCCGCTCAAGCTCGAGCGCTTCGTGCTCGTCGGCGCGACCACGCGCGAAGGCCTGCTCTCCGCGCCGTTCCGCGGCCGCTTCGGCCTGCTCGAGCGCCTCGCGCCCTATCCGGTCGAGGATCTGGTCGCGATCCTCGAGCGTTCCGCGCGCATCCTCGCTCTCCCGCTCGACGCGAGCGCCGCGCGCGCCGTCGCCGAACGCAGCCGCGGCACGCCGCGTGTCGCCAACCGCTTCCTGCGCCGCGTGCGCGACCTCGTGCAGGTTTCCGGCGCCGTGCAGGCCGAGCCGCGCCACGCGCTCGAGGCCCTGCGCCGCATGGGCATCGACGAGTTCGGCCTCGAGGACACCGACCGCCGCATCCTGCAGGTGCTCGCGCGCACGGGAGCCCGCGCCATCGGCCTGAAAACGCTCGCGGCCGCGATCGGCGAGGCCGAGGACACCGTCGAGGAAGTGTTCGAGCCGCACCTGCTGCGCTGCGGCTTCCTCGAACGCACGAGCCGCGGCCGGCGCATCACCGCCGAAGGTTGCGCGGCGATCGGCGTCGACGCTTCGATCCTCGACGAGGAAACTTCGTCGTGAGCCTCGTCCGCTGGGCCGTCGCGCTCGCGCTCGTGGCGAGCGCCTGCGTCGCTCCGACGTCGACTTCGCCGCGCCAGGGTTCCGGTGCGCAAGGCCCGAATTCCCCGGCGCTTCCCGCTCGTCCGCGCGAGACCGTGCAGCGTGCGAGCGGCGACGTGCTCGTGCGGCTCGTCAACGTCGGCAGCGAAGGCAAGCTCGACGTGCGCGACGCGGCCGGCAAGAGCGTGCGGCTCGA
>JAPLOE010000262.1 GCA_026692705.1 Planctomycetota bacterium
ACCGGAGCACCTCCGCCGCCGGCGCGCGCCGCCGCGCTCCCACGGGCCCGGTCCACGCCTCGCCGTGCCCCATCGCCGCCGCCGCCATGTGCGACAGCGGCGCGAGGTCGCCGCTCGCGCCCACCGAGCCTTGCTGCGGCACGAACGGCACGAAACCCGCGTTGAATTGCGCGACGAGCGCCTCGACGAGCTCGAGGCGCACGCCCGAATGCCCCCGCGCGAGCCCGTTGAGCCGCAGCACCTGCGCCGCGCGCACTTCCGGCTCCGGCATCGGCTCGCCGACGCCGCAGCAATGCGACAGCACGAGGTTGCGCTGCAGCGTGACGAGATCCTCGCGCGGGATCGCGATGCTCTTGAGCTTCCCGAAGCCCGTCGTCAGGCCGTACACGATGTTGCCGGCCTCGACGTGGCGATCGACGAGCTCGCGCGCGCGCCGCACCGCCGTGCGCGCCGTCTCCGAGAGCGAGAGCTCGAGCTGGCCACCGTGGCTGAGCGGAGCGAGGTCGGCGAGGTGCAGCGAACGGCCGTCGAGAGTGAGCTTCATGGGGCGCGCGATTCTAGCGGCGCCCCGCTCCGGCCTACCTGCCGGTGCCGAGCAGGCGCGCGGGCACCGGCCGTCCGGCGCGCAGGAGCGTGTCCGCGTCCTGTCCGAGGATCGCGCCCTCGGGCAACGGCAAATCGATCGCTTCCTCGCCGGAAAGCTCGAATTCCATCTGGCCGCCGCGCAGCAGCGAACGCCCGTTCCAGCTCGCGCGCAACCGCCACGTTCCCGGCGCGAGGCCCTCGAGCTCGAGCGGCGCGTCGGCGGCGAGGATCACCTCCTCGCGCGGCCGGCCACCGAGGCTCGCGACCACCGGCAGCCCCTGATTTCTCCCGGGGAAAACGATCCTCACGGTCGAGCGCCCCGCGTCCACCGGCGCGACGACGATCTGCACCGTCGCGTCGTTCGAGCGCACCGAACGTGCGCCCCACAGCTTGCCGTCGGGGCTCTCGGCCCACACGTAACGCACGTCGCCGAACTCCGGGTAGCTCGCGAGCGCGAACTCGCCGTTGAAGTCCGTGCGCGCCTCGCTGGCGCCGACGGGGAAGCTCGGCACGATCTCCGACTCGAGCAGGTCCGGCATGCCGCGCAGGTACTGCAGCGTCGCGCCCGTGCGGTCGGGAGCCTCGCACACCACACGCGCGCCCTCGATGCGCCGCCCGTCCTTGTCCTGCACGAAACCGACCAGCGCCGGCGCGGGCTCGAACTCGACGCGGTACGTCTCCGTCTGCCCCGGCTCGAGGAACGCGATGCCGTTCTCCGGATTCGCCTTGGCGCCGCCGTGGAAGACGCGCACCGCGACGCGCCCCGAGGGCAGGTCGTCGAGCTTGAGCGTCGCCCCGGGCTTCACGCGCGCCGGACTGACGCGGTGCCACGGGTACGAACGCGACATGCCCATCACCTCGGGCAGCAGGATCACGACCGGATCCTCGCGCGAGCCGACGCGCGCGCCGAGCGAGATCTCCAGCCGCGCCGCCGGAAGCAGCGTGTATGCGTAGCGCCCGCGCTCGGTCACGCGCCCCGCCGCGACCGCAATGCGATGGCACTGCGTCGCGAAGCCGTCCTTGCGCAGGATGAGCTGCACCGCGTCACCGCCGGCCGTCGCGCCGAAATGGAACACGCCCGTCTCGTCGGTCTTCACGTGGCGCCCGTCGAGCTCGACGTCGACGCCCTCGAGGCCCTTGCCGTCGCGGTCGAACACCTCGCCCCACAATTGACCGGGCAGGTCGTAGGAGATGTTGAGCTCCTCCTGCTGGCCGGAGCGCAGCCGCACCTCGCGGATCGACTCGAAACCGCCGGCGTCGACGCGCACCTCGGCCACGCCCGGGTACAGGTCGATCGCACCGAACTCGCCGCGTTCGTTGGTCGGGAGCACGCGCCCCGCGTTCGCTCCGCCGGTGAACGTCAGCTTGCCCGCCACGCCGCCCTCGCGGACCATCAGCCGCCCGCGCAGCCGCGCCGTCGCGCCGCTGCCCATCGCCGGAGCGTCCTTCGCCTTCGGCAAGTTGGCCGCGCGCACGAGCTCGAGCTCGACCTTCACGGGCCACGCCACGCTCGTCTCGACCAGCGCCGTCGCCGAGCGGTCGCCGCCGTTCGCGTTGGGATCGCGCGGCGGGGAGAGCTCGATCGGGGCCGGCGGCGCCGCGGCGACCGCACCGAGATTGGCGGGCGCGGAGGCGGCTTCGAGCTCGATCCGGCGATCGGGCT
Organism: Planctomycetota bacterium; assembly: GCA_026692705.1. Classification (GTDB taxonomy): domain Bacteria; phylum Planctomycetota; class UBA1135; order UBA1135; genus F1-120-MAGs118. The sequence continues at coordinate 2,249 of JAPLOE010000262.1, forward strand.
CGTCGCTCACGGTCAGGCGCCACGCCAACGCCGCCGAGAGCCCCAGCACGAGGACGGCGAGGGCCACCAGAGGGAGCCTGGACGAGGTACGGGCCATGGTTGGAGCGGGCTGGAGGCTCCCGTGGGAGCGCGCGCGAGGAGCATAGGCCCGCAACCGCCCTTGGACGACGCACCCCGCGCCGTCTGCCCGCCAAAAACCGCTCGGCTTGCCGTTCCGACGCCCCCCCGTATCCTGTTTGGCCTCGAAATCCGTCCGCACCCTGCGGAACTCTCTGGCTCAGGCCCGAAAAGGGCGCAACGCCACCCCGCCATGAAGACCTACAAAGTCGTCGAGCTGCTCGGAGACGGCATCTCTGCCGAGCTCAGCCACTCCGTCCACGCCGTCGCCGCCACGCTGCCCTGCAAGCTCGAGTTCCTGCAGGTCGACCTGTCCGAGGGCGCGCGCACGCGCCGCGGCAACGCCGTCTACGACGAGGCCGAGGCGGCGATGCGCCTGCACCGCGTCTCGCTCAAGTACCCGACGACCACCACGAGCGAGGACCTCTCGCCCAACAAGGTGCTGCGCGAGCGCTGCCAGTTCTCCGTCATCCACCGCCCCGTGGTGACGATCCCCGGCATCCAGACCAACTTCACCAAGCCGATCGACATCGACGTAGTGCGCATCGGCACGGGCGGCACCTACGACGACGCCGGCCGCCGCATCGGCCCCGACACCGCCGTCAGCCTGCGCGTGATCGAGCGCCTGCCCTCGCGCCACGCGGCGCGTTTCGCCTTCAAGCTGGCGATGGTCAAGAAGTGCGGCGTCGTGTCGAGCTCCAAGTACACGATCCAGAAGGGCACCGACGGCCTGTTCGAGGAAGCCTGCGGCCACGTCGCGCAGGACTACCCGGGCATCCCGTACCGGCGCGAGCTGTTCGACTCGATGCTCGCGAACATCATCATGCGCCCCGAGCGCTACCAGGTGATCGTGACGCCCAACGAGTACGGCGACTTCCTCTCGGACATGCTGTGCGGCCTGATCGGTTCGGTTGGGCTGGGCGACAGCGCGAGCTACTCGTTCCAGGACAACGGCACGATCACGCAGGCGATGTTCGATCCCGCCGGCGGCACCGCGCCCGACATCGCGGGCAAGGGCCTGTGCAACCCGACGGCGGCGCTGCTCGCGCTGGCGTCGCTGCTGCGGCACGTGGGCGAGCTCGACGCGAGCAAGGCGCTGCGTTCGGCGCTGCTCGACGCGATCGCGCAGGGCGAGAAGACCGGCGACATCGGCGGCAAGCTCACGACCGAACAGTTCACGCAGGCCGTGATGCGGCGCGTGACGGCGGCCTTCCAGCCGGTCTGAGCGCGCGGGGTTGCGAGGGCGAGGCGCGCGGCCGATAGTCGCGCGCATGCTGCGTTCTCTCGTCGCGTTGCTGGCCCTCGGCTGCCTCGTTTCGTTCGCTCAGGCTCAGGGCACGCGCGCCGACTACGAGCGCGCGGCGAAGCTCGGTTCGTTGCGTTCCGGGAAGGTGCTCAACGAGCGCATCGACGCGCGTTGGCTGCCCGAAGGTGCGGGGCTCGTGCATTCGGAGGACCGCGCGGATGGCTCGCGCACGTGGTGGCTCGTCGACGCCGAGAAGGCGAGCAAGGTGGAGCTGCTCGGAGCGAAGGCGAACGCGGAGCTCGTCGCGCAGTCGGGCTCACCGCTGCGCATCGAGCGTGTCGAGCCGCTCGGCGACGGCAAGTTCGAGCTGCGAGTGGGCGGAAAGCGCTGGACGTTCGATCGCGCGGTGGAAACGCTCGTCGCGGCGGAGCCGAAGGCGCTCCAGAAGCTCTCCGACGACTTCTCGCGCAGCCGCAACGGCGGTGCCGCGGTGCGCCTCGAGTTCCGCAACGCGCGCTCGAACCCGATCGAGGTCCTTTGGATCGACAGCGAAGGCCAGCGGCGCAGCTACGGCAAGGTCGAACCCGGCGGCCGCCACGCGCAAGGCACGTTCGCTGGCCACAACTGGCTCGTGCTCGACGAGCAGGGCCGCACGCTCGGCGCCGTGCGCGCGAGCGAGGACGTCGACCGCGTCGAGCTCGACGACACGCTGCAGCCGCTCGAGCCGCGCGAGCGCCGCCGCGAGCGAGCGCCTGAGACTCCGCGCGAGATCTTCGCTCGCGGCCGCGAGCTCGTCCGCCGCGCCACCGACGGCAGCGAAAGCGTGCTCGCCACCGTCCCCGAAGGCCGCAACTGGTCGAACGACCTCGACCGTTCGCCCGCCGGCGCCCATTTCATCGCCTGGGAACACGCGCCCGGCGGGGATCGTGTCGTGCACTACGTCGAGAGCTCGCCGCGGGGCTCCGTGCATCCCGTGCTGCGCAGCTACCCCTACCTCAAGCCCGGCGATCCGATCCCGCAGCGCTGGCCGCGGCTCTTCGAGAGTGCGACGGGCCGCGAAATTCCGCTCTCGCGCGAGCTGTTCGACAACCCGTGGTCCATCGATCGCGAACGCTGGGCGCCCGACGGCTCACGTTTCACGTTCGTCTACAACCAGCGCGGCCACACCGTCGTGCGGCTCGTCTCGCTCGACGCGCTCACCGGCAAGGCGACCGCGGTGATCGACGAGAACGGCCCGACGTTCTTCGATTACGCCGCGAAACTTTGGCTGCACCACGTCGAAGGCAGCGACGAAGTGCTGTGGATGAGCGAGCGCAGCGGCTGGAACCACCTGTGGCGCATCGACGGCCGCACCGGAGCCGTGCTCGGCGCCGTCACGAGCGGCGAATGGGTCGTCAAGCGCGTCGTCCACGTCGATGACGCGCGCCGCGAGCTCCTGCTCGTCGTCGCCGGCCGCCACGAGGGCGAGGATCCCTACCACGAGCACTTCGCGCGCGTGAACTTCGACGGCACCGGCTTCGTCGAGCTCACCGACGCCGACGGCACGCACGAACTCGAGCTCTCGCCCGATCGTCGTTTCGCGCTCGACCGCTGGTCGCGCGTCGACCACGCGCCCGTCGTCGAACTGCGCCGCCTGTCCGATGGCGCGAAGTTACTCGAGCTCGGCCGCGCAAACACGACGGCCCTCGCCGCCACCGGCTGGCGCGCGCCGGAACGTTTCGTCGCCAAGGGCCGCGACGGCACCACTGACATCTTTGGGCTGGTGCACTGGCCCTCCAACTTCGATCCTTCGCGCCCCCACCCGATCGTCGAGCAGATCTACGCCGGCCCGCACGACTTCCACGTGCCCAAGGAATTCCACTCGCACCACGGCCACGCCAGCGAGCTCGCCGAGCTCGGCTTCGTCGTCGTGCAGATCGATGGCATGGGCACGAACTGGCGCTCCAAGGCCTTCCACGACGTCGCCTGGAAGAACCTCGCCGACTCCGGATTTCCCGATCGAATCGCGTGGCTGCGCGCCCTCGCCGCCACCCACCCCGGACTCGACCTCACTCGCGTCGGAATCTTCGGCGGCTCCGCCGGCGGCCAGAACGCGCTGCGTGCGCTGCTCGACCACGGCGACTTCTACCGCGCCGCCGTCGCCGACTGCGGCTGCCACGACAACCGCGTCGACAAGATCTGGTGGAACGAGCTCTGGATGAGCTGGCCCCTCGGCCCGCACTACGAAGCCTCGAGCAACGTCGCCCACGCCTCGCGCCTCCAAGGCGACCTGCTCCTGATCGTCGGGGAGGCCGACCGCAACGTCGATCCCGCGTCCACGATGCAAGTCGTCGACGCTCTGGTTCGCGCCGACAAGGACTTCGACCTGCTCGTCATCCCCGGCGGCGGCCACGGCTCCGGCGGCTCCCCCTACGGCTGGCGCCGCACGATGGACTTCTTCGTCCGCAAGCTCCTGCACGTCGAGCCGCGCCAGGCCGACTGAGAGAAGAGGAGAGGAACCGGTGGGGGAGTCGGAAAGAGGCAGAAGGGAGAGAGACAGGAGAGAGAGGAGAAGTTGGAAGGGACCTTAGGCAGCCTCCTTCTTCCCGTTCTGCCTCCTCTCTTCCTCTTCTCTCCCTCCTTCCGGCTCCCCCACCGGTTCCTTCTCCTCCGGCTTCACGCGTGGACGAGCATCAACCACGCGGTCCCGATCGCGGTCGTGAGCAGGGCGAGCGGGGCGCCGACCTTGAGGTAGGCGAGGAAGCCCATGCCGCCGATTTCGCGGCCGCGTTCGGCGACGATCACGTTGTCGACGCTGCCGAGCAGCGTGAGGTTGCCGGCGAAGGTGGAGGCCATCGCGAGCAGTTCCCAGGCGAGCACGGGATTGGAGAACTTCGTGAGCTCGTCCTGCACGACGAGGATGAAGGGCACGTTCGAGACGACGTTGGACCCGACTAGGAACAGGCCGCTGGCGCGCCAGGCGCCGGTGGAGCCGGGCTCGACGAGCGGGTAACGCTCGAAGAACCACTGCGTGGCGCCGCTGCGGGTCAGGCCCTCGACCGCGACGAAAAGGCCGGCGAAAAAGAGCAGCACGGACCAGTCGATCTTCTCCCACAGGCCGCTCGTGTCGGCGCGCTTGAGCAGCATCAGCGCGACGAAACCGGCGGCGGCGGTCCACGCGAGGTCGGTGCCGAGCAGGTACGACACCACGGTCAGCGCGAGCACGCCGAGGGTCAGCGCACTCTTGCCATCGATCACCCGCGGAGCTGGAACGGACGGCAACGGAAGCGCGAGCTCGCGCCGGAACGCCCAGACGAGCAGCGCATGGTTGAGCGCGAGTCCGACGAGCGCGACGGGCGCGAGATGCAGCAGGTACGTCGTGTAGTCGAGCTCCCCGAGCTGGCCGCACAGCATGTTCTGCGGGTTGCCGACGAGCGTCGCGACCGAGCCCGTGTTCGCGGCCGTGCACAACGCGAGCAGAAATGGCAGCGCGGGCACCTTCAGTCGCCGCACCCACGCGACGACGAGCGGCGCGCCCAGTACGCACACCGCATCGTTCGTGATGACCGCCGAGAGAATCCCCGCGCCCCACACGAGCGCACCGAGCAGGTGCGACGCCGTCCCGCAGCGCGCCGCGAACCAGTCCGCGGAGCGATCGAGGAAGCCGTCGCTCGCGAGGAACCCGCCGATGCCCATCAGGCCGAACAGCAGCAGCAGCGTCTCGCCGTTGATCGACGCAATCGCCTCGCGCGGCGCGAGCACGCCGAACGCGACCATCAGCACGGCGCCGAGCAACGCTCCGGCCGGCCGGTCGAGCGGCAGCCAGCTCAGCCGACGCCCCGCGATGAGCGCGTACGTCAGCGCGAAGATCGCGACGCCCGTGAACATCGTCGCTCAGCGCGTCGCGAGCGTCGCCCGCACGAGCGCGACGACGAGGAACAGCGCTCCCACCGGCACGAGCGCGACGAACAGCGACGGATCGCCCTCGCCGTTGAGGATTCCGCCGAGGAAAAAGCCCAGCGGCATCGCGATCGCCCCGATCCGCAGGTCGCGCGCGATCGCCGCGTGGCGCTCCTCCTTCAGGTGCCGCTCCGCCACCGCCACGAACGCGAGCAGGAGCAGCGCGAGCAGCGTCCCGTGCGCGTGCGCGAGGCGCCACATCTCGCGGCGCACGGGGCTCTCGAGGAACCCGCGCACGCGGAACGCATGCAGCGCCTCGAGCGTGATGCCCAGCGGCAGACTCGTCGCGAGCAGGATCCAGCCGGTGCGCAGCGCGCTTGCGAGGGGTGCGTTCATTCGCCGATCGAGATCACGTGGTCGGACTGCCGCTCGAGCAGGCGCGTGACACGCTCGAGCTCGACCCGGAAGCGGGCGTCGAGCATGGAATCCGCGCGCGGCGAAGGGAAGCGCCCGGCGGCGGCGCGCTCGAGCTTCTCGAGCAGCTTGAGCACGCTCTCGCGCCGCGAGTCCGCATCCGCGAACGTGTCAAACGCCTCGAGCTCCGCCGCCATCCCCAGCCCCAGCTCACGATCGAGCGCCTTCAGCGAACGCCGCGCGATCGTGCGGATGCTCGGATACCCATCGGCGAGCGCGACCGCGAGGTGCGCGAACGCCACCGCGCGCTGCTCCGGCTTCTCCGCCGTGTCCGGCCGCCCCAGTTGCCGCGCGTACACCGCACGCTGCACCGCGTCGCCCGCGTGCAGGCTCGCAAGCGCTTCCGGTACTTCGAGCGGCGCACCATCCGGCCTCGATCTCGGCGCGCGGTACTGCTCGCCCCAGGCCTCGCGCATCGCGTTCGCCGCCCACAACGCCGTCTCGCCCGTGTGGCAGCTCGTGCACGCGTTCGGCCGCCCGGCCTCGACATCACGCGCGACGTCGGGACTCTCGATGCGATGGCTGCGATGGATGTCGACGATGCCGTACACCAGCCGCGGCATGTGGCATTCGAGGCAACGCGAGCCCGCGCCG